>CALJRW010000147.1 GCA_937976335.1 uncultured bacterium | reverse complement strand
ACTTAGAGGTTCTTTAGACTCAGCTATTGAAGGTTCAGAATCAAGAATTGTAAAAATTCTTTCAGCACCTGAAAGACTTTGTTGTACATTATTGTTTAGTTTGCTTAATTTTTTAAATGGATCATAGAGCAAATAAACAGCAGTTAAAAAAGCTATAAAGTTTCCTAAACCACGAGAACCTCCAATTACAGTAGACCCTCCATAAAGAATAGTTAAAGAAATTGCAACAATTGCAACTAGTTCGTTAACTGGTCCAGTAACAGCTTTTACAAGTTCTGATTTAATAAAAGTTTTGGTAAGTTTTTGATTTTTTTCTTGAAATTTTTCTTTCTCAAAATCTTCTTTCCTAAATGATTGAATAACTTTGTTTCCTAAAACGCTTTCTTGTACTAATGAACTAACTTCTCCAATTTCTTCTTGACCTCTTGCCCCCAATTTTCGCATTCTCTTTCCAAATCTATAAATGGGATAAATGCCAAGAGGGAAACCAATAAAAGCAATAAGTGCTAAAAAAGGGTCTAGAAAAAAAGCAGAAGCCATTAGAACTAAAATTTTAACAGTATCTCTTATTAAAGTAGCAAGTGCAGAAGTTAAAAAATCTCTTACTAAAATAACATCACTAGTAAAGCGAGCTAAGATATTTCCAACAGAGTTATTTACGAAAAAGCTAGGACTTAGTTTTAGAAGATGGCTATGAGTATGATTTCTTACGTCTTTTACAATATTATGCCCAATTTTAGAACTAATAAAGCTTTGACTAAAGTCTAGGCTCCCCCTTACTAAAGCAAATGCTATAAGAATGAAGGGGATAGAAGAAAGAGCAACTGAGTTTTTACTAACAAAAACATTTTCGATTAACATTTTTAAAAGAAATGGTATTGCCCCATCTGTTGCAGCAAATAAAATCATGCAAATTAGGGCTACAAGAAAGGATTTCTTGTATGGTTTAAGGTATTGAAGAACTCGAGACACTGTTCTTGTTTGTCTAGAACCATTAATTAAGTGTTCTGCAATAATCTTATTAGCTATTAACTGAGGCTCTTTAGAGGTAGTTAAAGATTGGCGTATTTCGCTAAAGCCTTCTTTCATTTTTGTTCTTTTTTCTTGATTAGAGAGTAGCTCAAGTATTTCTTTAGACGCTTTTTCAGCTGTAAAATTATTTTGAATTAATTCTTTAGTTGTATTTGGTCGAAGTATATTTACCAATGAGTACACTTTAGTTTTTAAAATTCTATCTAAAATTTTAAAAGTGCTTGAATTAAGTGTATAAAACATTGAGAAAGGTAAATTTAAAATTGCTGCTTCTAAGTTAGATGTGCCTGATTTAATTAAAGCGCAATCTGCAAAGGTCATTAAGTCTCTAGCATCTGTTTCACTTGTAATGTAGTTTTGAGAATTTGGAATAAGATTCTCATCAATTCCTGGTGCTTTCGAGATAATAAACGTCACATTTGATATTTCATTACTTAATTTTTTTATACTTTGAGTTAGTATAGGCATATGTCTTTTAACTTCAGATTTTCTACTGCCCGGCAGAAAAAGAAAAATTTTATTTTTTGGATCTATATTGCTTAGTTTGCAAAATTCTTTTTTAGAAATTTTAGGTACATAATTTTTCATCTCTTGGAAAGTAGGGTTTCCAATGTAGGTAATATTTTCTACTCCGAGTTTTCTGTAGTATTCTTTTTCAAATGGAAAAATTGAAAGAGTGTGGCTAATTCTATTTTTTATAGTCTTAGCTCTGCCTTCTCGCCAAGCCCAGACTGTTGGAGGAATTAAATAAACAACAGGAATTCTTAAAAGTTTTGGAAAAAGAGAAAATCTTAGATTGAAATCAGGGTAATCAACTAAAAGAACGCAATCAGGTTTAAAAAAAAGCAGCTCATATAGTAGTCTAGAAAAAGCAATAGAGCTTTTGTAGAGTATGATAGGGAGATTAAACCCATTAAGAGATGCGTATTTTTTATTGTCAACAACAATTTTAGCTCCTGCGTTTTTAAGTTTTGAGGAGCCTAGAGCTCTAGTCTCAAGGTTTTCGAAATTTACTTTTAGATCTTTTAGAATGATTGCGGCATGCTCATCACCTGAGGCTTCGCCAGCAAGAATTAATAGTTTTAGAGGTTTTTTGCTCATTAAGATGCTATTCTAGGGAAAAAGAATAGAAAATTCAATCCGTTCGCGCAAAGCAATTGTATTGATTGAGAGTGGTGTTAGGTGCGAAAAATCTGCAATAAGAGAAGCTTACTTCAATATTAAGTAACTTTCTTCGTCTTGCCAGTTTTTTGTTGCCAAATTACACTTGTCTTGATGTTCAAAGGAAAGAAAAAAGAGACCAGCCATACAAGGCTACTATGGATTATGACATTGTCTGTCTTTGTTTTAATTGGGTGTATAGTTGCTTTGTTATTTTCTGATGCAAAAGAACCTGGAATTTTTGATTCAGATGTTGATATAGCCGCGAATGATTCTTTTGTGGCTCAACCTTTAGATCTTACAGATTCAACGAGTAATTTTAATTTACCTCAAAGTGAGGGCGAGTTATTGTTGATAGATGCAGCAACTATTCCAAAAAATATTTCTGTACAGAAGCAACTTTTAGTTAATCGACCTGTTTTATATTTTGATAAAATAAGAGGTGAGGAAGAGTATTCTAATATTTTATTTGAACTGCTTGGCAAAGCTAATTTAAAGCAAGCTAGAATTCTTTCTAAGTATTTTGTAGAATTTGGAAAACTTGAAAATATAGATCCTCTTTTTCTTGCAGCTGTTGCTTTTGTAGATGCTAATTTTAAACTTGATTTTAGAAGAGAGGATAGATATGGCATAATGAGCCTTAATCTTTATTCTGCTCAGTTTTTATCTCGACTATCTGGTGAAGTTTCTCCATCTATAGATGATCTCATTTTACCAAAAGAAAATATCAGAAATGCTACTGAATATCTTGGTTTTTTAAGAGAGTTATTTCAAGGTAATATGAATCATGTTTTGTTTGCATATTTTGATAAACCTGAGAATATTAGTTCTGCTTTGAAAGCAAAGTTTTTTTATTCAGCAGATATGATTTATTTGGTAAATACTATTTTTGATAAATATTCAGAATGGTCTATAGGCGATATTAATTTTAATAAACCTAAACCTCCAGTAAAAAAAGTCGAGCCAAAAGACAAGAAAGTTACAAAAATTATTGCTAAGCAAAAAGAGCCTCAAGCTAATGAAAAAATTGTAAATAAAGTTAAAAATAAGGAGATTCAAAAAGAAGTAGCAAAAAAACTTAAACCTCCATCAAGTTTTAATACTACAACAGAGCGATTAAGGTATATTCTTAAAGCTTCAGAGGTGCCAAGTGATAAAGCTGAAAAGATTATAGCTTATTTAGTGAAGTATGGAACTAGTTATAGAATAGACCCATTATTTTTAGCTGCTATAGTTAAGGTAGAAAGTAATTTTGACTGGTCTTTTAGAAGTGATGATGAAGTAACCAAATATGGTCTTTTTGGATTGACTGAAAAAAAGGGAGCTACAATTGCTAAACGAGTCAGAGTTGCTTGGGGAGGAGTACAAGAGCTTAAGAATCCTGATTATACAACTCGTTTAATGGCAGCGTATTCTGCTTCTCTCTCTAAATTGTTTAGAGGTAATTCGAAAAATATATATAGAGCAATTGCTTGGGATCCTGTTAAGTTAATTGGCGCTATTAAAAGTAGAAAATTAGTGCCTAAAGCTCAAACTAAGATAGGAGATGTGTATTTAGACCAATTTGCTATGTGGCTTGAAGAATTGAAGTTGTAGAAAGAGTAGTCATATCCTCGGAGAGAGAACAAGTAGTTATCCCAAAATCATTATGAAAAATGTCTAATAAGTTATAAGTAAATCGGCTTGTCTCAAAGTCTTAGCTTCAGTAGTAAGTTTAAGCAAAATTTAATTTTTCTTCTTATTTTTTAAACCTGAGTTTTTTTAGTGAGATTTATGTAGATTTTAGGTGGCCTTAGTATCGTTTATTTTATGGTTTTTTGCTCAATTGCCAAAAGAACAAGAAAGTTCTTTACATCTTATAGGATGTATGTCATATTACACCTTGTAAGGTGTAATTATGAAAATAGCAAAATTAAGAAAAAAGTTAAACCTAACTCAACAGATGCTTGCAGAAGTTTGTGATACAAGTCAGCAGCAAATTGCAAAGTTAGAGAGAGGAATAGTGGATCCAAGGCTTTCAACAATAAGAAAGCTTGCTAGGGCTTTTAATGTTTCCGTTAGTGAAATGTTTTACTCTCGTGAAGAGTTTCTGTTTGATATTAACTCTGTAATTAAAGAAGAAAAACTAAATTTAAAAAATATTAGCTTATATGCACTTAATGAGCATTGCCTCCAGAAAAAGCAAATTCCAAGTTTTCATCCTTGGTGGGAAGAAATTCAAACTTGGTGGGAAGAAATTCAAATTAAAAAAAATAAAGTACAATTTATAAAGGAGTAGAATATGAAAGAAATTTTGCCATGTTTATTTTTAAGAGAACTAGTTCCTCTGCCAGGAAACGAAACTCATTTGTGTATTGGGCGAGAATTTACGCTTAATATGATAAAAAAATCAGTGGAACTATATAATTCTTCAGTTTTTGTAATAACTCAAATCGAATTAGAATGTGAAAATCCTAAGCCTTCGGAAGATTTATTTTCTGTAGGCGTGAAAGCTAAAATATTGAAAAGTTCTAATTTTACTGATGGGACAGCAAAAATATTTTTAAAATTTGAAGATCGAAGATCAATGTCGAAGTATGAAAATAAAGAAAATACTTGGTATGCAGAAGGAGAAAAGCTGAAAGCTGAAGATCTAAAAATTAACAACTTCATTAAAAGAGCTGAAAAATTAAATACTCAATTAGCCAAAAAGCTTCCAGAAGGACAAGAATTTTGTACTCCAAGTGGAGAAAAAGATTTCTACAAATTTGCGCTTCGAATTCAAGAACTCATAAGCTTTATTGACAATGATTGTGGTATAACGCTTGAGAAGTTTTCTAATCCATTTCGAAATTTAAGTGAAGAAGAATTGAAGAGAAAAAATAATAGGATTGCTAAAACTCAGAAATTGCTTAGTCTTAATTCTAATGAAGAAAGAATGGCTATATTAGAAGAATTAGTAAATTTTTACGAATAAGCATTTTTTTTTAGGAAAAAATTTAAAGCCCTTCAATTATACTCTGCACCTCTTTAGCTTTAGTATCGGCACTTAAGGGCTCTCCAAATGTAATTGAGACAGGATAAGGTATTTTTTTAGGTAATTTAAAAAGAGGTTTCCCATCTTTATAGCTAAACATACTGCCCCAGAGTCCTTCAAGTTTAACAGGGATTATGGGGGCATCTAAATTTTCCATAATCTTTTCCATGCCAGGTCTAAAGTGTTCAATTTCACCACTTCTTGTAAGTCCGCCTTCCGCAAAAATTCCTACAATCCTTCCATTTTTTATTATTTTCTTCGCTTGATTTAATGCTTGTTCTTTTTCTGCTTTAGACATTTCTTTACCTCCTGCTATAGGAATAGCTTCCATGCTTTTAGCAAAGAAATTTACGATAGGTTTTTGGTAATAAGGTTTATACATTAAATAACTAATTCGTCTTTCTGTCACAGCGAGTAAAAGAGAGGCGTCGATATAAGTAATATGATTAGCTACTATTAGAGCTCCACCTTTTTTAGGTATAAATTCTTGGCCACTGACACTAACTCGATAAAAAGTATGAATTAGAATCCAATTTATACATCTTATCATAATTTCTGGTAATATTTTAAAAAGATAAATTGTTACTAAAAATGTTAATATGCCCATAAATAAGAAGACAGAACTGGGTGTTAATTTAAAGATATCGATCAAAAGCCAAAATAAAGTGTTTGCAATAAACATGGCTACGAAGTGACAAATGTTATTAACTGCAATATATCTTCCTAATGAATCTTGAGGGCTTCTAATTTGCATGTAAGAATTTTGAGGGATCAGAAAAAGTCCTGAACTTATTCCTAGCAAAAATAAAAAAAAGTAACTTGCTCTTATGTTATGTCCAAAGAGCCAAAGACATATGCAAGAGAATCCAATGCCTAAAGCTCCTATCGGAACTAAGCCAATTTCAACTTTTCCTTCAGAAACTTTCCCCGCAAGAACTGCTCCTACTGCTATTCCAACTACTAAAGAAGCAATGAGTAAACCTGTATAGGTTTCATTTAATAGCAAAGTGTTTTTGGCGAATAATAGAATATTTAGTTGAAAAATCGATCCTAGTAGAAAAAAATAGGCTGTCCCAATTAGAACTAAAAACAAACCTCTATGAGAAGCAATTTCTTTTAAAGTTTTTAGGATGCTTGGAATTGGGTTGAGCGAGAAAGGAACATTTTTACTATCTATTTTATCATGCTTAATAAAGGAGCTTGTAACTAAGCCGAGAAGTGAAATAACAAATACAAAAATACCAACTACATAATAGCTTGGTTCATTGTCTGGCCCTGTGCCTCCTAAGCTTATTAGAATTCCAGCAATAGCTGTTCCTGTTAAGATTGCTGCATGCGCAAAGATTTCCAGGTAACTATTGCCTTTTGTTAGGTTATTGATTTTTAGCATTTCAGGTAGGATTCCATACTTCGAAGGGCTAAAGAGAGTGCTTTGTAGGCCCATAAAAAAAAGTATTGTAAATAAAACTGGAATATTTTTAGTTGTAAAAAATATTAAAGCAAGAGTCATAATAATTACTTCAATTATCTTTGTAATTTTAATTATTTTAGCTTTGTTATATCTGTCAGCAATCCAGCCAGCATGAAATGAAAAAAGAATAAATGGTATAATAAAAATATTTTGACCTATACTTAAATATTTGGCGCCGTATTTAGCAACTAAAAAAGAAACAGCCAGTTTGAAAATATTGTCATTCAGTATCCCTAAAAATTGTGTAGCTAGTAGGAATTTATAGGAGGAGTTATTTTTGAGTGACATATTTCTAAATTAAACTTTGAATTTTGATATTACACAAGATGTTATAGATTTTAAGTTATTCGTGGCTTTGCAATAATTTTAGAAGTTGCAATCTGAAAAAACTAAGAAGAAGTAGAGTCAGATTTAGTTTTATCATCACTCTTTAGCAACTTATCTTTTTTCTTTTTTTGAACCCAATAACCTCCAAAACTAAAACAGCTCCAAGCCCATTTAGCCCAACGGACACATGAGAAAGCAAGCCAAGTTGCCCAAACTAGCATCATTGAAATGAATACTACATTCAGAAATATCTATGTTTCTAGTAACCCAAGGAAGCCATTTCTTAAGATCTTGCGGTATTTTCTGTTCCCAATTTTTTTCTTGTTGGGCATGTACTGATAGACAGTTTAGAGTTAATAAAATAATTAGTAGATTTGATAAAAATTTTCTCATTTCTTACCTTGGGTGACAGTATTGATTTTAAATGAATTTACGCTTTTCAATGAACTATTATTATCTAGTAAATTAGGTTAAATTAATCTCAATATCAAGATTGAAAGGTATATTTGTGTTGAAAGAGTTAAGATAATGCCGAATTCTTAAATTTGATGTAAGTTTTACGGATAATCTATAAAATCATCAATAGAAACAGAGTTTTATATAATTGGAAAATAAATTGAAAGCAACTAAGAGATATCAAGGCATCCAAATATTAAGAGGTGTAGCTTCTCTACTTGTCGTGATACTTCATATAGCTGGTATAGAGAAAGATTTTCCAAATAGTAAGTTATTAAGTTCGTACTTTAATTTTGGTGTAGTAGGGGTTGATATTTTTTTTGTTTTATCTGGTTTTATAATGGCAGCTACTACAAATATTTATAGTGCTTCTTATTTTTATATTAAAAATTTTTGGAAAAGAAGATTGCTAAGAGTATATCCGCTCTATTGGTTTTATTCGTGTTTAGCGTTAATAGTTTTTGTCTTGCCTTCAAGCATGATTAATAGTTCACGATGGCTAGAAGCAGATTTAATATCTTCTTTTCTACTATGGCCAACAAAAAAACTTCCTTTACTTTTTGTTGGCTGGACTTTAAGTCATGAAATTTATTTTTACATAATTTTTGGCTTACTTCTTTTTTTAAATTTTAGGGGTAGAATTCTAGGATTATTCTTATGGACTCTCTTTGTAATTATTTTTAGTCAATTTGATCATGTAAAAAGTTCACCGATTTTTAATTTGATTTTTTCTCCACTAACTTTAGAGTTTATTTCTGGAGTTTTAATTTATTACTTTTTTAAGAAAAATAAATATTTTAAGCCTTATGTAACTATATTCTTTTCAGTTTTCGTATTTGCCTTGATATGGCATTACTATTATCGTCATTTAGTTGATTTTACAAATTGGCAAAGATTTTTTTGTTTTGGTTTGCCATCAGCTTTTTTAGTACATGGTATTGTTTGTTTAGAAGAGGAGGGGAGCCTAATTTTTAAGACTAGGTTGTCAGCTTTTTTAGAAAAAATAGGGAATGCTTCTTATACTATTTATCTTTCTCATTTTTTTGTCTTGTCCGTTATGTCTAGATTGTTATTTAAAGTTATTCAAATATTAGAAATTAGTATTAATGAATTCTTATTACATATCTTAGTAATTTTAGTTTTAACTTTTACCTGCATTTTATATGGACTTTTAGCTTATTCTTACGTTGAAAAAAAGATGATTGAATGGTTTAAACCTTAACTTTTTTGTGACACTTCTTATCCAACATTCAGGTTTTATGATTAATCTATCAAGAGAGGCTTGATTTCTTTCACAATTGTTATAACTTTCTCATATAGTTCAGATTTGTAATTAGGTAAGTATTCCACTCCTAATCTTCTTCTCATTAAATCTTCAATTTTTTTTACATGTTCTTTTTCTAAACAATGAGAAACTGCTTTTTTTAGATCGGGATTAAGAGCATCAATACCTAAATTTAATTTTTCAGATTTTTTTACAAGTTTAGATTTAAGACTTAAGTGCTCAGAGAGAAGTTTTAAGCCTTCAAATGCTGTCCAGCTAGCAGTTGTATACTTCCCGCCGTAAAGACTAAGAACATTATCGTTCATTTTCCAGATATGTTTTCTTGAAACTGTGCCAGTTTCACTTTTGCGATCTCTCATAGGAAGAGTTCGAATGCCAGCAAATGAGTAGTAGAGTGTAGATTCATTTAAGTTTTCACTAGGTAAGTCTTTTTTAAGTCTATCTAAGATTTCTTGAACTTCACTTTTGCTTGCTTCTGGATTTTCTTCGAGGTTAGTAATTTCTCGTTCAGTTGTTCCAACCATAGTACCTCCAAGGTGTTTCCAGACAAAATAATAACGTGCTTTGCCAGGCATAGGTAAAAATAGTGAAGGGGTGTTCCATGGAGTATTGAAAATTAAGTGAGAGCCTCTACTGTATTTTAAATTTATATTGTTTTCTACTCCTAATATTTCATCTATATTATTAACCCATGGCCCAGTGCAGTTAATAACAATGTCGCATATGACTGTATTTGTAGTTTCATTTAAGCAATTTTTGTATGTGATTTCTCTTTGTTTGTTTAACTTGCGAGACTTAATAACTTCTGAATAATTTAAACAAGTAGCTCCATGCTTTTCTGCCAGTAGTATGTTTTCGATAACAATACGACTATCATTCATTAATCCATCGTTGTATACAAAACAGCCTTCTAAATCTTCGCTTTTAGAATTAAATCCTTGAAAATTTAAATTTTTTCTAGGAATCCAGAAGTGCTTTAAAGATTTGTTTTTAAGCATTAAATCATAAAGCATTAAACCTATTTTTAGTTTATATTTGAAAAAAAAATTATTTTTTGGAATTGGAATTAGAAACTTTTCTGGTTTTGCTAGATGTGGAACTTCTTTGAAAAGTTCATCCCGAGCCTTAATTCCTTCAAAGACTTGTTTAAAGTCAAACAATTCCAGATATCGTAATCCACCATGCGCCATTTTTGAGCTTCGGCTTGAAGTCCCACTTGCAAAGTCAGATTTTTCTAGAAGAGTTACAGAAAAACCATTTTGCGCTGCATAGCGAGCAATATAGGCTCCGTGAATCCCGCCCCCTATGATAAGAATTTTCTTGCCGATGTTATTTTTGCTAGGCATTTATATATAATATGATTAGTTTAATAATACAGAAAGTCCAAAAAGTAAGTTCTTAATAATTCTTTCTATAAAATGTTTTTCCTCCGTCGCTAAAGCTATGGAGGACAAGCCCTCCGTCGTTAAAGCTATGTGGGGCAAGCGGGTTTCCTTGTAGTTTATTGATTTTGGGGTGACTGCAGGTCAATTTTAGATTTCCTTAGTCTTAAGTATGAATTTAGCATATATTTTTAGTCAGCAATTCTAGGTTTTTAGAAAAAACTCAAAGTTGCTGACTTAGAGTATGGGCACTTTATATCTATTCAATAACGTGGTATTTCATCATTTATGAAAAAAATTTTCTTATTCTTACTTTTTTCTTTTAATTTATTCGTTATAAATTCCCAAGCGGATTTTCCTACAAAACCTGTAAAGATAGTGGTCTACACTGCTCCTGGAGGGTTAATTGATGTTAGTTCAAGAAAATTAGCAAAAATCATAAAAGAGCAAGATTTTCCTAAGCCAATTATCATAGAAAATAAAAAAGGGGCAGGAGGTCTAATTGCACTTAATCACGTAATAAAGCAAAAGTCTGATGGTCATACTATTTTTGCTCTTACAAGCTCCGTCATTTCTAAAGTGGTTGGGGCGGGTAAGGAGAGTTTGTTTAGTGAGCTTAAATTCTTAGGTAGAATTGTAAAAGATTATGAGTGCGTGATTACCAATAAAAAAAGTAATCTCGATACTATTGAAAAAGTTATCGATCAAGCAAAGGAAAAACCTGGTAAGCAGATTTGGTTAGGACCTGCTGCAGGAGGAACGGATCATATATTTGCAAAAAAGGTTTGGAATGCAACTAATATTCAAGCTAAATGGGTGCCTTATAAAAGTGGAGGCGAGGCAATAGCGGCTCTCTTAGGGAATCATGGCGATGTTTATGTTGGTAATCAACAAGATGTCATTGGGAGGCCCGATCTTCAAGTTATTGCTATTGCAAGTCCTGATAGTGTTAAATATCCTAATAACTTTTTAAATGCTGGGTTCACTGATCTTAAGAGTGAAGTTCTATGGCGGGGATTTGCTGTGAAGAAAGGCACTTCTGAAGAAACTCTGAAGTATTTAGAGAAAACTATAAAATTAGCTATCGAGTCGGAGGAGTGGAAAAAATTTATATCCCAAGGCCAAATGGAAGGTATTTTTGAGACTGGTGAGAGTTTTGAAAATGCTGTTAAAGCTCAAATAGAAACTGATAAGAAGTATTTATGATAGAGAAAAGTTTTTTGTTTTTTCTTTTATTGTTTAGTGTTTTTTTCTTATTTTTTTCTGGCATAAATTTAGAAAAAACAGACGTTTTTTTAATTCCTTTTATATACTCAATAGTTCTTTTAATTTCTCTCTTAGTGTTGTTTTTTAAGAAAATTGAAAAAACAAGTGAAGAGTCAAAGCTTTCAAAAAAAACACTTACAATTATTTCAATAACTTTTTTATATCTTTTGTTTTTAAACTTTTATGGTTTTTTAATGCCTACACTTCTATTTTGCTGTATTACTCCAATTTCATTAAATAATAAAAATTATTTTACTATTGGTATATTATCGCTCGTATGGACTTTTGGAATTTTTAACTTATTTAAATATGTTTTTCAGATAACTCTACCTTGAATATGTTTTTTACTAATTTACTTACAGGCTTTGAATTACTTTTTACTCCTCTTGGAATGGGAATGCTTATTCTTGGTGTAGTTTTAGGAATTTTTATTGGTGCAGTGCCTGGTATGTCTCCTTCGATGGGAGTGGCGCTTTTAATTCCAATAAGTTTTGGAATGGATCCAACGTTTGCTTTCATTTTATTTGTTTCAGCATATCAAGCTGCTAATTATGGAGGCTCAATTACAGCAATTGCTGTAAATGCTCCTGGAACACCATCTTCAGTTGTAACTGCTATTGATGGATATGAATTAACTAAACAAGGAAGAGCTCGTGAAGCCTTAAATACGGCAGTTATTTCTTCAGCTTTTGGGGGGATAGTGGGTGTAATACTATTGATAGTTTTTTCTGCATCGATTGCAAAAATTGCGCTTAAATTTGGACCTGCTGAATATTTTGCCTTAGCTTTTTTTGGTCTTTCTACCGTAGTTGCTTTTGCAGGTAGTAATGCTCTTAAAGCGATTGTAGGAGTTCTGCTAGGGCTTCTTGTTAATTCAATAAGGCTTGACTCCTTTACAGGTGATGAGAGGTTCACTTTTGGAATTATTGAACTGTATGATGGAATATCATTTTTGCCAGCAATGATTGGTCTTTTTGCGCTAGGAGAAATTTTTTATCAACTTGAAAGTTACAATTCTGAAAAAACAAAATTTTTATCACTTAATAAAACTAAATCACTTATCTCTAATTTTTTTAACTCTAAATTGACTTTAGTTAAATCCTCATTAATTGGAACATTTGTTGGAGTAATACCAGGAGCAGGAGCAACAGTTGCTTCATTCATCTCTTATGGAGAAGTAAAGAGGTGTAGTAAGCAAAAAGACAAGTTTGGCAAAGGTTCATTAGAAGGCATAATGGCTAGCGAAGCTGCTAATAGTAGTTCTGTCGGGGGTGCTTTAGTTCCTTTGTTAGCTCTTGGAATTCCTGGAAGTGCAACTGATGCAGTTCTTCTTGGTGCATTGACTTTGCATGGTTTAGTTCCTGGACCTGAACTTTTTCAAACAAATGTTAGTTTAGTTTATGGAATTTTTGCTGCTGTTTTATTTGCGAATATATTAATTATATTTTTTGGTTTACTTGGTAATTCTCTTTGGTTACAAGTATTAAAAATACCTAAATCTATTATTTACACTCTAATCATTACGCTATGTTTTATTGGTAGTTACACAGTACAAAATTCTCTTTTTGATGCCTGGGTTTGTTTCGCTTTTGGTATTTTAGGCTGGTTTTTAAAGAAATATAAAATTCCTTCTGCAACTGTAGTTTTAGGCCTCGTTCTTGGACAAATGCTTGAAACCAATTTTAGAAGATCTCTAATTATTTCAGGTTATTCTGGTTTTCTAACTAAGCCAATTTGTCTTATTTTTCTCATTTTAAGTTTGTTTTCATTGATAATTCCAGTTTTTAGTAAAAAAACTTAGTTAAGATTTTTAAATATGATATAAATTTTATGTGTTACAAAGGCCTTTCAATCAAAGTAATGAGGGATTATTAAATCTTAGGCAAAGTCTAGATCGCTTCTATGATTTAGCTGTATCTTCAGTTCCAAATGGATTGCCAAATAAATCTCAAATTGAATCCTGTATAAGAGAATCTGAAAGTGCTGTGGTAGATAATTATTTTGTCAGAAACAATCGATATCGTTTTGTCCTTGATATAATGGAAAAAATTTTAATTTCTGAAACCGAGATTATGCGCTTAAGATTAGTTGATGGTTATTTAGCTATGGTTACGAGGCATGAAGATAGTGCTGGTATTGTGAATGCTAAAAAAAATAGTAATGCTATGTTAGTCGTTGAACCTTTGTTAAAGGATAGTTTAGATCGTTTAGAGAGCAAAATGAACGATCCTGCTGATTTAAGCAAAGTACTTCAAATTAGAATATTTAAAGCAGCTACTGTATTGGCATATAGTATCGTAGCTTCTCTTAAGTACGATGATTGGCAAAAGTATGAAGCGTTAGAAAAATATGCAAGAATTTTAACTAAGCGTCCTCTAGAGCATTTTATAGCAAGTCAATTCAATGTATATTCTGACCTAGTAGATATTTCAAGAGTACTTATCATTAAAGAGGCTGATGAAAAAGATCTGAATAGAGAAAAACTTGAATTTATTATGCCAAGCTATGAGTCTTTTCAAGCAAGACTTACGTTTTCTCCGGAAAGGGATTACCTAAGCTGGAGAAAAAAATCAGCGAGTAATTCAGATCTGTTTCAACATACTCGTTTTGATGAACGTCATTTTGATTTTGAAATGAAGGGAAATTTATCTCATGCATTAGTTTATGTGAAGAACGATTCTCTGTTAAGCCTTGATAAAAATCACATGCTTTTTGGTTTCTTAGAAGATAATCAAATTAAAGCTCTTCTTTCTCATTTTGAGAGATTGCATAGAAAATATTTTATTCAAGGTAATTTGGTTAATTTTCTTAATGCAAGGGGTAGCTGGGGAGAAAGTGCTAGAAAAATAAGAAGGTACTTATTAGAATTCCGAGAGGCTAGGTTTTCACCTTAAAATATATTATACCTATATTGAATGAAATATCTTAGAAAAATTAAACTTGTATACACTTCAGAGGGATTTACTGGAGTGTTTAAAAGATTTTATTTTAAGCTAACTGAATATAGTAAAACTAAAAAAATATTAAAAATTTACTTGCCATCTAAATCAGACAAAATCAAGTATAAAAAACAACAAGCAGAGTTCTCTTACAGGCCTAAAATTTCCATAATTCTTCCAGTTTATGATCCTTCAATAATTTTTCTTAAAGAAGCTATAAATTCAGTTATCGAACAAATCTACGACAATTGGGAATTATGTATAGCAGATGATTTTTCTTCAAATCCTCAAATTAAACAAGTTTTAGATGAATATAATAAAAAAGAACAAAGAATTAAAGTTGTCTATAGAGAAAAAAATGGACATATTTGTAATGCAAGTAACTCCGCTATAAGTCTTGCAAGTGGTGAATTTATTGCTCTCTTAGATCATGATGATAAATTACCTGCTCATGCACTATACAGAATAGTTAAAGAGTTAAATCAAGATAGAAATATTGATTTTCTATACTCTAATGAAGATAAAATAGATGTAAAAAATAGACATACTGAAGTACATTTTAAGCCTTGTTGGTCTCCTGAGTATTTGCTCTCTTTTATGTATATTGGTCATTTAGCAGTTTATAGAAAAAGTTTAGTCGATAAAGTTGGTCGATTTAGAGTAGGTTATGAAGGTAGTCAAGATTATGATTTGGCTTTAAGGGTGACTGAAATAACAGATAGGGTTATGCATGTTCCTGACATACTCTACCATTGGAGAAAACATCCAGGCTCTGTTGCCTCTGACATTAAGGCTAAGCCTTATGCTGTTAAAATTGCAGAAAAAGTACTTTCAGAAGCTCTCATTAGAAGAGGTTTAACTAATGCTAAAGTTACAAATAGTGGAGCTAAAAATATAGCAATTTACAATATTAATATGCCTATCAATTCAGCGTCCTCTATTTTATGTCTTACTAAGAAAGAGAAAGTGTTGATTAACTGTAGTGTAAATTTAAGGCATGTTGAATTTGAAAATATTTTAGAAATAGATAGTATCATTGATAGAAGTAATGCCGAATATTTATTTTTTGCGTCAAAAAATTTAGCAACAATTAGTGTTAGCCACTTAAATGATTTAATTGGTTATTTACAATTATCAAATGTTGGAGCAGTCTCGCCTAAGATAGTCTCAAATAAAAGAATTGTCTCAGGCGGAATAACCTATAAAAATTCAAAAGGATTTAATAATTTTTATAATTTAAAATCAGAACTACCAGGTTATGGTGCAAAGCTCTGGTCAAGTTATAATGTCAGCGTCATACCACACTTTTGTTTTGTTACTCCTCTAAAGCTTTTCAAGCAAAGTAGTCTTCGTAGTGCAGATTTTGCATCATATAAAGATTTAGTTCTTGCTTATAGTATGTATTTACATAATATTAAATACAGAATTGTTTGGACAAGTTCTGTGGCTCTTGAAAGCGAAGATGTCTTCCCAAAAGTTATTAAGTACTATTCTAAATTCAATTCATATTTTGATTCATTTTATCCAAAGGGATTAGAAAGAAAACAATTCTCATTTGAGGTGGACCTTTGAAAGTTGTAGTTTTTATACCAATTTATAATGCTTTTGAAGAATCATTAAGATGTCTTAAGTCTGTTTTACTACATTCTCCTAAAGATCAAGAAATAGTCATAGTTGATGATGCAAGCACTGAGGGGAAATTTAAAACTTTTATGGATGAACGTAACATAAAAGATACAAGAATAACTTTAAAAAGAAATGTCAAAAATTTAGGTTTTGTTGAAACGTGTAATTTTGGAATGAATCTATTTCAAGATAAAGATATTGTCTTGTTAAATAGTGACACAATTGTAACTGCTGGCTGGTTAGAAAAAATGAAAGCAGCGGCATATTCTAACTCTAAGGTAGGAACTGTAACAACTCTGACTAATAATGGAAATCAAGCCTCTTTTCCTAAATTTTCTTTAAAAATGGAAGACAATGAAATTTTTGGAAAAATTGATATAGATTATTTAGCTCAAGTAGTTGAAAAAGTCAGTACCAAGGAATATCCAATATTACCAACTTGCATTGCCCATTGTGTTTATATCAAGAGAGAAGTGATAGAAAAAATAGGAGTTTTTGATGCTGAAACTTTTGGAAGAGGATACGGTGAAGAAAATGATTTTTCTCTTCGTGCAGAAGAAGCAGGTTTTACCAATATTTTAGATGACGCTACTTTCATATATCACAAAGGAGAATCCTCATTTAAAGAAAATCAAAAAAAGCTTCATAAAGAAAATATTGAAATCATAAAGAAGCGTTATCCTCATTATTTAGATAGAGTTAGTAAATTTTATAGGCGAGGGATTTTAAGGCCAGTTAGATTAAGAATTTTAGATGAGTTAGTAAGGTTGGAGAATAAAGACAAAAGAAGAGTTCTTCATGTTCTGCATAATGGTCCTTTTGAATCTCATGGCGATGCGCTTGGTGGTGTTGAGTATCATGTACAAAATTTAATAAATGAAGTGAAAGATTTATCTCATTGGAGTTTGGTAGTAAAGAAGGATGTATACCTGCTTACTTGTCATATGAAAATTGAAGATAGGACTTACATTTTTGATAGAAGTAAGACAAACTTAGAAGATCTTATTTCAAGAGATAAATTTGAAACTTTGCATATTCATCACACAAGACATTTTAATATAAAAGAATTAGGAAATGCTATTTCAAAACATGCTAACTATTTTTTATCAATACATGATTATGTCGTAGCTTGCCCTAAGTTTTTTTTGCTAAAACCAAATTTAGAAATTTGTTCTGGTAAGGAGTGTGTGTCTGCGTGTAATTTTAATAGAGAATTTATTCAAGATTATAGAGCTATAGGAGAAAAAATCATAACTCAGGCAAATAAAGTTTTTGTCTTTTCTCAAAAAAGTAGCGAATATCTTAAAATGCTTTTTCCCATGTCATCTTTTAATCAACACTTAATTTCTCATCCAAGTAAAATTCACAAACTTAGTTCTGTAAATGAAATTTCTCAAAATCCAAAAAAACCTTTTAAAATATTATTTTTAGGAGATTTTGCAAGCCATAAAGGTTTAGGTGAAATGAAGGCGTTAACTAAAATATCTAAATTAGCTTCTGACCCTCTAGAATGGCACTTGTTAGGAAAGATTCATGGTGAAAAAATATCAAACTTAATTTTACATGGCTCCTATAATTATAAAGATTTATCAGAAAAAATCGAAGCAATAGATCCTCATATTTTGTTAGTTTTATCTAAAGCTCCTGAGACTTATGGTTTGACTTTAGATGAAGCTCTTGCATGTGGTGTGCCTGCTATTGTCCCTCCATATGGAGCACATGCGGAAAGAGTAGAAAATGGAAAAGTAGGTTGGGTTTTAAATAATTTGCGTATTGAGTCAATAAAGGAAAAGATTACACATATTTTAAATAATTGGAATGAGTATGAAGCAATTAAGAAAAATGTTTTAGGCTTTAAGTTGCCAGATGGAGAAAAGATCTATGAGTTTTATAAGCGTAGTTATATAGATAATTCACATAGTTTAAATTTCACAAATCTTCATAACTTTACTAAAGAAAAAACTTTACCTAATATGCCTGAGCCAAAACTTACAACTAAGTTTATTTCAAAGGCTTCTAATTTGTTAATTTATTTACTAGACACTTTGAAGGTTCGTTTTTTTGTGCAAAGGTTAGCGTATAAATATATGCCAGCTAGCATTTTAGATAAGATGAAGGCTCATAGGTAATTTTTTAGAGTAAGTAGTGTTTTCTAATTTTTTGGAAATAGTATATGAATTTTAACTTATGGGATATCTCAGTAATGGGGATTCCTCTAATTATAGCAGTAGTGCTTCACGAAGTTGCGCATGCTTACGTTGCTTTAAAACTTGGTGATTTAACTGCTAAATCAAGAGGTAGGATAACTCTTAATCCTATTAAACATATTGATTGGTTTTGGACAATCTTGTTCCCAACATTGCTAATTTTTTCAGGTTCTCCAATAGTTTTTGGAGCAGCAAAGCCTGTACCGGTCGATCCAAGAAATTTTAAAAACCCTAAACGTGGAATGCTTTGGGTTGCTTTAGCTGGTCCTGTCACAAATTTTATGATCGCAGCTTTTTGTTTTGTATTGCTGAAATTTTTTAATTTAAATTTAATGTTAGAAGGAAGTTTATGGGCTTCAGCTTATGTTTGGTTTCTAAACTTTTTAGCTTATAGTATTCTTATCAACATAGTCCTTGGGCTTTTTAATTTACTACCAATTCCTCCTTTAGATGGAGGAAGAATCGTGACAGGTTTGCTGCCTAATAGCCTAGCTTACCAATTTATGAAAATTGAAAGATTTGGTTTTTTTATTGTTGCTGCCTTGATTTATTACAAAATACCTAATTTAGTGCTTAATCCTGTTATTAATTTTATTTTGAATGAAATTACAAAGTAGATTAGATTAATCTTGTATTAACTAATTTTTCAATAGATAGACTGTTATATTTAACTACGTATGTTTTGAGTTAGTGCATTAAGCCCAAACTGTTTTCCTGGATAACTGCTAAAGCATTTTGTATTTGTTTTTGAGGTACTCTTAACCTATATCCAAGTGCAGAACCAGTTGAAGCTTCTATTTTAATGCTTTCAACTCGGACAGATATTCCAGCTCTTTCTAGCTTGTCAGTTGTCGATAGAACTTCTATTTTTTCTACTAAGGTAGCTAATACGCTGTATTTTTCCATTAATTACTCCTTGAGTTAAGACTTTACTATGCTAGTATTTTTTTTCAACTTGCACCATACCATGAAATTTAATTTACTGTTTGTGAGCACTTAAGTTATTTAATTTTTTTTAACTATTTGAAAATACTTAATTTACTTTTCAAATATTTAAAAACTTTTATTTTAAGGACATTAGAGTTTCTAACTGTTTTTCTAAGCTGAGTTTGTTAATTTAATTTTTTCATTATTTTTATGCAAAAAAAGATTTTAGAATTATTTAAAATAGATAAAGAAATTCGTAGAATTGCTGCGCATAAGATAGGACATTTGCATGGGACATTTTTTTGTTATGTTGATAAAGCTAAAGAGCCTTTGTATGTACTTCAGAAATTAAATACTTTTGTTTTTAAAGATATCAAAGCTTTGATGGGTAATATTGAAATTGTCCTTGAGTGTATGAAAGAAAAAGCTAGTAATCTTTATAAAATTCCTGAGCTTATATACACTAAAAAGGGGAATAGTTATATAGAGGATGAAGAGGGTGCTTACTGGCGAATATACAAGTATGTACCAAACTCTTATACAAAGATAATATGTAAAAAACCTCGAGAGGCATTTCAAGCAGGAAAAGTTGCAGGAGTCTTTCAGCAATTTTTAGATGAGCTTGAACCAGATAAACTTATTGAAACTATCCCAAATTTTCATAATTCAAATCTACGATTTCTAGCTTTAGAAGAAAGTGTGAATAGGGCAGAAAAAAGTCTATTGAAAATTGCTGAAGCTCAAATTCAATTTGCAAATAAAAATAAGGATCTTGTTAGTCATATTGTTGATTTACTAAATATAGGAGTGATTCCTAAACGTATTATTCATAGCGATTTAAAATTTAATAATGTTCTTTTTGATAAAAATTCTGATTTAGGAGTTTCGTTAATAGATCTTGATACTTACATGCCAAATACAATTTTATATGATTTTGGTGACTTTGCCCGTTCAACATGTATGACGCAAAGTGAGGATGAACAAAATTTAGGAGCGATTGATTTTGATATGGCTTTTTTTGAAGCTTTAACAGAAGGTTATGTTGGTGGACTTAAAAATAGTTTGACAAAAGCTGAGATAGAAAATCTGTATTTGGCTCCTAGAATTATTGCCCTTACTTTAGGTGTTAGGTTTCTAACTGATTTTCTAGAAGGAGATGTGTATTTTAAAATTGATAGGCCTAGACATAATTTAGATAGAGCAAAAAATCAATTTAAGTTAGCTGAGAAAATTGAAGAGCAGGAAGCAAATATTAAGAATATAATAGAGAAATATGTTTGACTTTAACTTCGGTGAAATAAAAGCTGTTTTTTTTGATGCAGATAATACCCTTTATAAAGTTGTTCCAACTTATGGGCATGTTTATCGTGATGTTTTGAAAAAACATGGTATTGCAGTCAATCCTGATTCAATTAATAGAAAAATAGGGAAAATTTGGACTGGCTTTGCTTCTGATTATTTAAATATAAGTCAAAATGGTCAAACTAATAAAGAAAGAGAAGATCAACTTTGGCAAGAATTTTTTTCGCGCGTATTAAATGGAATTAATGTGAGCTTTCGCTCGGAAGACTTATATTCAGATATTTATAAAGCTTTTAGTGATGTTAAATATCGAAAAATTACCAATCATTTAATTGAGTGCTTAGAAAATTTAAAAATTCAAGGAAAAGTGTTGGGAGTTCTTTCAAATTATGATTTACGAGTTCATAGTCTTTTGAAAGAATTAGGACTTAATAAGTATTTTGAATATACTTTTAGCTGTATTGATGTTGGCTTTAAAAAGCCATCTAAGAGAGCTTTTGAAGTAGTGTCAGATAGCATTGGAATAAGTGGAGAAAAAATTATCTATGTAGGAGATAACTTGGAGCTTGATTATATTGCTTCAAGAAATGCAGGATGGAAATCTATTTTATATTCTCCTCTTTTACAGAGAAAAAACGTGTATTCGATTGCTTCTTTTTTGGAATTGAGAGATTGAAAGTCTGAATATACCCGTCGTCATTTAGTTTTTCCATATTTTGTCTAAAGCCTGATCGGCTTTAGCTAATTTTGACGGGTATATCTTACTGTCCCTCTGGGAGACTCTAGGAAATTTTCAATTCCCTAGAGTATAATTGCTATGTTTTATTAGTATGCAATCATCGACTTTGTCTATAGATAGTTACAAGCATAGATCTTGTGTTCTATGAGAAAAAAAAAGATACTCGTAGTATAGAAAATCCAAAAAGTAATTTCTAAAAAAGAATTTTTGGATGTTTTATGCCCGCGGAGAGATAACTATATGTTCTACATTTTCAGGCTGAAATTATTGAAACTAAACGATAGAGACAAAATACTAAAAAAGTTAGGAATAGCGATTATCTTTTTTCTTTTATCTTGTTCTATTGTAATGATAGCAAATGCAGATCAAAAAAATTTGATTAACCTTAGAAAACAAGAAATAAAAAAAACTATATCTCAACTAAAACCAATCATGAAGTTCGATGCTCTTAAAAAAGAGCAAGAACGTGCACAGATAGTAGCTCTAGAGAATGAGAAGTTTTTAAAATATACTAAAACAGCAAATGGTGAAAATTTTTTAAATCAGATTTTTGGCGTATATCCAATTCAAGCGAGAGAATTAAATAAAGAAAAAGGAAGTGGGTATCGGGTTGAGATGTATAATTTTGGATTGAATTTATCTACTGTTGCTTTTATAGATGAAAAAGAAAAAGTAGAAGTTATGTATTTCAAAGATACACAACCTGATATTAATTTTAAATTAAAAAAATTAGCTCTTTATATTGCTACTAACTCTATGGAAGTTCAGAAAGCCTTAGGATATAAGCCAGAAGAAGCAGAAGCTCTGATGGCTAGTACTAAGACTTCATTAAATGCAACAAAATGTGAAAGGAGCAGGCATTTGTGCGTAGCTCCAACATTTGTAAAAGAAGACAAGGCTCTCTGGGCAGTGGTTGATCTAACAGATTTAAAGCTAGTTGGAATTAGATGGACAAATGTTGGCGAAGCTGGTCCGCCTATTGTAACTGAAAGAAGTATACAAAATGAAAACATGAGTAATAATTTCTGTGAGGAAGAAACTAATTTAGCGAAAGGGCAATGGAATTTAAACTATCATCTCACTACTAGTGATGGACTTGAAGTGAAGAATGTTAGTTATAAGGGTAAGTTAGTACTAGATAGTGTTAAACTTGTAGACTGGCATGTGAATTATTCTAGGACTGAAGGTTTTGGATATAGTGATGCGGTGGGTTGTCCAATATTTTCTCAAGCAGCAGTAATTGCTGTTAATCCTCCAATTGTTGAAGATATTGATGGTGGTTTTTCAATCACGCAGGAATATTTTAATCAAGGTTGGCCAACTCCATGTAATTATAACTACGTTCAGAAATATGATTTTTATGATGATGGACGATTTCGAGTAAGAACTGCAAGTGTTGGTAGAGGTTGTGGGAATGATGGGACTTATAGACCCGTTTTTAGAATTGCTTTTAGTGGTAGTAGGAGTTTTTCAAAGTGGGAAGAACAAGATTGGCAAGTTTGGAAAAATGAACAATGGTCATTACAAGGAGAAACGACACGGTATTCGCCTAAAGGCTACTTATATAAAATAAACTCTAAAGAAGAAGGTTATTTTATTGAACCTAGCGTAGGTCAATTTGGAGATGGTGGAAGAGGAGACAATGCATATATATATGTTACAAAACACAAGCATGAAGAGGGAGATAGAAATTTAATCACAATAGGTCCTTGTTGTAATACAGATCATAATCAAGGGCCAGAAAAGTTTCTAAATGGAGAAAATATTAATAATGAAAAACTGGTAGTATGGTACGTACCTCAGATGGATAATGATGATAGAAAAGGGAAAGAATATTGTTGGGCAGATTCTATAATCAAAGATGGGATTACTGTTGCTAAAAGTTATCCTTGTTATGGAGGTCCAATGTTTCATCCTATAAATAAAAGCTAATATTATGACTTTAAAAGAAAAGTTTTATTTTATATTTTTGGTTATTTTTTTTAATACTAGTATTTTAGCTGAATTCAAAGTTTTAGAACCCGATAATTCATGTATTAGAGTGCCTAGCTTTGTTAAAAAATTTGGCTTTGACCCGTCTATCTCGAGTCTTAGTACTGCTTTGCGAGCTAAAAAAGGCCTCTATATCATTACAAATTCTAAAGAAAAAATAATAAAGAATGAGACATTTCAACATCCCTCTTGGAGGCAAGCAGGTTATTTAGGAAGCATTACAAGAGATAAGCATGGTAATGTATATGTAATTCCTACTCCAAATGTAAATTTGTTAGATAATCCTCCATCAAAAGCTAATACTATTTATAAGGTTGATTCTATAACTGGTATTATGAAATCTTGGGTAGAACTGCCACTTGATAATTACGACAAAAATAATTCTACCTTCGGGTTAATGGGCCTTTCATATTCTTGTAAGTATGACTCTATTTACGCGACAACTGTAATGGGTAGTACAAGAAAATCTGAATTTGGAAAAATTTATCGTGTTTCGAGAGAGACTAAAGAGATTCAAGATAGCTTTTCTGGATTTGATGGTTTTGGAATTCAGCCTGGGAAATTTTTGGGAAAAGATGTATTGCTCTTAGGACATGCTAGAAGTTCAAATGTGTTTATGATTAGTTTAAATTCTATGGGGAACTTCATTGATCGACCAAAAATGATTTTTTCGCTCAAGATGCTTGGTCCTAGAGGTGATGATAGAGCTAAAAAAATAAAATTTGTTGCTTCATCGCCATTTATCTTTATAGAAGGATATGAATTTGAATACAACTTAACTGCGCCTTCAGAGGATCAAAAAACTGCTTATCGTTTTACTTACTTAAAAGATAGAGAGACTTGGGCAAGATTGAATGAAAAGAACCAAATTATTGGTATCTTGAATAATTGACTAAAAAACTACCATAAAGTTACTGAGTGTTTCTACTTAAAGTATGTTAACTATATAAATATATTGTATGTTTTCTTGTTTTTTTTAAAAAACTAACTGCCTCTATTCTGCATCTTAATACTCAGTGATAACAATAAAAAAATATATTGATATGAATTTAATAGGAAGAATAAAAATGAATAACATTAAAAATATAATTTTAGCATGCCTAATTGTGGTATTATGCGCTGTTAAGGTGGCTCATACACAGGAGCATTGTACGGCGAGAAATACTAAGGCTTTAGTTAACACGTATAACACAGTTACACTGCATGATAGTTATCTAAATGCCAATCCTAAGTATGCCTTAACACTTTGGGATACGAGAGATTTAGAGTATTCTACTAATACACATTCTCCTGCGAAATTTCATCATCCTGATTGGACAATAGAGAAATTAGGAAACTTATATTTTTCTGAATTTGATCATCATGGAAATATTTTTCTTTCAGCATCCGGTTTGTCTTCTGGTAGATTTGGTGAGTGGTTTCCAGTTCATACATTTGGGAGTCTTGGTGGTTCTGGAGCTATTTATAAGTTAGATGCAGTATCTGGTGCTCCGTCAGTTTGGACAGTTCTTCCTCAAGAAGGTAATGATACTGGCGATTCAGGTTTAGGCGGTATTACATATGATAGATCTACTAACAGCATGTATGTTGTGAATATGTTTAATGGTACGATTTATCAATTAAATGCTTCTGATGCGGCATTAAAAAGCACCTATAGGCCAGATCCGCGAGTGTTAGGTGTAACTTCAGGCAATATTGCTGACTTTCAAGCTAAACCTTTTGGTTTAGATATTTATAAAGAGCGACTATATTATACAGTTTGGGATGCTACTTCTCCTGTCAATGCAAATTCTAGTGGAGCGACGCAAGGTTCTCTTGTTGTTAGATCGGTAGCTATAAATCCGAATACTGGTGTAATGGATCCTTCTTCAGACACAGAAGAAATAAATTTCTTTTTTGATGATGCATTTTCTAATAATGGTTGCGCAATGTCTGCTGATATAGATTTTAGAAATGATGGAAAGATGGCAATTGGTAGTTTTTCAAATTGTGTTTCATATCTTTTGAATATTTCTAATGGTTCTTTTTTACATAATCACAGCGCTGCTGATTATGTATTTAAAAAAGTTGCTGGTAATTGGTCGCCAGAAGTAATTAGTTCTGTAGGACATTGTGTATATGAAACAGGAGATGCTTGTAATCTAGAAAAAGATGGTTCAGCTACTGGAGGGATGGCTTGGAATACATATCCATATGATCAAGATAAGCTATTTATGTCTGGAGGTGATTTACATGCAGAAACGAGTAAATGGGGAGTTGTTGGATACGATCTAGAAACATTAAAAGACACACCGCATACAAGAGAGTCTTCAATGAAATTTTCTCAATTTATTTATGATACTAGTATTTTTGATGACAATAATGCTGATGCAAAAGGTAATGGAGGAGATGTTGATGTATTTAATTGTGTTAAAGTAGGAAATTATGTTTGGTTTGATACAGATAAGGATGGAATTCAAGATTCGAATGAAGCTCCAGTGCCTAATATCACCATGCACTTATTTGATGCTATTACAGACACGCTTTTAGCTACAACAACAACAAATAGTGATGGAGAGTATTACTTTATGACTCAACCTGAGGGTAAATATAGAATTGAAATAGATGTTGCGAGTTTTAATTCTGGAGCTCCATTAAATGGTTTTGTATTAACTAGTCTTAATAGTACTACTGATGATTTAGATAATGACGGCATCTTAGTTGCTTCTGTTCCTACTATTTTAGCCATGGGTCCTGATCTTAGTAATGGGGATAGTCCTGAAGATTTTAGTTTTGATTTTGGGTTTTATGAGTCAATTTGTGGAGATAATCATTTAGATCCTGGGGAGACTTGTGATGATAATAACACGATAGGTGGAGATGGTTGTTCCGCTACTTGCCAACTTGAAGGTTGTGGAAATAGTGTAGAAGATGAAGGTGAAGCATGTGATGATGGTAATACTGTTGGTGGAGATGGTTGTAGTGCAGATTGTACTAAAATAGAAATTTGTGGTGATTCAATAATTGACACAGGTGAAGTTTGTGATGATGGAAACAATACTTCTGGAGACGGTTGTAATGCAGACTGTTCTAAAATAGAAATATGTGGAGATAGCTTAATAGATGAAGGCGAAGCATGTGATGATGGAAACACTGTTGGTGGAGATGGTTGTAGTACAGATTGTACTAAAATAGAAGTTTGTGGTGATTCAATAATTGACACAGGTGAAGTTTGCGATGATGGCAATACAACAAGTGGTGATGGTTGTAATGCTACATGTCAAGAAGAAAGATGTGGGAATAGCATTCTTGATGCTGGAGAAGCTTGTGATGATGGAAACACTGTTAGTGGTGACGGTTGTATAAATAATTGTAGCAAAGAAGAGATTTGTGGTGATGGTGTTCTTGATTCTGGTGAAGCATGTGATGATGGAAATACTGTTCCAGCTGATGGATGTAGTCCTATTTGTACTGAAGATAATAGTATTTCTGATGTATGTGATCCGAGTATAGGTGGAATGTCTGCATGTTGTACGCAGCATGCTCAAACTGAAGATTTGCAAGAACTGGATAATGCTATTAAAGAGCTTGCAACAAGGTCGAATAGCGTTTTTAGAATAATAAGATCTTCTCTTAGAAAGAAAGGCTTAATAACTAAGAAAATTGTTAAAAGCTTAAAAGGTTTGTCTACTAAAAATGAAGAAGAGGGGCTCTTTGCTTGGGGTATTCTTTGGACTCATCCCGTTGATGGAATTCAAAGTCCTGCTGATATTTTTAGTTGCGAAAAACCAACTTTAAGTTGTGTGCCAGTAGATTTTAGTACAGATGAAGCTTCATATGACAAATCTTTGAAAATAATAATGAATCGCACTAATAAAGCGCTCAAAAAGTATTCGTCAAGATTGTCTGTTAAGGCTAATAATAAAGCTAAGAAAAAGATTAAAAAAATGACAAAACTACGTAAGAGATTAGCTACTGACTCTAAAAAAATAATTAGAAGTGGTTATAGTTGTAGAAACTAAAATAAAATTCTAATTTTTGAAGGGAAGGAGGTGAGAGCTTTCTTCCCTTTTTTTATTGTTTATAGCCACTTTCAGATTAAATCAGGTAGCTACGTTTCTTTAGATAGCTAAATATTTCAAGCTAAAAAACAGAATCAGAATTATTCTTAATTCTTACTAGTAAATTTTCGTATTTCTTATATTTCCTTGAAGCAAAGCCCAAAAGATTACTGATTAGTTTGTGATGTGTGCTAGTCAATAAATATTTAAAAGGCTATTTATGAGGCTAAATAAATTACAGTTTTCTTTAATATTAATACTAATGTTAGTTTTTAGTTGGTTTCCTTTAAAAGCTGAAAGCTGCAATATTAATTATATAACAAAATCAAAAAATATAGTTCATTTTAAGATAAATGGTATTGAATCTAAAATAGAAAAAGGAAAGTGAAAAAGATAAGTTCCAACAGTAATTGGAAATCATTAAACTTGGACTTCTCTTGAAATAGGTGTTTCAATTATAAAAACATATATTGGCAAAAAAACTGATAAGAATTTAATTAGTGCATTTCGCGCATTTGAAAAAAATAGCCAAATTTTTTAGTAAGTTTTAAAGAAAGATCAAATTTTTTCAAAAACAAATAAATCGACTGTAGCAATACAAGTGGAGAGAGGATTTCTATTATGATTCTAGTCAATTTAAAGAAGGTCTTATTTTTGCTAAAAGTGGTTTTGCTAATCTTAGTGTGAATTCAAAAGATTTAGTTGTGAGTAGTCCCAGAACTTTATTAGCTAAGTTTAGTTTTCTGACAAAGGCTAAAACTTCTTTTCTAAAATCAGTGACTTAGAAGTATAGTTATCCCAAAATCAATACATCAAATTTTATTTCAAAACTTGTATTTTCTAATGATTTAAGTATATTATCCTATAATCTGAATCATTTTCACTAATTCAGCAATTGGAGTTTTATGTTTGCATTAAATTTTAAACATGTATCAATAGAATCTTATGGACTGCATCTGCCGAAAGAGCAAGTTACGACTGCAGAAATTGAAGATAAACTAGCCCCACTTTATAAAAAATATTTAATACCTTTTGGGACTTTAGAGAAATTAAGTGGAATTCAAAGCAGAGGTCTTTTTTCTAAAGAAGAAACTCCAAGTGCAATCTCAACTATTGCTGGAACTCAAGCACTTGAGAATATTGGGTTTGATAAAGAAAAAATAGGAGCAGTCTTTAATTGTTCGGTAACCAGAGACTATTTTGAGCCTGCTACAAGTGTTATTGTACATAAAAATTTAGGATTTCCTGAAACAACCATGGCAATGGATATTACTAATGCGTGTGTTGGTTTTTCTAATGGTATGCTCATGGCAGCTCATATGATTGAAACCGGTGTAATAAAAGCGGCACTTTTAGTCTCTGGTGAAAATTTATGTGATATTTTTCATACAACTCTTGCAAAACTAGCTAACCCAGATTTAAAAATGACTCGTTCTGAGTTTGCAAAAACCCTTCCTACATTTACACTTGGGAGTGGAGCTGTAGCAATGGTTCTTTGTCACGATAGTATCGCAACTAGCGGTCATAAATTAGTAAATATGACTAGTAGGTCGGCTTCTCAACACAAAGATTTATGTGTAGGAAATGGAGACTTTTGTTTTCTACAAGAAGATGGGCTTAATCCATTGATGGAAACGGAGTCAAAGAAATTAATCTCTAATGCTGCAAAACTTGGAGGAAGAACTTGGGCTGATTTTTCTGAAAGTACCTCATGGTCAAAAGAAGAGATTGATCATGTGTTTTGTCATCAGGTAGGTAAACAAGTTAATTCTGAATTTTATAAAACTGTAGGTCTTAATTTTGAAAAAGATAGAACCGTGTACGAAACATATGGAAATATGGTTTCGGCTGCTATGCCTTCGTCTATAATTACTAAAGCTCAAGAAGGATTGCTAAAGACTGGAGAAAAAATTGTTTGTATGGGTTATGGTAGCGGATTAAACTCAATTTTTTCTGGTATCATTTGGTAAATTTAGAATGCAACTCCCTAGTAATATTAAAAAACTTTTTCCATACAAATCTCATAACGTAAAAATTTCTGGTTTTGACATGCACTATGTTGATGTTGGTGAAGGGCCAGTTGTTATTTTACTTCATGGGAATCCAACATGGTGCTTCTATTATAGGCAGCTTATAGAAAGCTTGAGAGATAAATTTAGGTTGATTGCTCCAGACTTTATAGGTTGTGGGTTGTCTGAACATCCGACTGATGTTCATCTTAGAGCTAGTCAAAGAATTAAGCATTTAGGAGAATTTATTGATACTCTAGGATTAGAGAAGTATTCTTTAGTTATGCACGATTGGGGAGGATCTATAGGTTCAGGGCTAGCAGTTAGACGTCCAGAAGCAATAGAAAATTTGGTTTATCTTAATACGACCCTTACTGAGACAGAATCTCTTCCTAAAATAATTACAAATGCTGCAAAACCTATTATTGGAAAATATCTAACTAAAACTTCCAAACGTTTTCTTAAATTAGCTACTTCTTTTGGTGTAGTTAAGAAGCTCCCTAAAGATGTAGTAAAGGGCTATCATTTTCCCTATAAAACTAGTGCAAGACGAACTGCTATTTGGGATTTTGTAGCTGATATTCCTTTTGATTCTAAACACCCAAGTTATGCAGACATGCTTTTTTTAGCTGATAACTTACCTAATTTATCTCATATTCCTGTTAAAATAGTTTGGGGTTTACGAGACCCGTGTTTTCATAGAGAAATGCTTTCTAAGGTTGCTGAGCATTTTCCGCAAGCTGATGTTTTAGAAATTCCTGATGCTGGGCATTTAGTTTTAGAGGATGCACCTGAATTAGCAAACGGAGCTATTCGAAGTTTTTTATTGAGTGAAAAAAAAGTTGCTTTTTCTGAAAATAATTCTAAACAAGAGCTAAAAATTAATCCTTTGTATTCTGCTTTTCAAGAAGTTGCTAAAGAAAATGGAGAAACTCTAGCAGCTATCATGCCAAGTTTTTTAGGAGATAGCGTAAAATATTCTCAACTTAGCTATAAGCAATTTAATAGTTTAGTTAATAAGTATCAAAGGGGAATGGCTAAGCTAGGTCTAGAAAAGAATGATCGAGTTTTAATGTTAGTTCCTCCTAGCATTGATTTTTTAGCACTTTCTTTGTCTGTTATGGCTAGAGGAGCAATTCCTTTTTACGTAGATCCTGGGATGGGGAAAGAAAAACTATTTGACTGCATTAGCGAAATTAATCCAGATGTTTTTATTGGTTCGCCTAAAGCGCAAATACTTAAGTTTTTAAAGAAGAAATTATTTAAAAATATTCGTTTCTCAGTTGTTGCTAATGATTGGGTGCCAATGGCTGGAACAAATTTAAGTTTTTTCAAAAAATTTGCGCCCATTCCAATGAAGGCTGTTCCAAATTCAGGTATTGCGTTTATTGCTTATACTTCTGGAGCAACTGGTAAGCCTAAAGGGGTTTCCTACACGTATGAAATGATTGAAGCTCAGCTAGATATCTTAAAAAATAAATTTGCTTTAAAAGCTGGAGGGAGAGACTTGCCATTACTTGGAATTTTCTCTCTATTTAATGTTGCTTTGGGTGTGACTAGCGTGTTCCCATCTATGGATACGGCAAAGCCTCTAAATCTTGATCCTGCAAAGCTCTTACGAGTAATTTTAGATACCAAGGTAAATTATTCTTTCGGCTCTCCAACTCTGTGGAATAAAATTGCAGAATATTGTGTTAGAAGTAGAAAAAAACTATCTTCTCTAGAGAAGATTTTTATAGCTGGAGCTCCAGTGCCTGAATCAACCTTAGCTCGTCTCAGGGAAGTTTTAGAGAAAGGTGAGATATACACTCCTTATGGTGCTACTGAAGCATTGCCAGTCACGATGATTTCGGCTGAACAATTAACAGCAACTAAAAGAGAAACAGCAGTTGGTGGAGAATTAGGAACCTTAGTTGGTAAAGCAATAGAAGATATAGAATTAAAAGTTGTAGAAGTTTCTGATAGTGTGATTGAATTAGACCCTTACAATATTGGGGAGATTATTGTATCTGGACAAAATGTAAGTAAAAGCTACTTTCAAATGCCTGAGGCTGATGAAAAATCTAAAGTTATTTTTCAAGACAAAAAATGGCATAGAATGGGTGATATGGGATATCTTGACAAGAGTGGTCAGCTTTATTTTTGTGGTAGAAAAGTTCATATGGTGAAAGGTGCTGATAGAACTTACTATAGCGTTCCAGTTGAAAAAACTTTTAGTCAACATGAGAAAATTTATCGAACTGCGCTTATTCAGTTAAACACAGGTGAAGTTGGATTAGCTGTTGAACCATATCCTCAATTTTTTCCAAATACAAAGGAAGAGAAAGAGCATTTTTCTGAAAGCTTAAGATTTATTGCTTCTAGTAGCGAAATAACTAAAAATATTGCTAGATTTTTCTTTTTTGAGAATTTTCCAGTTGATGGACGGCATAACGCAAAAATATTTAGAGATAAGCTTGGTCAAAGAGCTAGTAAGAGTTCGGGGAAGAAAGCCGCAGCATGAAGGCAATAGTAACGGGAGGTGGTGGTTTTTTAGGAAAAGCTTTAGCTAGAAAGTTAGTAGAGCTTGGAGCAGAGGTTGTGACTATTTCTAGAGGCTCATATCCAGAGCTCAAAAAATTTGGCATTACGCACAAGCAAGTAGATATATCAAAAGACTTAGATAAATTAAATGAAATTTTTCTTGGTTCAGATGTAGTCTTTCATACTGCTGCAAAAGTAGATATGTGGGGGAATTATGAAGGTTTTTATAATGTAAATTTTGTAGGTACTCAGAACGTAATTACTGCTTGTCGTACTGCAAAAGTTAGTTCACTAGTTTTTACCAGCTCTCCTAGTGTTATTGCTAGTGGAAAAGATTTAAGAGATGTTAACGAAACAATTCCTTATCCAAAGCACTACAGTGCTTTTTACCCAGAAACTAAAGCAATGGCTGAAGCTGAAGTTCTAAAAGCAAACTCAAATAGTTTAAAAACTTGTTCTTTGAGGCCACATTTAATTTGGGGGCCTGGTGATACGAATTTAATTCCTACTATTATTGAAAGAGCTAAGAAGAAAAAGCTCGTTCAAGTTGGTAAGGGTGAAAATAAGGTTGATATAACCTACATTGAAGATTGTGTTCAAGCACATATCTTAGCTTGGAAATCACTTGAAGCTAATAAAGGAGCTGCTGGAGAGGCGTTTTTTATTAGTCAGGGAGAACCTGTGAAATTATGGCATTGGGTAAATCAAGTTTTGGAAGCGAATAATCTACCTAAAATATCAAAAAAAATCCCTATAGGTTTAGCAAAATTTTTATCAACTTTATTTGAAGCCCTTAGTAAGGTTACGAGAAAAGAGCCTATGTTTACTAAGTTTTTAGTCGAAGAAATGAGCACAGATCATTATTTTGATATTTCTAAGGCGAAGGAACTAATTGGTTTTGTTCCTAAGTATTCTGTATCAGAAGGGATGCAAAAGACTTTTGATATCCCTTCTGTAAACTAGTTATTATCCAAATCTCTCACAAACACGACCTAAGTTGTTGTCATCCACAGTAAAAGTAACTTCTTGTGTCGAACTTCTACAAATAACTCTGATTTCTGCAGCAGATTGACATCTAAAACTAGCTCTCCAAGTTTGACGTCTTCCGTTACTAAAACAGCTGAAAGGCTCTTCTGTCCAAGGTGCTCTATCATTACAATCAAGTTGTGAAATTTCGCCAGTTGATCTTAATACTTCACAGGTATCAAACCTTGTAGTGTATCTACTGTTTAAAAGTACTACTAGGTTACCCCCACCTGCATCTGCTTCTTCAGATTTTGGTTTCCAAAGGTTTCCGTCGTTACCAAAAATTTCTCTTGCAAAAGTGATATCGCCAGTATTGCTTTGATCTGAATTTCCAGTACCCTCACTTCCTGATTCATTGCCTGATTCACCGTTGTTAGAATTATTTCCATCAGCAAATGAGTTGTCATCTGAACCACTTCCACAAGCAGTTAAAGATATAATAGTAAAAGAGAGGATTGCGATAAATAAGATTTTAGTAAGATTTTTCATGTTAAGAGAATACTTACATGAGTTTAGATCTGTCAATTGGGTAATTTGTTTATCTAATAGTAAGTCAAAAAAAAGAATTTCCCTAAAAAGAACTTTTTTGACGTAAACCTCCGGCGCTTATCTTTTTCTCCCAAGAGCAACTTTTGCAATCTCAGGCATCACTAACCAAGTTTTCTGATTTTCTTTTGATTTAGAAGTGTCAGCTATGGATTTGAATAAAGGTTCTACATCTTGAAGTTCTTTAACTTCACCGGTATTATTCAAGACTCTTATTGAGTGTTTATAATCACTAGCATGGACATCTCTTGTTGAAACAGTTTGGAGGTAATACTTTGGATCTAATCTAAGATTATTAAGTTCTTCTTTAGCTTGAAAGGTTAGGTCTTCGATATTGTCGTCAGTATTTATACGCACTGTCTTAAACAATTTTCTATTAATAAATCTGGTAGAAAGATCAGCAAGGGTTTTATCCTTTGATTGAGACCAATGATGCAAATGATATCTAAACCAAGATTCTCGCATTAAAAAAATGTCTTCTAAGCTTAAATCTTTATGATTTTTGGCTTTAAGAACATTATTCATCGTAGCATCTGCAAAAGTAATATGGTCTGATAAGTCAGAAGCTCGAGAAACTATAGCTTTACACAGTCCATCTGCAGCGAGAAGAACCCTGTGTTGATAAACTTGTCGGTACATTGCTTGTCTTGAAATGATAAAATGAATCATTGAATCAAGCCTGTTTTCTTTTAAAGCTAAGTGCTCGTTTTTAGTAATAACAATTGAATCAATTAAAGCAGGAATGTTATATTTACCATAACTAACACCAGCCATTACTGAATCAACTGCACACCAGTTACCTCTATCCACATTCCAAGCACCGCCTGAAATTATTTCCCAAGTCCAAGGTGGAATTTGAGAATCTTCTTTAAGAATTTTTGCAACTTTTTCAGGTAGTTTTGGGTCAAGGCTTTTTAGTACTGAATTTACTTCCGTATCTTCTAAAATTATTTTACAAGATATTTCTTCATGGGAATCTAGTTCATTCGGGAACCAAAGCTGTTGTGCAACGTGAGACCCTGGAGCAAGATGTCCAATATCGTGTAAAAGGGCCGCAGCACAAACTGCAAGCTCGTGTTCTTTAACTTCTGTAGGATGTGAACTTTTTAGTTTCTCTAACAAGATAGAAGCTAGGTAAGCAACACCTACGCAATGACCAAATCTAGAATGTTCTGAAAACATATAAAGGAGTCTAGTATTGGCAGTTTGTCCAATCTCTCTTAGTCTCTGAAACCAAGAGGTATCAATGAGCTTTAGTATTAGTGCGCTTGATGGTTTTTTTGGATCGAAAGATATTGATTGATGAACTACATCTGCAAATGAGATCAAAAGGTTTTCTCCTAGTTAGTTAGGTTATTTAGGGTTTAAAAAATAGTTTATAGAATAGATAAGGCAGCTAAAGGGTTAAGTCAAAAAAAATGCCCTATAATGTAGTATGAATAACGCTCTTAGTGCCTATCTTTATTTATATGCTACTTAACTATTTGATTTTACAGTCTTTTAATCTTAAGAAAATAACTTTAAAGATATATTCTGAATATGACGAATTTAAGCCTTAAGTATGAAAAAACAAATAAATAGTCATTCAACTAAGGTAGCAAGCGGTTTAACTTCATCTCAAGCTATCGAATTTGTTCAAGCAAGAAGAACTGCTTTTGTAGCTCGATTTATAGTCTTAAGAGAGGCTAAGAGAAGTAGGGCACATCGTGTTATAGAGGCAATGGAGTGGGATGAAAAAACTACAGCTGAGGTCCTTTACGATAGATTTAGAGAAGCTTTTATCAATAACGGAGATAATATGATGCCTGTAGATAGAGACTTAAGAAGGGCTTTAGCTCATGCTAATCCTAGTCTTCGTCATTTTATAGAAGAGTATGCTTCGCGAGCAACTACGTCATTTATAGGCTCTCTGTATGATTATGAAAAATCAAATGAATTGCTTTTTAAAGATGGCGAGAATCCAAGGCTTGGTGGTTGGAGAATGCCGGATCAGCTTGAGAAAGAGTAGTGATTCAAACTTCGATAGGCAGTAACTAAAATAAAGGATAAATAAACGGGGCAATAGCCGAAGATTGCGTAAAAACAATCAGCAATCCTAAGAGTATAAAAACAATCACCATTGGAATTAGCCACCAAGCTTTTTTTTCAATTAGTAAAGAAAAAAGCTGCTTTACTGTTCCAGCCTTTCCGCTAGATTTTACTTTTTTCTTTTCAGGACCTTTATTGTCTGTTTTAGTCATCTTAATTGAAATAAAAAAAACTAAGCAACTTGAGTTATTGGAGTGGTGCTTTGTTCGAAAGTTGTTGCGTGATGTTCGTCAACAATTTTATCTACTTCTTCGATTAAAGATCCAATTGCATAGGCCCAAACATATTGTCCAGCTTTTTTACCAGTAAGGACTTCGGCAATTTGGTCTTTATCTTCAATTCTATGTTTAATGAATAAATTTTTTCCATCTGTAAGCATTATCATGTCAGCAGGATTTTTATAAAGTTTGGGAAGTTTTTTTCTTAGATAATCTATTCCTTGTCTAAATCTATTTACAGGCAAGCCTTCTCTTTTCATTCTAAAAAGCCAGCAAAGTAAGATGAGGTCAGAGTAAGAGTATTTACGTCTACCTCGATTAATAGTGCTACCAGAGGTAGGCACCAAATCTGTGCGTGCATAGTAATTAAGTAGGGCTAAACCGATTTTCTCAGTTCCTCCAGTCAATCTTCTTAAAATAGATTGTACGTCCTTTGCGGAAAATTCCCGATCGAGCAAATGTACTGCCATAGTTCCTTGTAAGCAAAAATAAAGACAAAAGTTACCAGCGTTTGCTTTACAAACGCTAGCAGTGACTTTATTAAATTTAGGTAGGCAATGTCAACGTAAAAAGTTTAAATAAGTTAAAATATAGTTGTCTATTTTTTAAATAAACCTAATATGACTGGTATGTTATCTCTTCCGTAGATATTTATTTCAGGGTGACCAGCATTCTCGTTCTGAGCTATATATAGCTGAGCTGAGCCGCCACCATCAAGGTTTAAAGCCGTTTTACAACCCTCGTTAATGAGAATACCTTGCATGTCTTTGAGGCTAACTCCGGTAAAGCTAGAGCTTACGTAGAAGATAATTTTATTCTCTTTTAACAAGCAGAGACCTGCTCGTCTTTTGGGTATACCTAAGCTAACTCCTTTTATGGCTTTACCCTGAGATACAAGTCTTGGGCCAGATTGAATAGCTTCAAGTGCTCCTTCAAGAATGAACTTACTTTTATGTACTATCTTATAAGTATTTTCGTACTTCGCAAAAATTCCTGTAAGTGTATTTCCACCTTTATGAATTTTTTGTTCTGTTCGTCCTTTGTTAACTATTAGGCCGATTGCTTTCCCTTTTTCGTCAAAAAAACTTGCATTTATTCCAAGCAAGGCTCCAGATTTTAAAGAAAGTTCTCGCACATTACTATTTTTTAATTCAAAGCTGCTTGATTGGACTACCTTTACAGTAAATTGCTTTAGATCTGCTTTTAGTAACAGTAGTTCAGGGCTAAAAAAAGCTCCAGTTAAAGAAATTTTTTTAGTTTCCATTCCTTGAGAAAGATTTTCCCAATCTGCAAAGAGGTTTTTGGTGAGCCCGGGAAAGATTGCATAAGTAGATAGAAAGATAAGAAGAAAAAAAAATTTACTTTTTAGTGATAAATTTTGTAGAATGTTCTTCATTGATTTATTTAATTTTGTTGCAATTAGTTTGCCCATACTATAGAACAGTCTTATGTCATCCGAAAGTTTTTTGGTTCGATTTTTAGAACTAATGAAAAAGTCAAAAAAAGCAGTAAAACTGTATAGTTCTCTTGAAAAAGCAGAGGCAAAAACCTCTCTAAGCTCTAAGAGAGAAGGCTATTTTAGGCAAGTTCTAGAATGGAGAGAGGCTAATAGGCTTTTGCTAGAAATGCTTCAATCTGCGCATCTAAGCTTTCAAGGTAGAGCTCTCGTTGATAAAGCTTATGCAATTAGAGATGATTTTTTTAGTTTGTACAGAGAAACCGAGACGGAGTTTCACTTAAAAGTAGATTTGCTTAATCAACTAGTAAATAAGCTTCAGTTTGTTAAAGCTAAAAATTTGAGCCATGAATTAATTCAATTTAAAGCTAAGGTTGAGGCTTATGCTGCCGTTTGTAGTGAGTTACAAGACTTGCTAGATCATGGAAAAGTTGCGCGTGGTGTTGAAGTTGTGAGTCCAGAAGTTAATATTGAAGTTGAGAAAATAGCTTTGGATGTTAGGCCGGAGAATGTTATTCCTTTGAAGAGGAAGAAGGTTCTGTAGATAATTAAAGCCTTAGGAAATTATGTAAAATAGATAATAGATAAAACTTTTTTTAACCCTCAGGCCTCTTTTTTATTGTGGCGTTACAAAAAAAAATAATTATAACGCTCTGGAGGGTCTACTTTTTCTTCAAGAAAGTTTCTGACTAAAGAAAAACCTTAGGGCTCAAAATGCATGTGCTTTGAGCCCTAAGTCAAAAATTAATTACTAATTCTTAGCCAAAAGATCTCTAATCTCAGTAAGAAGAGTCTCTTCCGTAGTCGGCTCAGCAGGCTCTTCAGCAGCTGCTTTTTTCATAGAATTAATAGCTCTAACAATCATAAAGATTACAAAAGCAACAATTAAAAAGTTAATAATACTTTGAATAAAAGCACCGTACTTAATCATTACTGCAGGTGCCTCTCCTACTGCTTCTTTAAGAACCATTCCCATATTTGAGAAGTCAGTTCCGCCCATTACAGTTCCAATGATAGGGTTAAGAATATCACCTACAAGTGATGTCACCACAGTTCCTGTTGCAGCGCCAATGATAATCCCAACTGCCATATCAACAAAACTTCCGTTTAGTGCAAATTCTTTAAATTCCGATCCTAGTCCCATGTTTTTTCTCCTATAAAAAGTTAAAGTTATTACATATTAGATAAAACCCTAACTGGTGCTCCAGTCAGTGCTGAAACTACAGGCACTGGTCCTGGACCAAAAGTTCTATCAATTAAAGTTGCCCAACAAAGTACATTAATTCCTTTTAATGTAGCTTTTGTATGAGCTTCTAAACTAGATCTAGCAGTTGTGATGACATCAGTTATAAGTACTGTGTTTCTGCCTCTATAGGTCTCTCCTTGACCGTTTGTGATTTTGCTTTCTAAGTATTGAACTAATTCTATTTTATCAGGATTAGGTGATATTTCTTTGTAAAATGCAAAAAGCCTTTCAGCAAAAAAACTGTATCCTCCAGGAAGTTTAAATAATACTTCAGGTTCGTAAGGACTGGTTACGTTTCTAATTCTGAAAGCAACAAACTCAGCGCACATGTTTAAATTTTCGTCAGTTAGATCTTCCGTTCGGTAATACACGTTTGATTCGCAACGTCCTCCGATAGGCACAGGATCTTGATAAGTTTCTGTAATTTTATCAAAAATATCTTTTATGTCACTTTCTGAAACCATTTATTATATCTCCTAAAATAGTAGGTGTGTTACTAGATGTGTCATTTATTTTTTATAGAAGTTAGAGCTTTTGAAAGTGGGGCAGTTCTATTTTTTGCAACTTTATAAAATCCATCTATTTCATTAACTAACTTCTCGACAGAAGAGTCAGGTAAGCTGTAAATTTGCTTTAATTGAGCAATGCTTGATTTAGCCTCTTCGGGGTTATTTTGAACAAATTCTTCTACTATGTCTAAGACTTTATTGAAATCTTCCCAGCCAGCTCTATAGCCATGCATAAGCTGTTGTTTTTCTTTGTCTTTCATGAGTTTCCATGTTGGATAGATATTTTCTGAACCATCAGCAAAAGAGTATTGATTTAGAAAAATAAATAAAATTAGTGTTAGTATTGTTTTCATGATTCATTGATAATAGTGTTTTATTAACTACATGTATATATAAAATTTATGAGTTTAAAAATCAAAAGAAATAAAACAAGACCTGTAAAAGTGGGTAATATTACGATAGGTCAGGGACATCCAATAGCAGTTCAATCTATGAGTGCTACTAAAACGCAAGATATTGAAGCCACTCTTAAACAGATTAGAATGTTGGAAGAGAATGGTGCGGATTTAATTCGTGTTGCAATAGATTCTAAAAAAGATGTAAAGGCACTAGAACAGCTAAGGAAAGAAACTTCAGCTAGATTGGTTGTAGATCTGCAAGAATCATATCGTCTTGTAAAAGATGTAGGGCCTTTTGTGGATAAGATAAGGTATAATCCAGGACATCTTCATCATCATGAAAAAAATATTTCTGTAAAAGAAAAAGTTGCTTTTTTAGTTGATCACGCTGGTCAAAACAATTGTGCAATTAGAATTGGGGTAAACTTTGGCTCAATCGATCCAAGTGCAAAAGAGAAAGCAGAGAATAGATTTAGTGCAGCTCTAGATTCTGCTAAAGAGCATGTAGGAATTATGGACGAATTAGGTTTTGAAAACTTTCTTGTTTCTTTAAAAAGTTCAGATCCTAATGATGTTGTTGAGATAAATAAAATGTTTGCAAGTGAGTTCCCGCATATTGCTCTTCATCTTGGTGTTACAGAGGCTGGAATGCTTCCTATGGGTGAAATAAAATCTCGAGTTGCTTTTGAAAACTTGTTAGCTATTGGGATAGGAGATACTTTAAGAGTTTCTTTAACTCTCCCGTTTGATGAAAAGTATAGAGAAATATTAATAGGTAAAAAAATTGTTGAAGACGTTTATGCTGGAAAGTTTAGATCTGTCCCTAAGTTTGAAAATAAAGGAATGAATATTATCTCTTGCCCTTCGTGTTCTCGAGTTGAAAACGAGGCCTTTATTGAGCTTGCTCAAAAAGTGAAGGAAATGACTGAGTACGCTAAGGATGAAGATGTAACAATTGCAGTCATGGGTTGCAGAGTGAATGGGCCAGGGGAGACGGATGATGCAGATCTTGGTCTATGGTGTGCTCCAAAGCATGTAAATCTTAAAAAAGGGGAAGAAGCCTTAGGAGCTTTTAGCTATGATGAGATATTGCCTAAACTAAAAATTGAGCTTGATAAGATTATTGCTGAAAAATTAAGCTAGAATTATAGTGTAGTTTTTTTGATTTTCGTTACCAAAACTATTTCTTAGAAGCGAAAAATACTCCTTAACTTATGAGCTTTGATAAGCATCAAGGACATATTGCCCAAATTTGCTACACCTAATACACTTAATTTACTTATGGGACTTTTTTTAATAAGCCCCGTATAGGTTTTACGAAATGACACAAGTACTCTCTCTTACAGAATTATCAGAAGAACAAAGTCGCAAAGCGCTTGATTATTTTAATCGTGCTGGTCGTCCAGGAGATCTAACAGGACTTTTGCTAGGAGAGGCTCTTCGAAATTCAAAGCCAATCACAATTGAAGGAAGCAGAATAAGCTTAATAAGATTTTCTAATCCAGATTTTAAAGATAGCGAGTTAGTGATTAGTTTGTTTAGAAAAGAGTTTTATAAAACTGCTCAGTTTGCGAGTAAATATGGAATTAGTGGAGTAGGTGAATCAAACGGGCAGTTTTGGATGAAGAGGTCTTTCTTTCAAAGAACTTTAGTTGATCTGACTAGAGAGGAAGTGGAAAATAATTTAAAGCTCTTAGTTCCAAACTTGATATTGCAAGTCAAAGAATGGCTTTCTGATGGAGTTATACATGCTCATCTTTGTCCTGAAAATATTGGTGTGGAAGAGGGGCAGCCTGTTGTGATTGACTTTAATTTTGGTCTTTTAGATGATTTTCAAAGGGAGTCATTTGCTCCTGAAGTTAGAGATAAATCTTTTAAAGACGTAATTGAACTGATTGAATCAAATGAACAAAACAGGAGTGCTATTGATATATTTGGTTTAGGATTTACCTTAAAAAGCTTGGGTGAAATATGTTTTAACACTCCTCAAATTTATTGTATTGCGAGAATGTTAAGTGAAACAGTCGAGGAAAGGCCTAAAATAGAAGAAGTTGAAAAAATCTTTGGTAATTTTTTTAATAAGTCTTCTGGAACTTCAAGCGACCTTTTCAGTCTGCAGAGTCAACCTTCAGTTGAAGATGCACTTTCATGGTTGCAAGGTACTACACGCTTAGGGCCAGATTTGGTTAGTCAAATTAGAGGTTTGATAGAAGAGAAAAATAGTCAACTTAAATCAAGAAATGATGCTGTCCTAGAAACTTTTTCAAGTATAAAAAAAGAGGAAAATCCAATAAAAGAAGAAAAGCTACTTGATGCTAAAAAAGTTTATAATGAGGCAAAGATTCCTAAGTCTCAAAGAAGAGTTAAAAAAAGCAACTCAAGTTCGCTATTTTATATGGCAATTTTAGGTCTAATATTAGCACTTGGATATTATTTTTTTAGTTCCAAAAGTGATGGCAGGCCTATAGCTGTTAATTACAAACAGTTTTGGCAAAGTGCTGTACCTTCAAAGATGGCAAAGGTTGCAGAGGATGCAGTTGATTATAGTGACGAAAATGCTGAGCTTGTTATTTTAGAAGATATTTTTTCTGGAAATAAAAGGCAGAAGGTTAATAGTGAATTGATTATAAAGGTCTTTAATCCAGAGTGGGAAAACGAGATTAGTTTAGATGATAGAAAGCAATTGTTGAGTTTGGCTCTTCATAAGTTAATGGATAGAGATCCGCCAAAAATAAAGTATAATGAAGTTCATCCTGGAGCTTTATTTGGCCTTCTTTCTAGTGCGAGTTTAGGAGAGTTGGAAAGTCGTGGGCAAGAAATATCAGTTCTAAGTTTAACTAAACTTCCTGGGATAAAGGGAAAAGTTTTTTCTGGAATAGTTAAGTTAGGGGTTAAAGATTTTTCAGAAATTTCAACTCATGCTGTAGTTAAAATTTTATCAGGTGATTATAGCTTAAGATCAATTCAAGCTTTTATTGGAGAGATAAAGGACCCAGTTAGTTCTCTTTCAAAATTAGGTCTTTTTATAGGGCATAAAGATTTACCAGAAAGTTTTTTTGCTCAATCTATAGAGCTTTTAAAATCAGGAGATGAAAGTCTTGATATTTTATTTAATTGGTTTACTCAAAATGAGAGTATTGACTGGGGAAAGATAACATCAAGGGTCAAACTTGCTCTTGCCTCAGGTGGATTTGATAAGACTTTATCATTTGAGTATATCCTTGATTTAGTAACGTTTCCTATATCTTCTACTAAAAATACTGCGTTAAATGAAGTTAGAAAGCAATTTAAAAATACTGATGAACCAACTTTAAATTTTCTTGCGAGTAACTTAAATAAATTTACACGCTCTCAAACTGTATTTTTATTAAGAGCGTTAAGAGTTAATGAACATTCCTTAATAGACAATTGGTTTGAATCTTCTCCAGCTCCTCAAGAAGTTGTTAAGCTTTTGATTGTGAGAAGTAACTTAACTAGTCCGGATGCATATAGTATTGATGCCGCGAGATATTTAATAAACAAACCGTGGGAAGCTAGTCCGACTGAGTTAGAAATATTAGCGCAAAATCCGGATTCATTGGTGAGGAGTTTAGTATATAGTAAGCTTGATGCTTCGGATCCAATAAGCAAATCTTTAATCAAAAAAATGATTAAATTTGAACCAGATCCAAGGCTTAGAAAAGAGCTTAAATTTAAACTTGATATTGGTTAGTTAGCTTGTAATCCGAAATTTAGACTTTCTATACTTGTGTTCCAATAAACACTGCTAACAATCCAAATCCAATGCTGCTAAAAATATAAATTAGAGTTTGTAGAAAATTCCCATTTAGAATCATTTCTAAGCTTTGAACACTAAAAGTAGAAAAAGTGGTTAGTGCGCCAAGTATGCCAGTAAAAAGAAAAAGTTTAATATTTTGACTGTCAATTTTAGTAAAAACAGTAGAGATTAAGATTCCTGCGAGAAAGCAGCCTAATATGTTCGCTATGAAGGTGCTTTTAGGAAAAGAGTGAGCGTTCGAAGTGAAGCTAAGATCGATTACATAACGTAAAACTGCACCAATAAATCCTCCAAGACCGACTATAATAAATTTCATTCTAGTTAGATTAGGCTAGTGTGTTAAATTTTTGCAAGGCATAGAAAATTGAAAAAGTAATTTCTAAAAAAGAGCTTTTTGGATTTTTTATAGCTTTTGAGGAATAACAAATAGTTATCCAAAATCAATAAGTTATAGAGAAACCGGTTTATCCTACATAGCTTTAGCGATGAGGGAAAAGGTTTTCAAGAAACGATTATTCAGAAATTACTTTTTGAGATAACTAAGCTCTTTTTTTTGTGTTGGTTTTATGTTTTTCTAGTATTCGATGAATACAGAAGAAAATGTACAAACAGAGGCAAAAGAAAGGATTGAAGAAAGTCCCTCTGAAGTTGTAAATGAAGTGGTGGATAGCACATCTAAAGATACTGATTCGTCAGAAGTAAAAAAACAAGATGTAAATTCTGAGGTTAAAGAAGCGAAAGAAGGAGTTGAAGCAGTAAAGATTCAAGTTAAAAAATTTGAACCTCATGAATCAGTTTTTAAGTTTGTTGAGACATTTGTAACTATCTTTGATAAAAAGATTATAGAGTCAGATTTAAGACGTGCGGAAAATGGGATATTTTTTCCTGAAGAGAGATTGGATCAATTGCTTGAGTTATACAATAATTTTCTTATCGAGACCTTTGGGGCAAAAGATAAACTTTCATTTACTAAAGCACTTTCTAGGTTGCTAGGCTCGAATGAAATTTCTCAAGTTTATATTTTAGAAGGTAAAACTTGTAAGGCTGGCTATAATATTGCGCTTGGAGAAAAAAAGCCCAGCGTGAAGCTTCCTATATATAAGGGAAAATCTTTGTCAGCTGTTGAATTTCTTCATCCGAGAGATCCTTTATTTAGGCAAATTGACTCACTTAGTAGTCGTATGGGCAAAAACGGTCTTGAATTTCAATTAGATTATAAGAAAAGAAAATTACGTTTTGATCCTACACTTCTTAGAAGGTTTATAACGTTAGCAAAATATTCTACGAAAACATTAAAGATTTATGATCGTTTTAATTGGTCTCAGAGAGAAGCGCTAAAAGCTTTTGTAGCAATATTTAAGAAATCTCGTTTAGTAGGAGAAAGTTATAGTTTAGTAATTCCAAGTTTTTTTAGAAAAGAAAAAAATGCTGAATACTATAATGTTGCTAACTACTATTTTGTTGTAGTAAATGATGAAATAAAGTTTTGTTATGAGCTAAGAGGTAAAAATCTTAGCTACTTTCTTAGATCTCAAATTGATGGAGCTAAGTTTACACTTAAAGATAAAGAAACTAAATATTTTGGCCCGAAGGGGAGATCTAAACATTGGGGGTATTTTTTTCTTAGAGGAAATAAATATCCTATGAAGGCTAGAGCTTTTCTTTCTTTTTATGAAAGATTTTATTCGTCTCAAGCAAATCTAAAGGCAATTTCTAATCGTCATTCAACTCGAGATTTGCTAAGTTCTTTTGGCGAGCTACTTGTAAAGGCAGAAAAATTATCAAGTCCAGGTCTTATTAATAGCCTTTCTAGAAAACCAGGTAGGAATGAAGAATGTAGGGAAATTGATAAGCAAGTATTTCTATTATCTCAAAACTATGAAATTAGAGAATATTTTCATAGGTATGAAAAAAGCTATAATAAGAAGAAAGCGAATTTAGCTAAGAGCTCTAAATAATTGTTATTTTTATCTATCTTCGCCTAGTACCTTTATGTTTGTTATGCTAAGTTTTTACAAGAGTGTTAAGGTAAGAAGTGATTCTAGATAGAGAATTATTTCCTGCCGTTACCATATATACTGCTCGATATTAGGTTTTACCGTTTTTTTTCTTGCAATTTATGCATAGCATAAATTCAGTTTTATTTGTTCGAGCAGTATATACTAAAACACATTAGGTTTTTTCGTTTTTTCGTTTTTTTGTCAAAGACTAAGCGTCTTTGCCTAAATTTTGTGTTTTAGTATATGTGTATATATTGGTTCGATTTGGCTAAAGCCAAAGTCTCACTCATCACCAAAAATTTTTAAGTTTTTAGGAAAAACTCAAAATCGGTGACTATATGTGCTTATTACAGCAACAAATCATTTAGTTTGCCCGCTTGAAAGTGGTAAAATCAAATGTCGTTGGGTATATAATTATTACTATAAAAGTTATTTAAGAGAAGAAAATTGAATAAAACACACACACAAGAAATTAGTTTTAATACTGTAACTAAACAAGCTGCTTTTTGGTTTGTGCATCTTATTTGTATATTAGTATTTTGGGTTGGTTTTAGTTGGACCGCTTTTACGGTTTGTATTGCGCTTTATTTAATCAGAATGTTTGCAATTACTGGTGGGTATCACAGGTATTTTTCACATAGAACTTTTAAAACCAGCAGATTTTTTCAATTTTGCTTAGCTGTTTTAGGAACAACTTCAGCGCAAAAGGGGCCTATTTGGTGGGCGTCTCATCATCGACATCATCATAAACATTCAGATACTGAAGAAGACATGCACTCACCGCACGTTCATGGTGTTTATTATTCACATGTTGGTTGGGTACTTGATCCTATTTTTTTAGATACGCGGAACGAAGAAGTAAGAGATTTACTTAAATTTCCAGAACTTGTTTGGTTAGAAAAGTGGAATCTTCTACCTCCAATACTTTTAGCTATAGGTTTATTCTTTTTAGGTGGTTTTCTTGGATCTAATTATCCAACTATAGGAACGTCAGCATCTCAAATGTTGATTTGGGGATTTTTTGTAAGTACTGTGCTTCTTTATCATGGAACTTTTTGTGTAAATTCACTCGTGCATTTGTTTGGTACAAGAAGATTTAAAACTACAGATGATAGTAGAAACAACTGGTTTGTAGCCATAATAACATTAGGTGAAGGTTGGCATAATAATCATCACAGATATCCAGGTTCAGAACGACAAGGACTTTATTGGTGGGAAATTGATATTTCTCACTATGTATTGAAATTCCTAGAAATGCTCGGGCTTGTCTGGGACATTAGGACTCATCCAGAAAGGATTTATAAAGAAGCTTTGGAAGGATAGCTGTACAACTGGAAAGTACAACTGGAACGGGGTTACAGTTATGGACGGTTGTCGTAACTAGTGTCATAATTCTTCGATTGATGATTTTACTTCAACACTCTTGCTTGAAATAGCTGATGATAATTAATAGTAATGTTATATCCTTTAATGTAACATTATTTCTATGAATTTTTTTAAGAATTTAAATTGCTATACAAATTGGCCTACTAAAATTAGAGCTTTGATGCAGTACGTCAAATTTTACTCCCTAATTTATGAATTATTTTCAAAGCGATTTTAGGTAGAAACTTCTACAAAACCTAAAGGGGAAAAAGTTCCAGGTGGAAAAGATACTGAATAATCTTTCAGTAACCATTTTTGATATGCTTCTTTTGCTTGAGCACAGATTCTTTTGTAGTTATATATAAAATGTACTCTTATATCTTTACTGCTAGCAAAGCAAATCATACGCTTGCCATATTTTTTAGGAGTATAGTTTGCATTCATTTTTCGATTCAATAGTGAATCTTTTGTATGAAACCCTTTTCCCTCTTCTACACATTTGTAAAAATATTCATTTTGGCCTTTCGTTACTTTATCTATAATTTTTTTATTGTAGTATTCTATTTCTTTCTTCTCTGTAACTCCAAAAGCCTTGTACCAATCGTTGATATCGATTTCAAAGTCATTAGTTTCTTCAATTTCTTTATATAGCTTTTCCCAGATTTTCTTTGCAACTATTGGGCTAATTCTGCCATTTTTAATTTTTGGAACTAGAGAACGAGGAATTCTCTTCTGTTTTCGAAATTGTTTGTTCGAATTTTTTAGATAATGCCAAGTATTTAATCCAGGATATTTTGAGATTTCAGTACAATAATGTGCTTTCACTGGATTTAACAATATGTACACAATGCGATCTATTGCATTATCTATATCTAAAATTGGAACAGAGTCGTAACCTTCACACCAAACAGTCTTTTTCTTTCTGCTGAGCAAGAGATTAATGAAATGTGCGCTTTCTCTTTTTATATACATAACAAATTTATCTATGTTTTTTGGATTAGTAGCTCTAATTTGCATATGAACATGGTTTAACATAAATACATGATGACCTATTGAGAGAGGGTAAAGCTTAACAGCTTTTGCAATGATGCCTTCAAGTGCTTTATTTACTAGTTCATTAGGAATATATGGGAGTCCTTCTTCAGTCCTGAAAGAGATTTCATATAGTCTGTTTTTTTCAAAGTATTTTCTTAGTCTTGGCATTTTTTATTCACTCCCATTGTGATGTAGTAATCGGCAGATTTTTAGTAGAGTTTCTTAGGTAGTAACCCCGTTCCAGAATTACTCCGTTTTTTGCTTAGTAAAAATAAATAGCTTATATTATATAAGTGTTTAGTTCGATTAATACATTTGTTGCAAAAAAGGTAGCTCCTTGGAGAAATATTCGAAATATTTCTTTTTCTCCGTCTGCTAGAAGATATGGGGCGCAAGGCAAGCAATTAGTTCGTAGAGTTTTAGAAAACGATTTTTCTGAGAATTCTGCACATTTCTCATATCGCTCTGTTAATCTAGATAGAAATAGCCTTAGACAAGCTCGTAAGAGTGTAAATAGAATTAGAAAAGAGCAAGGCATAAAAAGCACAGATGGCAAAGTATATGTTTTTGAAGGAGAAACTTCCAGAACGTCTTTGTGTGGTGGAGAATCGCATATTATTTATTTAACATTACCTAGTGATAGAACTATAGTGCTACCGCCACTAAGTGAGAAGTGTCGCGTATATTCCAAAAAATTATTGGCACATGAGATGGCTCATGCTTCTTCTGTAGTAAAATTATTTATTAATAAGCGTCAAGAGGCTAAATTTTTCCAAATGGGATGGTGCTTTAATACTAAAAGAAGAATTCCTGGTATATCTACTAGAGCTTTTGTAATGCTTGAAGAAGTAGTGGCTACTTTCTATGAAAGATGTGAAAATATAAGCTTAGGCAATAGATTTGAAACAAGGAAAAAAATTAGTTTTTCATTTAATCCGAATGATGTTGATCTTAGTAAAGATAATTATACAAAGCTTCTAGAAGTATGTAAGGAATATCGTAGGCACAGTAAAAGAGATATAAAGTTTGTTGAAGGCTCTAAAAGAATAATTTTTAGGACATGGGTAAATTATTTTGTAAATGAAGACGGTATTCGACAAGACATCGGATGCTATGATCAGTTTTTAGATGGACTTCTAAATTTGGCAAATGAAGTTTTTCCTGAACTTTCAGCAAAAGATGCAAAGAAGAAACTTATTCATCATTTACTGAGTGTTCAAGCTGGCGCAGAAAAGCCGGCATTTCTTTTAAGGCAAATAAAAAATCACCTAGGTCATGAAGCAGTTTTTTTTCTTTCAGCAATAGATCCATATGGTCAATCTTTAGGGTTCGAAAATATGTTGTTTATGATGTTTGTTGGAGCTACGGAAATGCCAAAAGAGAAGAGGAGTAATTTTAGAAAAAAAATATATTCTCTGTATGAAGATTGCTCTGAAGATTTAGTGAAATATCATATAGAGCGTCTTATACATCGAGGGTATATGAAATCTGCAAGAAGCTTTTTAGAACAAAAATCATTTTGTCTGACAGGTAAAGATGTATTGAAGTATTTTAAACAAATTTCATAGTTTCTTTGAAAGCATTTTCCATTTCGTCCATTAGTGTATGTATTAAAGTCTTTACATCAAGATCTCTACTAAGAAAAGATCCTTGTCCACACCAAAGTGACATATAATCACTTAATAACTTTTCCTTTGCTTTGGCTCTTATGCTTTTAGTTAAAGTATTAGTAATAGGATAAGTTGGGAAAGAATCTTCCATGTCTTTAGTTATTTCGCTAAATTTATTTTTAATGCCACGTGCTTCTTTACCAGAAAAAGTAGTGATTAAAGTAGTAGATGTGTCCTTGGAAGCTAAAATTTCTTTTTTCCAAATTTCATCTGCTGCACTTTCTTTTGTGACTAAAAAAGCCGTTCCTAAAGATGCAGCAGATGCTCCGGCTACTAATGTAGCAGCAATGGAATAGCCATCCATAATTCCTCCACTTGCAACAATTGGTATATTAACGGTCTTTTTAACTCCACGAATGAGAGGAAGTAGATCGATTCGATTGGCATATTGCGTTTTAGCTAAACCACCTCTGTGTCCTCCAGCAGAATGACTTTGAACTATAATTGCATCAAAGCCAAATTCAGCGATTTCTTGAGCTTCTCTAACGCTATTAGCTGTCGCCATCAAAAATGCTCCAGATTCTTTTAAAGTATTAAATTGTAATTTACTAGGCAATCCAAATGTAAAGCTAACAATTTTTACTTCACGTTTAATAAGAATTTTTATTTGCTCATCAATTTGATTTTTAAAAGTGAAGTCAAGATTATAGTCTTTAACTCCAACATCTTTTGCTATTTTTTTGAGGAGAATTTGAATTTCTGGATTAATATCTTTTTCAATTGGTTCATCTATTATCATTAAATTTACATGTAGAGGAGCATCAGATGAATTGCTATAGTTTAACAAAAATTCATCAAGAGCATTTGAAGACATATATCCAGCTCCTAAAGAGCCTAAGGCACCAGAATTTGATACTGTGCTAACAAGTTCTACTCCACAAGGACCACCAGCCATTGGCGCTTGAATAATAGGATATTTTAATTTAAGCAGGTTGCAAAATTTTTGTGAATCTTGAGTAAGTGTAAAGGAGCTCATGTAGGTCTAGGATAGCAAAAGCAAATAGGTTTTGACAAGAAAACATGACAAACCTGCGTTCACCTGATATATTCTAATTTCTGAAACTTGTCCTCTCACGTTAATTAATCTAAAATATTTTAATGAAAAGAATAAATATATTTTTTATAGTATTACTGTTACAATTTATTATGACTTCCATAGCAATTTCTGAAAACGAATCTCAAGCAACTTTTGCAGGAGGTTGCTTTTGGTGTGTTGAAGCTCCATTTGAAAAAATTGATGGAGTGAAATCAGTAATTTCAGGCTTCTCAGGAGGAGAAGTAAAAAATCCTAAATATGATGATGTTGCTGCTGGGAAGACTAAACATATTGAAGCAGTTCAAGTTACCTATAATCCAAATAAGGTCAGTTATGCAGAGTTATTAAAAGTTTTTTGGAAAAATATAGATCCTACGGACGCTGGAGGACAGTTCTACGACAGAGGCCATCAATATACAACAGCAATTTTTTATCATAATGAAAATCAAAAAAAGATAGCTTTAAAATCAAAAGAATATATTTTGCAAAAAAAATATTTTTCTAACGTTGCAACTGTCATACGTCCATATGTTAGTTTTTATGCTGCTGACGATTATCATCAAGACTTTTATAAGAGAACTTTTGCAACAAGAGCTCGTTATAAAGCGTACAGAGCTGGTTCAGGAAGAGATACGTTTATAAAGAAAAATTGGACTGGGAACGAATTAAAGTTTGAGGAAAGTAATCTTATGGTAAAAGATAATATAAAATATAAAAAACCTCCTGAAAATGAGTTAAAGGCTAAACTAAGCGAATTGCAATATAATGTTACACAGAAAGGAGGCACTGAAAGAGCATTTAGTAATGAATATTGGGATAATAAAAAAGAAGGAATTTATGTTGATATAGTTTCTGGAGAGCCCTTATTTAGCTCGACTCATAAATTTAAATCAGGAACTGGTTGGCCTTCTTTTTTTAAACCTTTAGTTCCAGAAAATATCATTGAAAAAACTGATAATTCTTTTTTTATGAAAAGAACAGAAGTTAAATCTGCAAATGCTGATTCTCATCTTGGTCACTTATTTACTGATGGTCCTAAGCCAACAGGGCAGAGGTATTGTATTAATTCCGCTTCTTTAAAGTTTATTCCTAAAGAAGAAATGAAAGAAAAGGGGTATGAGAAATTTTTACATTTATTTAATAAGTGATAAAACTTACTAAGTTTTTTATTAGACATAAATATAGTAAGTCAAAAAAGCTCTTTTTCGGAAATTACTTTTTGGACTTTCTATAAAAAAGATTCGATTCTCTCTAAAATCTTTTTCCAGGTGCTTTTACCAACTGAGACTTTATCAATAATTAAATGCTGATAAGTTTTTTTATTGATAGCATTAGCTTCTATTTCTAGAAAGTTCCAAGTGTTAAGTTTTTTTTTGTTAACCCATTTTTTCAATTTTACTGGATCAACTAACTCGTCACTATTGCTTATAACGATTAGCGTTTCAGTGTTGTGAAGATTATCTAATTTTTTTGCCTTAGCCACGTAATCAATAGTTTCTTGCATTGCATGAAAAATACTAACCGGAGTGAAGAAATGTCTTCTGTAAGCTTTTGGTAAAAAATTTATTACAGATAAGTCAAAATGCCTCATCCATGTAATGAGTGGCAATAAGGGATAAAACCATCTTATTTTTATAGCTGGGGCAAATAAAATCTGTTTTTCAAAACTAACATCGTCATTATCAATTAGAAATTTTTGTGTTACAGCAGCGCCCATTGAAAAGCCTAGATTGTAAATCTTCAGTTTTGGATATTTATTTTGAAGAATGCAATAAGCTTTATTGATATCTCTTTGCCAATTATCAGCTGAACCAGTATGTTTTAAATTGTCATCCCATTCGTGTGCAGCTAAAGTTACGTTTATAGCATGAAATCCTATTTTGTTAAGCTCTTTAATGAGAGGAATCATAACTTGAGCATGATTGTTTAATCCATGAACTACGACGAATGCTCCCTTAGGAAATTTATCTTTAGATTCTAAAATTTGATATTTTCCTTCCATATAGCCAATGAGCTTAGGGCAATTTAGTGAATGCGATGAAGAAGAAAAAACTAGACTTAAAAAAAATAAACTATAAAAATTTCTCAATAAATTCTTTTTGGTAACGACTTGCTCTGCTAGTTTGATGTTCTCCTTTATATTGCCAAACAAGTTCTTTATCTTTAGTGACTTCAAAAATTCGTCCAGTATTATCTTCTGTTATTAAAGTATTCCCATTGCTTAATCTTTGAATTGAGCCTCGAGTTCCAGTCCAAAAATCTTTACCAACATCATATATCCAATCTAATTTTTTAGTAAGTGGGTTTATCTCAAGCACAAAGCTCGCACCTTTGTGAACCATGCTTCCATTATCAAGAACCATAATGTTCCCAGCTCCAGGGAAGCCTTTAGGAATCATATGAGCTTCATGACCACCACTAATGCCTCCTTTATAGTCGCCTTCGTATTCCCACACAATTTTTCCAGAATCCTTATCAACAATAAAGATAGTCCACCAATTCCTAGGTAATATAATTAAATTGCCTGGTTTAAATCTTTTATCTCCATCATCAAACCATTTATTCTCTGGTATTTCACGCAGTGTATTTAAATGTGTCCAGTCTCGGGCTTTTTTTGAAGCATCTGCAAGTCCAGTGATTTTTCTACATGTTCTTTTGCCGCAAGAATTAAGATCTAAGTTTTCATATGTATGCCATTCCCACACAATTTTTCCTTGTTTATCTACTTCAACAAGAGAGTCTGCTCGAATTTCACCTGCTCTTTTGAGAGGATCGTTGATTCGTTCTTTAAATTTATCAGGGATGTAAGCACGTCTTAAGAATAAAGTATTACCATTTTCTCTCCGTGATACATCATGATGAGCAACATCTTTTGCCGAATGATTCCATACTACATTCCCGTTCCAATCATATTCTCTAATTTGATGTCTGAGAGTTTTCCAGGGCTCTACATCTTTTCCCCATTTAGTTCCATGAAGAACTAATAAATTTCCACTAGGGAGTAATCTTGCGCGCTCACAATCAATATCCCATTTGTGAATAATTTTACCTTCCATATTAACTAAAAAAGTTTGTCCACTTCCAGATTCTGGCACTAAGGTGTAGCCATCAAAAAACAAGTCTTTTTTATAAATATCAACAGTTGACTTAACAGTATGTTCTGGCTTTAAAATATCAACAGTTTTAGAAAGTTTTTTTTCAGAAATAATTTTAGGAGCAACAAAAGATAGGGCGTAAGTTAGAACTAAGAGTGCGATTATTTGGTATGTAAGTAGAGTTTTACGTGACATTGTGTTTTTTCTCGAGTTTATGTCAAAGGTTGAGTTAATGTCAAAGTTACAGTACTAGTCTCTATCTCTCTTTTTCACTGCTTTGTTTGTATAGGTATCTTATGTTGATCTAGACTTTAACATCCTAAATTCTACGTCAAGGCTTTCCAACAAGTCTCAGCAATCTCATCTGCAACCTGTGATGGTGAATGCGGATTGTAGCCATCGAGCCAATCTCTAACGTACGCAAGTGGAACACCAAAAAGAACGCTCCATATAATATTAGCATTAACTCTTCTAATTTGCCTTTCTTGAATAGCTTTTTTAAGGGCTTTTGTAAGAGAACGACCTAATCTATCAAATCCAACTTGAGTTGGTTGTTTAATTACACCACTAAGAAATTCATTATGTCGAGAAAGCCACATATATTTAGCTAATTGTGTATTTACTTCGCAAAATTCAAGAAATGATTTTACTACTGATTTAATCAAAGCTTCAGCATTGTCCTCAGGATTAATAGATGTATTTAATGCATTTCTAAAAGCCTTTAGTCCTTCATCATAGAGAGAAGATGCAACTTCTTCCTTACTTTTAAAGTTATGATAAATAGATCCTACGCTACACTGCGATTCACGACTTAAATCTGGGACGTTAGTATTAAAATACCCTTGATCTACAAACAGCTTAAGGGCCGCTGCTAAAATTCTATCTCTAGGTGAATAGTCCGATAAATCTCTTTTTTCTGCTGTTGCTTGACTCATATAAAAACCTCATAAAAGTTATTAACTTCTCTATAACTGCATTATACTTGTTTTTGCGATCCTTAATCAAATAAAATTATTGTATAATTAGATTCTTAACTTGCTAACTGCCTGAATTTTATAAGAATATGTGCTGTATGCTTATGATTTAATTTGCTTGTTTATACGTATCTATTTTTTAGCTTATAGATAGATTTTAAGATTAAGAGATATGACTTGTTTTACAGTCAACGTTATAAAATTTAAATTAGTAACCCCGTACCAGTTTAAATTAGTAACCTCGTACCAGTTTAAAAAATAAAGAGCGAATGTCTAATAAAAGCAAGCGCAACGAACGGAGTTTGCACTTTCAAAAATTTAGCAGAAAGCATGTGTTTTAAGTTACTTGAGGCTTAACTTAATGGCCGTGACCCCGTACCAGTTTCAAAAAGATAGAAATTAATTATCCAAAGAAATCAAATCATTCGAAAGAGCTAATTTAACAAGTTCTGCATTTGATTTAACCTCTAATTTTTTTAAAATATTACTTCTATGAGTATCAACTGTCCTGCTACTAATATGAAGCTTACTAGAAATCTCTTTATGATTTTCCCCGTTAGCTAAGTGAACTAGAATTTCTTTTTCTCTCTTAGTTAGCCTAGCAACAAGAGAAGTATTAGAATTAGCATTATTTTTAGCATTCATAAGTCTTTCTGTAATACTTGGACTTAAGTATGTTCTACCTTCAGCAATTGATTCTATTGCAAAAATTAACTCTGTAAATTTTACATTTTTAGGCAGATATCCTTTAGCTCCTGCATCTAATGCAGAACGAATACTTGAAGCTTTTTCATCTGCAGATAGAATCAGAACAGATGGAGAAGCATTATTCTCTTTTAAATTGTTTAATGCTTCAAAACCATTTAGGTTCGGCATATTAACATCAAGTATAATGATATCTGGTTGTACAGAGTTAAGGAGCGTTAAAAGCTCTTTTCCGTCTTCAGCTTCTCCGATTACATTTATTTTGTCATTGTTCTGTAAAAGCTCTGAAAGTGCTTTTCTTATTACTGAATGATCGTCTGCTAATACAAGATCTATCATCTTTTTTTCTCTCCAAATCTAAAGTAGTACTGTGTAAACTCAGCACATTTCTTACTTCGTTATATGTTTGATTACGGCATGATTAGAGAATTTCTTAAGGTAATAATGCTAAAAATTGTTAGTATGGTGAATTTTTTATCTAAGATATTCTTTAAGTATCTGTTATTATTATTTTTTTTAGCTTTCTATCTAAATTAGAGGTAGTACGAATTCCAAATCATATTCAAGTTGACCTCTTTTTCTTAAAATTAACTCTGAGTTTTGCGAAGTTAAGATTTTTTTAGCCTCTTTTAGAAATAAATTGTTAGGTGGATCTACTAAAACTTCAGTCTGATGTTTGTCGCTGCTCTGAGCTCGTACTAAAATCGTTAACTTATGTCCATTGCTTTCAGAATTAAACGTAATATCGCCACTGCTGCCAACAAATTTAGCTGAGAAGATAAACAAAAGAATTAAAATTCTAAATAAGTCAGGTTCGCTTGCTCCAACAGTGTAGTCTTGGGTGAAGTTAATATTAATATTCGTATTCGGATCAATAATTTCATCCACGATAAGAATTGTCATTGCTAGGCAATCATTAAGAGAAGCAGTTTTTGAAAATTTTGCTAAGTTTTTTTCAATAAGAGTTGACCAAGATTCAGTTTGGCTAGATGAGTCTCTTAGCATCTCATAAGTGTAAGCTAAGCTATTAATAGAAGTAACTGCAGATTTAGAAGTGATTTTTAAAATATCTTCAAATTTTTCCTCTATAATTGAGGAGTTGATATGAAGAGCATATCCAATGGTATCATTTTGGTCGTCTTTAAAACTGATAATTTTAATTTCTGCTTCAAAACCAAGTCCATTCCCTTTTTTTAAAATTCCATTGTATGAACTAATTTGAACATTACTTTTGGTTTCTATTTCATGTTCTTTTAAGTAGGGGATAAACTGCAACAAGCTGCTGTCAAGATTTTTTTCATTCAATCTAAATAGTTGAATAGCGCTTTCGTTAATAAAAGTACAATCTTTATCTTCATTAAAAATAAAAATGTTGTAACCAATCAGATCGAAGATAGTAAAAAGAGAGTTAGTTTTGAGTGAATCATGAATGTTGTTGCTTAAGATTTTTCGTTCTGATTGAATCATTCTATTTAGGGAAATTATATGTAGTTTTAAATCTTCAGGTTTAAAGTCAGGCTTTAAAAATGAATCAAAACCAGAAAGTATTAAATTTTCTTTTGAGATAACTTGGAAATCATTTATGCCAAATAGAGGAGTTCTTGATAATAGAGGAGATTTTTTTATTTCTTCGGCCCAAGCAAGGGCTTGCTTAGAGTGTTCACTTTGGAAGTCAATTAAGATGGCATCAAATTTTGTTTTTTCTTCATCAACTAAGTCATTTAGTTCTGTGATTTTCGAAACAGTTCTTAAGCTAATATCAATTTGTTTCAGTAGATCAAGTGTTGTATTTGATGTATCGGAATCAAACTTAACAAGAGCTATTCTAGGAATCTTTATCAATTGTTTGTTCGACATTTTTTTCGCCGTAAATGAAGAGAAAAATTTAAGGCTTAGCTAAGTAAAAACCAAACTAGAACCCCAAAAAGTAAAAACAGTAAAACAAAGCCAACAATTATAATTACTTGATCTTCGAGTTTTGAAAATTTGTAATCTTTTGAATTCACTCCTGAGTAACGACTTCTGTATGCAGAAGATTGTCTTTCGCTATGTCGTTCTTTACCAAAAGAAGGGTTAGCATAGCGTTTTCTAGGTCCTTGTGCAGGAATTTTAGGAGTTTGCTTTCTTTCTCTGCCGTCTTGTAGTGGAACATTGTTTTGAACTTTATTCATCATTCCAGAAATAGGAGTATTGGCTTTTGCTATTTCTTGAGGGGAAGAATTTCTTCTTTGGCTTGTAGCTTGAGCTTCTTCTGACATTGGATCTGAAATAATGACTTCAAATTGTTTAACAGAAAGAACTTCTCTATCTTTTAATTCTGCCATGTGATTGAAAATTTTTCCATTATGCATTACGTCATAAGCTTCGTTTTGCTTGTAGGCATAAATTTTATCACCTCTTTTCTCAACAATGAGAGCTGAAAGAGTGCTAGAGTCACCTTCAATTTTAATAGTTGAATCTGCTCCTCCAATAGTTAATGCTCTTCCTTGTTCTGGAAATCGAAAATGATTAACATATTCTCCTGCTTCAAAAACAATAACAAAACTATCTTTAGACGGATTCTCTAAATTTACTTGTACTGCAGCATCTGCAATTTGAACTAAATCTCCGTTTCTTAGTAAATTGATTTCGCCTTCAATCACTTCTTCAGTGTTAAGCCATGAACCGTTTGTGCTTCCTAAATCAATATAGAACCAATCTCCTCTATGATTTTGAAATTTTCCGTGTTCGCTTGAAACTCCACTGTAACCAGAAAGAACAATTTCTTTTTCTTCATCTCGGCCAACTGTTGCTTCTCCTTCGGTAAGAGTTGCCAGTAAGGTCCTCTCATGTTTTTTAATTTCTTGTAGTGATATAGTCATTGTCTTTATATAAACTTAGTTGCCTATTAAAAATTAAGCTAGGCAAAATATGCTCTTAATACTTCCGCTAGTTATTTAGATTTATAAACTTTGAAAAAGTTTCATCATATATAGGGATAATTTCAGACCAATCATATTTTTTACAGTAATTAGTTAAGTTATTGTTTCTTTTCTTAAATTTAGAGCTTACATGCTTTGTTACAATCTCAATTAAGTCTTTTTGAGTATTATAGAACAGTTTTTTAAACTCATCAGGGTTAAAAATAAAAGGGTAATTGAGTTTTTTAGGTAAGAGTGGTTTGAGGCCTAAGTAAGATGCTTCAATAACGCTAATGCCAAAAAAGTCGTGATCGGAAGTTACTGGTAGTAGATCGCCAGATTGCACTAAGCGAACATATTCCTCTCTCGACTCAACATAACCCCAGTGAAGTATTTCATCTTTCAGTTTAACCTTTGCTTCAGAGAATATTTCTAGTTCAGTATCTGTTTCTTCTCCTACAACTATGAGCTTAAAATCTAATTTTTGTTTTTTAAGTTTGAAGCATAAGTCAAAAAATGCTTTTGGATTTTTGTCATATTCCCAACGATGATTCCAAACAATTATTGTTGTGTTTGGAAGATTGTATTTTGGACTAAGATTGTATGATTTAAGATTTATACCTGGGTTTAAGACGCTAGATTTTTTTTCTATTTCAGTAATTAAATTATTAGAAGAAAACGTATTTGGAATTTGATTTAAAAAATTAGGTAAAGCGTTTAAAAATTCATTTTTATGAAATTCAGAATTAAATAAAATAAAGTCAGCAACTTTAGCAGAAGTAAGGTTAATTAATCCATAATGTGTGCGATTAATGTGATTAAATTTATCTTTTTTAGACCAAGGGTAAGTTATTTGGTTTTCATGAAAATAAATTACTAAAGGTGTTTTCTGATTTTGTTTGCCTATAAAAGCTTTAAAACGAGCCAGATCTAGCATATCTGATGCTAAGATTAAGTCATATTTTTTATTTTCTTTTTCTAACTTTTCACTGAAAGTTAGGGCGCTTGTTTGCATGCACCATTTCCAGCTTAAAATAGAATCATTTAGTACTTCTATATCATGAGAGCTATGATTTTTAAGTCCGTTTAGCCAATCTTTATGTGACCCTGTGTAGAATGGTTCTAGGCAGAGTATTTTTAGTTTGTTCATAGAGAGTGGTTTATAGGGTATCGGATGTGGAGCTTGTTTTCAACTAAATAGGAAATTTGTATTAATTAGTAGTTAGAGAAGTTGACTTTGTTCTTTGTGTAATGCGCGCGCTTTCTCTCTCTCTCTCTCTCTCTCTCTCTCTCTCTCTCTCTCTCTCTCTGAGTGATTTAAAAAACAATCTTAGTGAATCATTCCTTTCCGAATAGCATTTAGTCTTTCAGTATTTAACTCAACCATTTCAAAATTCTCTAAAATAGGTTCTCCAGAAACTACATGATCTTTCTTTACTGCATCTCTTAGTTCATTTGGATCTATGATTCCAAGTTTTTGAAGGCCGGGAACAAAAATTTCGCCACAAATTTTACATTCTGCAACCACAACTATTCCGTCATATGTAACTCTAGTTAATTCTGTTGAAAAGTTTTGATCGTCTTTTCCTTCAACTCCACAACAAGGACATTCGATCTCATCTACGAAGGTTTCTGCCAAACCGGTCAGTCTAAATTTTAATGCCATTTAACTTCCTTAAATTAAGAACAGCAAGAGTTCTTATGTTAATCATTTGACTAGTAATCCTTCCTACTTTGTAGTTTTTGTCTTTCTGTTTGAGTTAAATATGTTCTCGTCAAGGACGTAGAAACACTTGAATGAAAAGTGGAAAAATTTAATGTATATTGCTAAGATGCTGAAATAATGTATATTTTCGATAACAATAGATTTTTGTAAAACAGCTATTTTTACCGACTTTTGCAATGAATATTATGAATCAAACTAAATTATTTACACCTGGGCCAACCGTTATTCCTGAGCGAGTGCTTAAAGCTATGTCGGCTCCTGTAATTCACCATAGGTCTGATGAATTCAAAAAAATCTTTTTAGAAACGCGTAAAAAGTTTCAGAAATTAATTAACTCTGAGAGTGAACCTATATTTCTTGCTGGTTCAGGAACGCTTGCTATGAATGCTGCTCTTGAAAGTTTAACTGAAAAAAAAGACAAAATTCTTACGTTTAATGGTGGAAAATTTGGTGCGCGTTGGGGGGAGCTTGCGAAAACTTTAGAATTAGAGCTACTTGAAATAACTTGCCCTTGGGGAGAAAGTTTTTCTTTGGAGAAAATAAACTCTCTTCTAGATAATAATACAGACATAAAGGTAGCTTGTATACAGCACTGTGAAACTTCAACTGGCATTCTTCATCCTATTAAAAAAATTATTGAAATACTTAAAGTTAAGCTGCCTAATGCTTTAATTGTGATTGACTGTATTACGAGCATCGGAGTGTCTGAAGTAAATATGACAGATTTAGGGGCGGATGTAATTATAGGAGGTTCTCAAAAAGCTTTAATGCTTCCTCCAGGTTTATGCATGCTTGCTTTAAGTAATAGAGCTTGGGAAAGAGTTAAACCTAAAACTTATTATTGGAACTTAATTAAGGAAAGAGAAGGTCAAGCGAAAGGTTCCCCACAATGGACACCGCCTTCAAGTATCATAATTGGCCTTAATGAATCACTGAGCATGATTGAAGAAGAAGGGTATGATAATTTATACAAAAGGCATTTAGACTTATCTGATTTTATAACTACAGCTTTAGTTAAACAGGATTTTAAAATATTTACTAAAAATCACACAGCTCCAGGTTTAACAATTGCGTATACACCCGAAGGAGTCTCAGCTGTTAGTCTTATACAAAGTTTATGGGATAGATTTGGAATTCGCATAGCTGGAGGGCAAGGTGCATATAAAGAAACAATAGTTAGAATTGGTCATATGGGTCATTACTTTATTGAAGATCTAAAATATCTATACCTTGCAATTTTGGAACTCATTAATGAAAAATAAAGCGACTGAGTATTTTAAAGAACTTCAAAGCAAGCTTTGTTATGAAGTCGAAAAAAATGATGGAGAAGCGCGTTTTCAAACTGATTCGTGGGAAAGAGAAGGCGGAGGTGGAGGATTAACTAAGGTTATTTCTCAAGGAAGACATTTTGAAAAAGCTGGTGTTAATTTTAGTGAAGTAAAGGGTAAGTTGCCCAAAAAAATGTCAAAAAAACTTGTAGGTCAGGATAAAGAATTATCTTTTTTTGCAACTGGCGTTTCAATGGTTTTTCATCCACATTCGCCACTAATTCCAAGTACGCATGCAAATCTCAGGTATTTAGAAGTTGCTGATAAGGCTTGGGTTGGTGGAGGGATTGACTTAACTCCGTATTATATTTTTGAAGAAGATATAATTGAGTATCACCAGCATTTAAAAACGATATGTGAAAGGAGCAATCCAGAATTTTATCCAAAGTTTAAGAAAGCTTGTGATCAGTACTTCTATTTACCTCATAGAAAAGAGGCAAGGGGAGTTGGCGGTTTGTTCTTTGATTATCTTGGTAAGGACGATCCAGAGTCGCTTAATAAATATTGGGAGTTTTCAAAAAACTTAGGCAATAATTTACTTAACTCTTATTGGTCTAATTTCCAAAAAAGAAAAGATACAAAATGGACGGATGCACAAAAAGCGTTTCAAAAATTACGTCGTGGACGGTATGTCGAGTTTAATTTACTTTATGATAGAGGCACTCTTTTTGGACTTGAAACAAACGGAAGGCTTGAGTCAATATTTATGTCGATGCCGCCTAGTGTGAATTGGGGATATGATGTGAAGTTTTCTGAAGGTTCGGAAGAATTTAAAACTATTATGACACTTAGTGAAGTTAGGGATTGGGTAAATTAATTATTTTTGAAAACATGAAGAGCAAAAGTTTTTTGATTTTTCTCAAATTTTTAAAACAGAGCTTATACTATTAGAATTAATTGTTTCTCTTCCATTAAGTTCAAGTAGCTCAATAGCAAAAAAATAACCAGCAATTTTTCCATTTAATTTTTCTACAAGTTTTCCAGCAGCTTCTGCTGTTCCTCCAGTTGCTAAAAGATCGTCTACAATAGCTACATTAGTATTTGATGAAAAACTATCGTTATGAATTTCAAGAGAAGTTTCTCCATATTCTAACTTATAAGATTCAGAAACTGTAGTAAACGGAAGTTTCCCAGGTTTTCTTGCAGGAATAAATGGCAAGCTAAGTTTCATAGCAATAGGAACAGCTAGAATAAATCCTCGAGCTTCAATCCCCATTATTGCTTCTGCATCTGAATCGGCCACACATTGTGACATATAAGATATTAGTTCTTTAACTAATTCAGGCTCTTTTAAAATAGGCGTTATATCTTTAAAGCTAATACCATTTTTAGGAAAGTTTGGTACAGTTCTTAGAGAGTGTTTAAGTTTATTAGCAAGCATTATTTATTTTAGCTATGAAGTTGCGCTTTGGGCAAGAAAATTATTTTTGATTTCTTTTTGGAGGAGAATTACTTTTTACAGAAATTCACTCTATAGTAATTTGTAAATTTATATATTTTTATTACCGTTTCTCTAATACCTTGATAATCAAGCTGAACTCACTAGTGTCCAATATAGCATTTGAAGAATTGAGTTAACTAACTGAAATAGCTAAAGAATGCGAGTATTTTAAGTTGGATCGATTAAAATAAGAACTGAGCTATTGTTGAATTACCGAGGAGGTGATTCATGTGCAGTAA
>CALJRW010000146.1 GCA_937976335.1 uncultured bacterium | reverse complement strand
TAGCATAAATTCAGATTTATTTGTTCGAGCAGTATATGTGTTTATTTCGGCAAAAAATGGCTTCGCCATTATTTTGCTCGCCCAACAAATCATTTAGTTTTCCCGCTTAAAAGCGGAAAAACCAAATGTCGTTGGGTATATACTGCTCGACATTTGGTTTTACCGTTTTTTATGTACCTAAAATTCTAAATTTAAAGTTAAGAATATTTTGAATATCGAGTCTATATTCGGAAATTTTCAATTTCCTTCAGTATAATGATGTATAATTTAAGATTTCTTTATATTATTAACAGTTGTTAACTCCAATTTCCATTCTAACTGGAGGTTCTCCGTCCCAACAGTAAGAATTATTTCCACTTGGATGAAAACACTCAACTGTAAAATCCTTCGCAGTGGCTCCTAAGATATTACATCTTGTGATTCCAGTAAAATTAGGAATTGTTAACAAAGATAAATTAGCTGCATATGTAGTATGTTCAATGCGATATGCTTCTTCAGCAGTAAGGATATTTCTCAGATCTGATTCAGCGTGTTTATCATAAGCTTTGCCCTTATAGCTCGCATATTGAGGGAAGGCAATTGATGCTAAAACTCCAACTATTGTTACAACAACTAGTAGTTCCATTATAGTAAAACCAAATTCTTTATTTATATTGTTCATTTTATACCTTTTCTTCTATAAAGTAGTAAACGTAATTTTTTTTAGAAAACTTTAGCAAAATGTAAAATATTTAGTATTTCTATGAATATGATTGTATTATCTAGGCCAAATGGAAAAAATAAGGCGCTTTTTGAGCATTTGACAGCTAAAGATTTAGAGGTTTTTGAAGAGCCTTTTATTAAATACTCTAATTTATCTTTAGAAAAGGAAGACTTTGAATTTTTAAAGGCTTCAAATTGGTTTATTTTCTTTAGTAGCCAAGGAGTCTCTGCGCTCTCTGAAATTATTAGAGAGAAAAGTGTTCCAAAGACTGTAAAAATTGCAGTCATTGGTAAAAAAACTGAAAAAATGGTTTTAAAGCTTTTAAATAGATCTTCTGATTTTGTGTCAATAAAGAGCAGTGCCTTAGAATTTTTTAAGCAATTTCAGAATTATTGTAAATTAGAAGAAAGCCTTGCTTTGATTCAAGGAAATATTAGTAGTAATTTATTTGAAGAATTATGTATAAAGAATAACATTAATCATAGGGTATTTACTATTTATGAAACAAAATCAGTTGAAAGCATATCCCCAGCTTTTCAAGAATTACTTAAAACTAAAAGAAAGTTTGTTTTTCCATTTTTTAGTCCTTCAGCTTTCTATTCGGCGTTGAAAATTATTCCTAATGCAAAAGATATTTTTGAGAGCAGTAGTATTGTAAGCATTGGAGATACTACAACTAGAGCAATTGAAGATGCAGGCTTTAGAGTTGCTAGGACTTCTAAAATTCCTAGTTGGGAAGGGGTTTATCAGGAGCTTCTTAAGCTATATTGAAAATTTCCTGAAGTCCTCCGGAGCGAGAATACGATATGCCCATCGAAACTAGGCTAAGACCGAGATCGGGTCTTTGACAAAAAACGGTAAAACCTAATGTCGGGGACTATATAACCTTGCCTAGGGTAATTTGAAACAGATCCTTGATAATCCCTAAAAAATTTAGCATTCTATTGCGAATATGATAGATCTAAACCTGCTAAGACAAGACCCTCAAATTTTTATTCAAGCATGTGCAAAAAAGCATATTAAGTTTGATGTAGACGCTTTTCTTGAACTCGATAATAAGTATCGTCAGTTGAAATCTCGAGTTGAAGAACTTAGAGCTGAACAAAATATAGTTAGTAAATCTATACCAAAGCTTGTAGGAGAAAAAAAAGAAAAAGAGCTTGCGCGCATGAAAGAGCTCTCTGCTAATCTTAAAGAGCAAGATGGAGAACTTAAAACACTTGAACTTTTATGGAAGAGGGAGCAGTTGCGAATTCCTTCTCCGCCTTCTAATGAAGTACCTGATGGTAAAGATGATTCTGAAAACAAGGAGCTTAGAAAATGGGGCGAGATTCCTGAATTTTCTTTCAAAATTAAAGATCATGTAGAGTTAGGAAAGGCTCTAGATATAATTGATATAGAAAGAGGAGTTAAAGTTGCGGGAGCTAGAAACTACTTTTTAAAAGGAGATGGAGCAAGATTGCAACATGCAATTCTTTCTTTAGCTATGGATTTTGTGAGAGAGCGTGGATATACCGTAATGGATTGTCCTCATATTGTTCATTATGATGCAATGATGGGTACTAGCTATTTTCCAGGGGGAGAAGATCAGGCTTATCATTTAGATGAAAGGGATGAAGATTTTTATCTTATAGGAACTTCAGAAGTGGCAGTTTGTTCATATCATAAAGATGAAATTCTCAATAAAGATAATTTGCCAATTAGATATGCTGGTTATTCCCCTTGTTATAGAAGAGAAGCTGGTTCTTACGGAAGAGATACCCATGGACTATATAGAATTCATCAATTTTATAAAGTTGAGCAAGTTGTCATGTGTGAAGCAGATCCTGAAAAAAGCAAAGAAATGCATGCTGAGCTTTTAAAGAATGCTGAAGATTTAATGCAGTTAATGAATGTTCCTTATAGAGTAGTTGTTAACTGCTCAGGTGATTTAGGCCAAGGTCAAATCATAAAAAATGATATTGAGGCTTGGATGCCTTCAAGGAATGGCTACGGTGAAACTCATAGTTGCTCAACCTTCCATGATTTTCAATCAAGACGACTTAAGATAAGATATAAAAATTCAGAAGGTAAGAATGTTTATTGCCATACTTTAAATAATACTCTAATTGCTTCGCCTAGGGCTTTGATTCCTGTTTTAGAAAATAATCAAACTGAAGACGGTGAGATTATTATTCCCGAGTGTTTGAGAAAATATATGGGAGGACAGGAGAGGATTAGTTTGCCTTTATAATCTGTGTTCCTTTTCAGTATTTAAGTAGACGAGCTTTAAGGCTGCACTTCTTAAGGGAAACCTATGTTAATAGAGAATTTTTAAATAGCTTTAGTGATAGGGAATACTTTCATGTGCTTAATGAAGCATAGAAAAGTTTTGAAATGTTTTTGGAAGGTCAAGTGTTGTAAAGTATTACATTGTTAGCATCTTTAAATCCTTAAAAAACCATTAATTTGAATAAAATCCCTTCACAAGCTACAATCCAAATTAATGGAAAACTCTATATTCCTAAAAGCCTGTCGAGGTAAAAAAACAGAAAAAACACCAATTTGGTTTATGCGCCAAGCAGGCCGCTATTTGCCTGAATATCAAGAAATTAGAGCGAAGCACTCTATGCTTGATGTTATTAGAACTCCTGAATTAACTGCGGAAGTAACGCTTCAGCCAATTGATCGTTTTGGTTTTGATGCTTCTATAATTTTTGCTGATATTTTAAATATTTTAATTGGAATGGGAATTGATCTTGATTTTGTAAAAAATGTTGGACCAGTTATTTCTAACCCTATAAAGTTAGTTTCTGATGTTGAAAAATTACAAGTCCCAACTCCTGAAGAAAATGTAGCTTACACTCTTGAAGCTATAAAGTTAGTTACTTCTGAGTTAACTCCTAGAAATGTTCCACTTATTGGTTTTTCAGGTGCTCCATTTACCCTATCTGCTTATTTAATAGAAGGGAAAAGTCCAGCTAAGTTAATAAAACTTAAAAGCTTTATGTTTAAAGAACCAAAAGCTTGGCACTTGCTTCAAACAAAACTTGTAAAGCTTGTTTCAGAATACTTAATTGCTCAATCAGAAGCTGGGGTAAGCGCTCTTCAAATTTTTGATTCTTGGGCAGGAGGTTTAGGGCCTCGAGAATATAGTGAGTTTGTAAGGCCGTATATTTTAGAGATTATTTCTAATGTAAGAGATAAAACTGATGTGCCTTTGATATATTTTGCACCTGCTATACATGGTTATATTGAACAACTATTAGATTATAATGTTAATGTCATCGGAATTGATTGGCGAATTGATTTGCTTACTGCAAAAAAACGATTGAAAGATAAATTTGTGTTGCAAGGAAATTTAGATCCTTTGATCTTATCGGGTAACATTGCTTACTTAGAAAAAGCTCTTCCTAAGCTTTTGGAAGAAATATCTGAACTTGGCCCCCATATATTTAATTTAGGACATGGTATCTTACCTCATACTCCAATAGAAAATGTGCATAGAGCACTTGAGATTATACGAGGTTTAAATTAAATGTTGCACTTACTTGGCAGTCTATGTATTAGTCTTTATCTTTTAGCTAGTATTTTTTTTATAACATCTTTAAAGTTTGCTCATACAAAAAAATTTGCTTGGCCCTCTTTAATTTTAGCTTTTTTCATTCATACTATTTTAGGTTTTGAACTTCTAGATGTGAACTCTCTGTTTTATATGAAAAATGGAGCAAGTTATGGTTTCAGTTTATCATGGCTATTGCAATTAATTTTTATTGTTCTTAGTCGAAAAATAAAGTTAACACGAGTTGGTTTTTTTGTAACTTTTATCACGGCCTTTTTACTTGCAAGCTCATCATATCTCTTTCATGATGCGCCGATGCTAAAAAGCAATGAATTTAATAGCTGGATTATTATTTTGCACGTCTTTCCAGCTCTTTTAGCTGAAGTCAGTTTAGTCTTTGCTTTTTTGTTTAGTTTGCTTTTTTTAATTCAAGAAAAAAGAATTAAAACGAAACAGAATGTTCAATTGATATTCTCAACTCCAAATATTGATGTTTTAGCAAAGTTAAATCACTATTTTGTCTTTTTTTCTTTTATTGCACTTAGTATAGCATTTGTTAGCATTTTACTTTCTTCAATTAATAGTAATTTTATTCTTGATTTAAGAGTATTTTTTGCATTTATTTCTTGGTTAATTTTTGGAACATTATTGTTCTTTAGTAAAAAGTTTTCTCTATCTAATAATAAATTTGCTAAATTAACTATTTTTAATTCTTTACTTATTTTCTTTTTATTAGCAGTAACTTTTTACAAAACTAAAAGCTTTTCGCATAATTGGGATTTAGCATATAAAAAAATGGAGATTCAAGACTGATGTCTCCTGCATTTAATAAAAATGATATATTTGTTGTTGGTGTTAGCCATAAAACAGTGAGTATTGAAAAGAGAGAAGCTTTTGCTCGTCTTGCTCGTGATAGTGATAGTTTATCTAATCTGATTCAAGAATTAAAATCATCTTGCAATTTAAAGGAATTAGTAGTTATTTCTACATGCAATAGGTTTGAACTTGTAGCGGTTGGAGATTGTGAAGCATTAAAAGTGATACGGCTCTTGCAAGCTAAAGCTGAAATTTTACTTCCAGCAGAGTCTTTTTATTTTTATAAAAATAAAAAAGCCGTGAGCCATGTTTTTAAAGTTATAGCTAGCTTAGATTCTTTGGTTATTGGTGAATCTCAAATTTTAAATCAAGTAAAAAAAGCCTATAGATGTGCAGTAGAAAGAGGGCTTGTTGGAAAAATTTTACATAGGCTCTTTCAGCATGCATTTTTTCTTACTAAAAAAGTTAAGAGTGAAACTAGTTTAAATGATGGCGCAATATCTGTAAGCTATATTGCAGTTAAATTAGCTGGTCAAATTTTTTCTAATTTATCTAAATGTAAAGTTTTGGTTATTGGTTCAGGAGAAATAGCTGAGTTGTCTGCGCTAAATTTAAAAGCGAAAGGTTGTGAGAATATTTCTATAACAAATCGTACGTTATCTAATGTTAAAACTTTAGCAAATTCCTTGGGAGCAAGTCTTGTTGAGTTAGATAAATTAGGGGACATCATATATGAATTTGATATTGTTATAAGTTCTGTTTCTGTTGAAAAGCCGTTGTTAAGTTCTCAGTTTTTTAAAACTAGTAAAGTTAAAAATAAGTCTTTATTTATTATTGATTTAGGATTGCCTAGAAATTTTTCAAACTTAATTTCTGAAAATGAAGGAATATATCATTATACACTTGATGATTTTACTAAAATTGCTAAAGAAAATGAAGCTTTAAGAAGTGAAGCTGTAAGTGATGCAGAGCTCATAGTTGAGTATGCGTCTATTCAATATATGAATTGGTTAGAATCTCTAACAGATGAACCATTTATTGTTAACTTAAGAACAAGAGTTGCTGAAATTTGTAAGTTAGAGTTAGTGAGTAAAAAAGTAAATAATGTAGAGTTAGAAAAAGTTAGTGATTCTCTTAGTTCAAAAATTTCTGATTATGTTCAGAGTGTTCTTAGCGTTAGAGGAAAAAATGAAGAGTTTGAGTTGAGTTTGAAAAAAAAGTAGTAAGTCATTTTTCTTGTTAGTTCATATTTCAGATTATGGGTTTGGAGGGTAGTCTTTCTATAGTTAAGACAGATTTTCTAAAAAAAACTTTTTTGCCTTTCTATCTCTTCGAAGGGATAACTATTTGCCGTCCCTCCGGGGGTATAGTAAGTCCAAAAAGTTTTTTTAGGGAAATTCTTTTTTGGACTTACTATATATGTGTAATATTTTATGATTTCGTTATCTCTATTTTTCAATGAAACTCTTAATTAAGTATGTAATATTACTTACAAAACTTAAATAGTTCATTGTCATACTTTAGAATCCCATGGTATTTAATAGTTCTTTACACGATAAGTTAAGGAGATTGTAATGAAAAATTATTTAAGTATATTTTTGGTAATTTTGCTGATTTTACCAATGAGTGTTTTGGCACATGATGAGGTAGATCCAGATCCAGAAGCTTGGAAAAAATCTATATCCTTTGGTTATAATATGACTGACGGAAATAGTAACACTGATCTATTAACAATAGATATGAAGGCTAGACGCGAGAAAGGAAATGATATATGGAATTTTCAATTGAGAGAGTCATACGGTCAAACTGAAGACGCAACAGGTCTTGATACAACAAATGTTGATGAAACTATTGGTATTGCTGAGTACAGACATTTAATTTCTGAAAGAGCTTATTTTGGTGCTCTTGTAAATGCAGAAAGAGATGATATAGCAGACATTGATTATCGAGCTATTCCAAGTTTAGTTTTTGGTTACTTTTTAATTAAAAATGAAACTATGGATTTTGCTGTTGAAGCTGGTCCTGGTTACGTTTTTGAGAAAGTTGGTGGAGTTAAAGATGATTATTTTGCGCCAAGAGTTGGTGAAATTTTCAACTGGCAGTTTAGTGAAAATGCTAGATTCTTCGAATATGCGAATGTTACTTTTGATACCGATAACTCAGATAACTATTTAATAGTTGGAGAAGCAGGTGTTGAAGCAGCACTTAATGAAATGCTTAGTCTAATTGTTTCTGTTAAAGACAATTATGATAACGTTCCAGCTCCTGGACTTAAGAGAAATGATATTATCTTAACTTCTTCTGTTGGGCTTCGTTGGTAAGAAAGCAGTTAGTTTTTAAAAATACTTGCTCTGGATTTAGTTGTTTAAATCTAGAGCATTTTTTTTTGTGACAGCTATATGAAAAAAATCCAACTAGGAAAAAGTAATCTAGAAATAACAAAAATAGGCCTTGGAACATGGGCAATTGGAGGGCCTTGGACTTATGGTTGGGGTCCTCAATCAGAAGAAGATTCTATCTATGCAATTCATGAAGCACTAGATTTAGGAATAAACTGGATAGATACGGCACCCGCTTATGGTGCAGGAAATGCTGAAAAAATTATAGCTAAAGCTCTGAAGGCGAAGAAGAAAGATGTATATATATTTACAAAATGTGGAATTCTCCCTGGAAGAAATCTTATTTTAAAAAAAGAAAGTATAAAAAAAGAGGTGGAACTGTCTTTAAAGAGACTTAATGTTGAACAAATAGATCTATACCAAATCCATTGGCCTAATCCTAAAAATGATATCGAAGAAGCTTGGGAAACTCTTTTAGAACTAAAAGAAGAAGGAAAGATTCGTTATGCTGGAGTTTGTAACTTTTCTGTATCTCAATTAGAAACTATTTCAAGATTAGGTGAAGTTACTTCGCTTCAACCACCATATAGTATGTTAAGAAATTACATTGAAAAAGATGTACTACCATATTGCACGCAAACTGATTTAGGTGTGATTGCATATAGTCCAATGCAAGCAGGACTTTTAACCGATAAGGTTTCAAAAGAATGGGTTCGGAATTTACCAAAGGACGATTGGCGTATTAATTCAGGTAGAGAGGAAATGCGATTTATAAAACCTGAATTTATTGAAGGTTTTTTACTTTTTTTATCTAAGTTAAAAGAAATAGCAAGTTTTTATGATGCAAATACAGCTCAACTTGCAATAGCTTGGGTTTTAAGTAATTCGACAGTTTCTGCTGCAATTGTAGGTGCAAGAAAAAAAGGTCAAATTTCTGATACTGTAAAAGCACTTAATTTTAGCATTTCTGATGATGATCTTGAAACAATCTCAAAATTAGTTAAAACTGTCTCTTGTGACTAATAAATTAGAAATACTAAAAATTCCCGTAACTGATTTTGCACAAAATTGTAGAATTATGTTTTCACCACAATCATTGAATGCAGTAATTATTGATCCAGGTGGTGAAGGTTCAAAAATATTAAAAATATGTGCAGAAAAAAAATTAAAAGTTAAAGAAATTTGGCTCACTCATTCTCACTTAGATCATTGTGGTGGAGTGTTTGATATTGTAGAGAAGACTAGTGCGAAACTATATGGTTCCGAAATAGAAAAAGTGATGCGCGCTCAACTTGAGAATATTCTTGTTTCTTATGGTATAAGTCATTCTGATATGAAAAATTGCCCTGAGCCTGATATTTATTTAAAAGGTGGAGAGATGTTAAAGTTTGAAAATGTTGAGTTTGAAGTTCTATTCACACCTGGTCATTCACCTGGTCATTTATGTTTTTATAATAAAGATGCTAAAATGTTAATTGCCGGAGATACTGTTTTTGATAGCTCAATTGGAAGAACAGATCTTCCAGGAGGAGATCATCAAACTTTAATAAAAAGTATTAAAGAAAAAATTCTTACCTTGCCTGATAATGTTAAGATATTACCAGGACATGGACCTGATACGAGTGTAAAAAAAGAAAGAGATACTAATCCTTTCCTAGCTTAGAGTAGCAAATGAATACTATTGAAGAAAAAAGAAAAATTTTACTTGGTGTAACAGGCTCGATTGCAGCTTATAAAAGTGCTGAAATTGCTAGAGAGTTTATAAAGAATGGTTATCATGTAAAAACTGTTTTAACTGATTCTGCTTCTAAGTTTATTGGTTCAGTTACTTTCGAAGCAATAACTGGAGAGCCAGTATATACTGATTTTTGGGGAACTACTGAGAGAAAAGATATTGAGCATATTGCACTTGCAGATTGGGCAGATGTGTTTTTAATTGCGCCAGCTTCGGCTAATGCCATAGCGAAATTAGCGTATGGAATGGCAGATAATCCTTTGCATGCTATTGCACTAGCTACAAAAGCAAAAATTGTTATTGCTCCTGCAATGAATGTAAATATGTGGGAAAATCCTGCTACACAGGAAAATTTAGAAAAATTAAAAAACAGAAATATAGCCATTGTTAATCCTGAAGAAGGCTCTCTTGCATGTGGTTGGAACGGTGCAGGACGCTTAGCAGGAAAGAATGAAATTTTTCAAGCTACTAGACGCGCTCTTTCAAGGCATGATTTTTCTGATAAAAAAGTTTTAGTTATTTTTGGTCCAACCAGAGAAGCTATAGATCCAGTAAGATATATTTCAAATCGCTCAAGTGGTAAAATGGGAATTGCTATTTCAGATGATGCATTTAGAAGAGGAGCTGAAGTAAGAGTAATTCATGGGCCAGTACGTTTAGATGTACCTGAGCTTTACCAAGCAAAATCGGTAGTTTCTGCAGATGAAATGTTAGATGAAACGTTGAAAGTATATGAGGAATGGGAGCCAGATGTAGTTGTTATGTTAGCGGCAGTTTCTGATTATAAGCCAAGTGATGCCTCTGTAGAAAAAATTAAGAAATCAGATGGTATTACAACAATAGATTTAGCGGAGAATCAAGACATTCTAGCAAAGCTTGGAGAACTAAAGAATAAGGATAAGAATACTTTGTTAGTCGGTTTTGCTCTTGAAACTGGTGAGATTGAAGATTTATTGGAAGAAGCTAGAAATAAGTTGAAGAAAAAAAATGCTGACCTAATAGTTGGAAATTTTGCTGAAACTTCTTTGGGCTTAGATAAAAATATTGTATGGTTAGTTAATAGAACAGGAACACATGAAGAAGTGTCAACTTCATCTAAATCAAGAGTCGCTGAAAAAATACTAAACGCAGTGCTTAAATTGTTTTAACAGTATGGAAGATATAAAAAACTTATCAGCATATCTTAAATCGAAACAAGATTTATACACCTTTGGTGTTCCGGAAAGATTTTTTGATGAACTGTCAGAAGAAGCTGAGAATATTAGATTGTTGTTTTTATGTGATTCCCAGGGAGAGGAGAGAGAGTTATTAAAAAAATCCATAGAAAACGGCTTAGAGCTTGATATGGATGAAGTAAAAGTGAAAGATTCTAAAAAAATTTCAAAATCTAAGTTTGAAGAAATGTGCTTAAATGAAAAACCTGAAATAGTAGTTTTTTTAGGAAACCATATATTTAAGAGTATTTTTATAGAACAAGAGGTAAAAGAAGGAATATTTGAATTTTTGAATTGTAAAATGATAATTACAGAAACAATGAAGGATTGCTTAAATAGTCCTAAAGTTAAAAAAAAATACTGGGAAGATTTAAAGAGAATTAAGGCTTGTTTATGACTTTTCGTTTACTAGTAAAGCTTATATTTATTTTGACTTTAACATTTCCTTATTCTTCTTATTCAGAAGAGTCGTTTGCTGCAGTCCTAGATATGGATATGATGATTCTTCCTGGCACGCAAAGTTATCTTGAAAAATCAATCGACAAAGGGCAGAAAGAAGGAGCAAAGCTTGTCGTTGTTAAGCTCAATACTCCAGGCGGGGTTTTATCTACAACTCAGTCTATGATGCAAAAAATTATCAATAGCGAAATCCCAATTATTATTTATGTTTCCCCTAGCGGCGGAACTGCTACCTCTGCCGGAGTATTTATAACGATGGCAGGACATATTGCTGCTATGGCTCCTGGAACTAGTATCGGAGCTGCTCATCCGGTTGCTGGAGATGGAAAAGATATTGAAGGAGACATGAGAGAGAAGGCTGAAAATATGGCAACTGCTATGGTTCGTTCAATCTCTACAGAGCGTGGAAGAAATGTAGAGTGGGTTGAAAAATCAGTTAGAGAAAGTAGCTCAATTACTGCAAATGAAGCTCTAAAAAAGAATGTAATTGAAATAGTTGCAACTGATGTTAAAGATTTGTTATCTCAATTGAAAGGAAAAGAAATAAAGCTTAAAGACAAAAAATTTACTTTTCCTGATTATTCAAATTTAATTGTAAAAGATTATAGTATTGGAACAAGAGATAAAGTGATTAATGTATTAGCTAATCCAAATGTTGCTGCCTTACTTTGGATGGGAGCGACCACAGGGATTTCATTAGAGTTGTACAATCCTGGTTCGATTTTTCCAGGAGTTGTTGGAGTAATATGTTTGTTGTTGGCTCTAGCTGTGTCACAAATAATACCAATAAGTCATAGTGGTATTTTGTTGTTGGTTACAGGTGCATTATTAATTGGGGCAGATATGTTTGTCGGAAGCGGAGTTTTAGCAATTGGTGGAATTGTGGCCCTTGCCTTTGGTGCTGTTTACTTAATTGACGTGACTCAAGCTCCAGGCCTTGAAATTAATCCTGAATTTATAATTCCTGTAGCTATATTCTTAGGATTGCTTGCGCTCTTTGTAAGTAGAACAGTTTATAAAGCTTTAAGAGAGGAGCCTAAAACTGCCAAAGAAGGACTAGTAGGACAAACTGGTAAAGTGCTTAAAAATATTGCTAAAGAAGGTAAAGTTTTAGTTGCTGGTGAGTATTGGAAAGCAGTGCCTGCTAAAAGTGTGGAAGGTATTATTGATAAAGGAAGTAGGATTCGAGTTGTAAGTATTAAAGAAGGAATGGTGTTAGAAGTAGAAAAAATTTAAATATCTTAGATTGTTAGTTATTTATTATATTTAAGTATGTTTTTTGACTTTCTATATGTAACTATAAACTGATAATGTATAACAGATAGCTAAAAACTGTAGTTTCTAAAAAAATAAAAACTTATAGCTTTGTGCTTCTTATCAAAGACTCAGGTTGTAAATCTGTAAATTAACTTTTTGAAATGTAATAATGAGGAAATAAAATGATCCCACAGTACGCAATATTTATTATAGTAGCTTTAGTTGTGATAGCTAAACTCAGTGTTCATATACTTCAAGAATATGAAAGGGGAGTTGTTTTTACTCTAGGAAGGCTCTCTACTGTAAGAGGTCCAGGCCTACAATTTGTAATTCCTTTTGTTCAACGTATATTAAAAATTGATACGAGAGTTCTTGCAATGGACATACCGACACAAGATGTAATTACAAGAGATAATGTTTCTGTAAAAGTTAATGCAGTTTTTTATTATAGAGTTATAGATCCAGATAAAGCGATTGTTCAGGTTAATAACTATCATTATGCAACAAGCCAATTAGCTCAAACAACTCTAAGGTCTGTTTGTGGTCAAGCAGAATTAGATGAGCTTCTAACTGAACGTGATGATATTAATATGAAAATTCAAGAAATTATTGACGCACAAACCGATCCTTGGGGAATTAAAGTTTCAATAGTTGAAGTTAAACATATTGATTTACCGCAAGAGATGCAGCGAGCAATGGCTAAACAAGCTGAAGCTGAACGTGAAAGAAGGGCAAAAATAATATCAGCAATGGGTGAGTTTGAAGCATCAACAAAGCTTACAGAAGCTGCCAAAATTATGAATGAAGAGCCTTTAACTATTCAACTAAGATATTTAGAGACTTTAAGAGAGATTTCAGCAGAGCATAATTCAACGATTGTTTTCCCTTTGCCGATTGATTTTATGAGTGCCTTAATGAACGGCAAAAAATAGAACGTTTTGCTTCCCTTTACGTATGATCTAGATCAAGAAAGAATCGCACAAAGACCAGTAGATCCGCCAGAATCTGCGAAGCTTTGTTGTTTTTCTAGATCTGGTAATTTAGTTCAAGATAAAACTTTTTTTGACCTGCCATCTTTTTTAAATGACGAGCATGTTTTGGTTTTTAATAATACAAAAGTCGTGCCAGCAAGATTTTTTGGTGTTAAAGAAAATTCAAACACAAAAGTAGAAATTTTACTTATAAGAGAGTTGCGTAAGAATGTTTGGGAATGCATGGCAAAGCCTCTTAAAAAGTTAAAAGATGAAACGTTTATAACCTTTAGTGAAAATCTTAGAGCAAAAGTTTTAACTAGAGTCAGTGAAAGAACTATTGAGCTTGAGTTCTTGTCTAAGGAAGATATAAATACTCAAATTAAGCTTCAAGGTCTTATGCCTATTCCTCCTTATATTCGAGAAGGAAAATCTGATAAGCAAGATAATCTAGACTATCAATCAATATTTGCTAGCTTTGATGGTTCTATTGCAGCTCCTACTGCTAGCCTGCATTTTACGGAAAGTTTAGTTGAGAAAGTTAAAGCCAGTGGAGCTTTGATAGATTTTGTAACTCTCCATGTTGGTTCTGCTAGTTTTTTATCTATATTTGACGAAAAATCTCAAGTGCTTTTGAAGCCTGGAGTTGAAAGTTACAAAAACGATCCTGAATTGCTAGCTAAATTATTAAATTTAAAAAAATCTGGTAAAAAAATTATTTCTGTTGGAACTACTGTTGTGAGAGCGCTTGAGTCACTAGCTGTAAATACAAGCAAAGAGAAAAAGTTTATAGAGACAGATTTGTTTATTACACCAGGTTATGAATTTAAGGTTGTCGATGGCTTGATTACAAATTTTCATCAACCTGGAAGTACACATTTGTTATTAGTGGAAGCGTTTCTTGAAGCTGGAAGGATTAAAGACTTATATAACCATGCTATAAAGCAAAATTACCGTTTTTTGAGTTATGGGGATGCTTGTTATATTGTGTGAACTAAGTTTGTAGTAGCTCTCTTATCCATTATTCAGGTAATAAGTATCTGGAATTTTTTTTGAATAGATCTAGGTTGTAAATTATGAGTAGTAATAAAAGTATAGTTAAAAAGCATATAGAAGTTTCTTATTTTATTATGAATTTGTATCTAAAAGATATAAAGGACGAAGAGATTTACGTAAGACCAACTAAGGAAGCAAATCATTTAGCTTGGCAGTTAGGGCATTTAACTTGTTCTGTAGGTAAAGCATTAAACGCAATCGCTCCTAATATAGTGCCTGAGCTTACAAGAGAATATATTGAAAAGCATACTTCAGAAAGTAGTAAGTTAGATGGTCCAGAAAATTTTTATACAAAGTCTGAATATATGAAGATTTTTAAAACTCAAGAAATTGCATATTTTGATTTAATTGAATCTATGCCTGAAGCAGATTTCAAAAAAGATGGGCCTGAAAGTATGAGAGCCTATGCACCGAAAGTTGAAGATGTTTTGATGGCGCAAGGGACGCATATTATAATGCACGCTGGTCAAGTTGCAGTGTTAAGAAGGAAATTAGGAAAACCTATAGTGATGTAGACTATGAAAAATAATTTTGAAATAAAAAAAACAGATGAAAAAGCGAGATTAGGAGAATATACAACTGCTCATGGTTCATTTCAAACTCCTAACTTTATGCCTGTGGGTACAAAGGCTTCAGTGAAAGGGATTGATACAGATTCTTTAGAAGAGTTGGGTTCGCAAATTATGTTAGTTAATACCTATCATTTATGGCTTAGACCTGGTCATAAAACTATAAGTTCTTTAGGTGGTATTCATAAATTTGCCGATTGGAAGGGTCCAATTTTAAGTGATAGCGGGGGTTTTCAAGTATTTAGTCTTAAACAAATTAGAGAGTTATCGGAAGAGGGAGTAAAGTTTAAGTCCCATTTAGATGGAACAAATAAATTTTTAACACCGGAACTAGCAGTTGAAATTCAAGAAACCTTAGGTGTTGATATTGCTATGGTCTTAGATGAATGTCCTCCGGGTGATTGTTCACATGATTATGCAGAAAAATCTTTAGGTTTGACTTACCGTTGGGCAAAAAGATGTATAGAGGCTAAAACTCGACAAAATATGAGTTTATTTGGGATAACTCAAGGTGGAATTTTTCCTGACTTAAGAAAACGAGCAGCTGCAGAAATAGGAGAGCTTGATTTTGAAGGAGTTGCGATTGGCGGTTTAAGCGTAGGAGAGCCTAAAGAGCAAATGTATGAAGTCCTTAGTTATCATCCTCAGCAATTGCCTAATAAAAAAATTAGATACTTAATGGGAGTTGGAACGCCAGAAGATCTAGTTGAGGCAATAAGAAATGGAGTTGATCTATTTGATTGTGTTATGCCAACTAGAAGCGGACGATTTGGAAGAGCTTATATTTCTGGTCAAAAGCCTTATATTAATATTAAAAATGCCGAACATGCTTTATCAGATCTTCCTTTAGATGAAGATTGTAGTTGTAAGGCGTGTAGGAAATATTCTAGAGCTTATATTAATCATATGTTTAAAGCTCGTGAAATGCTTGGCCCTATATTAATGAGTATTCATAATTTGCATTTTTATATGAATTTGATGAAAGCTGTTAGGGAAGCTATTCGACTAGGAAAATTTGAGGAGTTCTATAAAAAGGAAAAGGTTCGTTGGGAGTAATTTTTTTAGAAAAAATTACTTGATAAGTTAAGGGGCTTAGGTAAAAAATTTTCTTATCTACATTTGAGCTTCAATTACTGACTTACTGAGTCTCTAGGCTTACTAATTGCCTCTACCCAATTTATAAGCTATTATATATTTAAAATTTTTTATTAGGAATAATTATGGAAAAAGTAAAAGCATCAGGCGATTTTATTATATTCAAAAGAAGAGATGGTCGTTATGCAGTTAAAAACAAAGCTGGAAAAATTGTTAACGGTGTTGAAAAGATAGAAATTCTTGTGAAAGAAAAACTAATTACAGCAGTTATTCCAAAAGCTAAAGAAGAAGAGAAGCCTGCTGAAGAAGCTCCAGCTACAGATGGTGGAGAAGAGGCGAAGACTGAGGCTACTGAAGAAGCTAGCGCAGCTTAGTTGAGTTTGATTCCTACTCGTTTTGACTTACCGGTTGTTTTTAAACAGGTACATATATTTACAATCTCGTCATTGGGAGCATCTAAAATTACTCTTAACCCTTCTATTTTGCTCATAATAAAACACTGTTTTATTATATAATCTTAACTTTTTCATGATGCTTCTTATCGAAAATTCAGGTTTAAAGTTGAAACCGTCAAATTATCTAGCTATGTTAAGTATAATTTAAATCAAGGAGAATCCTGAATGCTTAATTTTTTAATAACGACTGCTTATGCTCAAGCCGAAAATATGGCTGAAGTTAGCCCAATTCAAAGAATTGTTTCATTAATTCCAATGTTTATCATGGTTTTTTTAATTTTTTATATTTTAGTTCATTTACCTCAGCAAAAAGAACAAAAAAAACGTGAAGAGCTTATAAATAACTTAAAAAAAGGGGATACGGTTAACACAACAAGTGGGATAATTGGAAAAGTGTCGGGGATAAATACAGATTCAGTATTGATTGAAATAGCTAGTGGTGTAAGAGTTAAGTTTGATAAAAATGCAATTAAAACGCATGTTCCTACTCAATCAAAGTCGCAAGCTAAGAAATGAGTAAATAAAAAATAGTAAGGTAGATATGACAAATTTAAAACAAAGGCTAATTACTCTCGGTGTTGTTTTTTTAATAGCATTGTTATTTTTGTATCCAACTGCATCGACAGTTTTTAAGAAACTATCAGACGGAACTGAAACAGCAACTGCTAAATTTGAAAACTGGATTTCAAAACCTTTATCTTTAGGTTTGGATTTAAGTGGTGGAGCTCATCTTGTTTATAAGGTAGTATCTGAAGAAGCTGTTACAAACAGGCTTCAACTTGAAATGCAGTCCCTAAGAAGTAGGCTTCGTACTGATAAACTTCCTGTAACCAAAGCAAGAGTCACAAATAAAAACACTATCGAGTTAACTTTGTTAAGTGATAAATCAATAGATAGGGTAAAATCAATTCTTACTGATGAATATAGAGATTTGAAAGTCGAGACGTCGAAGGCTGATAACGGAAGGCCTCTTCTAACTTTATCAAAAAGTGCACAAGCAATAACAGATATTAAAACTAATGCTGTTACGCAAGCTGTTGAAACTTTAAGAACAAGAGTTGATTCATTTGGAGTTTCTGAGCCAATTATACAGAGAGTGGGTGATGAAAGAATTTTACTGCAAATGCCTGGTGTTAAAGATGTTGAATCTGTAAAAAAAGTAGTTGGTCGTGTTGCTAAGTTAGAGTTTAGGCTTTTATCTCAAAATGGAACTTCTGATGTTGATACTGTCACTCTTAAGAATAGAGACGGAACGCCAATTAAAGTTGAAAGTGAAGTTCGTTTAACAGGAGCTGCCGTTGATACTGCTCAAGTTAATTTTACTCCAGATAATCAAGTGGAGGTTGCGCTGGGCCTTACAAAAGAAGGTGGAAAAAGTTTTGGAAGATTAACAGGCGAGAATGTTGGACGAAACTTAGCAATTATTCTAGATGGAGAAGTTTATTCAGCACCTAACATAAGAGAGAGAATTGGTGGTGGGCGTTGTAGTATCACAGGTGGTTTTACAATGGATGAAGCAAGGGAGCTTGCAGTAGTCCTAAGAGCTGGTGCATTGCCTGCTTCACTTGAAGTGATGGAAGAAAGAACTGTTGGGCCAAGTCTTGGAAAAGAATCTATTAGAAAAGGTGTTTTTGCTATATTAATTGGTTTTGCATTAATACTTTTGTTTATGTCTTTTTATTACAAAAAGTCAGGACTTATTGCGAGTGGAATTCTAATCTTAAACGTTGTGTTTATTTTAGGCTTATTGTCTGCATTCGGTGCAACTTTAACTTTGCCAGGTCTAGCTGGTCTAGCCTTGACGGTTGGTATGGCAGTTGATGCAAATGTAATTATTTTTGAAAGGATTCGAGAAGAACTTCGAAATGGAGCAGGCAGAGATGCTTCAGTTGCCTCAGGTTTTGAAAAAGCTTTTTCTGCTATTATTGATTCGAATGTGACAACTTTAATTTCGGGATTGATTCTTTATTACTTTGGTTCAGGACCTGTTAGAGGTTTTGCTGTAACTCTTTGTATTGGGATTGTTACAACCATCTTCTGTGCAACTTTTGTTGCCCGTCTTGGTTTTGATTACTTTGAGTTAAAAGGTAAAAACAAGCTTTCTATTTAAAAAAAAGGATATTCTATGACAACTGAAATATTACCAAGTGATTTAAAATTTGACTTCATTGGGGCTAGTAAATTTTTTATTCCTATCTCTCTTCTTTTAATCGCAGCTTCTATCTTTATTTGGGTAGAGAGAGGTCCAAGTAAGTTTGGAACTGATTTTAAAGGTGGACATGAAATTTTAGTAAAGCTTGGAGATGGGGCTAGTAGTAATAAGCTAAGAAGTGTTTTAAAAACTTCAGGTTTTAGTGGTTTTCTTGTTCAAGAATTTGAAGCAGGCAGTAAAGAGTATTCTGTTAGGCTTCCTGGAGAAACAGGTAATAGTGCCATAGTTCGTGAAAAACTTTCTGGTGCGTTAAATGAAGGATTCTCAGGTGACTTTGAAATAGTTAAAACTGATTTTGTGGGACCAACAATTGGAAAAGAACTTAGGAAGAAGGCATTAACAGCAGTTATTTTAGGTTTGATTGCAATACTTGCTTATATTACTTACCGCTTTGAATTTGCATTTGCATTAGGAGCAGTCGCTGCTCTATTTCACGATGTAATTATCTGTCTTGGAATTTACTTATTTTTTGGAAAAGATTTAAATATGGCATCTCTTGCGGCAGCTCTTACGATAGTTGGTTATTCGGTTAATGATACAATTATTGTTTTTGATAGGATTAGAGAAGAGAGTTTTAAACAAAAAAAATTAACTCTTAAAGAGTTAATTAACTTTAGTATTTCTTCAACCCTTTCAAGAACTGTTATTACAAGTTTATTAACATTATTTTCTGCCCTTGCGTTGTTGTTGTTTGGTGGTGGAGCAATTGCTGATTTAAGCTTATTTTTAGTAGTTGGGATTATTGCGGGTACTTATTCAACTATTTTTATCGCATCTCCAGTTGCTTTGATTTGGGAGTATATTAGACGACCTGCTGTAGAGAAGGCCGCTTCTGGGGCTTGAGGATTTTTTCCTATTTAGGATCGTATTCAACATGAATATGGTCGTTAGCTGGGTTTTCAGGATATGCTTCAAAAATGACGTCATAGTCTTTCCCTAACCTAAACTGTAAATCTTTCGCAACCTCCCTTGCTAGAGAGTTAGGAATGTTGTTAGCTCGTAAATCAATTGCATTGTTTATATAATGCTTTGAACCATGTTTATGTCTACCATCATTCCCTGATGTAATTACAGGCTTTTTTAAACCAAAGCTTTTCCAAGTGTCGACAATATCTGGAAAAGTTTTTTTAATCTTAGAGCTTAATTTTTTAACATTTGCTTCAGGTTTACCGTCTCTGTTCCAGTCTTTTACTAAGATATCAGCATTTGTTCCTTCTAGGTTAAGTTTAATTTTCTTTTCTTTCTTAGATTTAGGGAATAACTGACCTATGTAGTTTTTTATAGTTTGAATGCTACTGTCTTCTGAATTAGTTATAGTTCCGTAGTTAATATTTACAGTATTCTGGTTATATGAATTGCTACTTGAAGAGTAGCTATAGTTGTAGCTAATTTCGTTCTTTTTTATTTTCATATAATTAATCCTTTTTTTAGTTTCATTTATATTATCGGCAGATGTTTTTAGAAGTTTCTACGATTAAAAAATAAGAAAGATTTGATATTAGTTAGATTGTAAAGAATTGTCTTGATTTCTTGTGATGATGCAATAGAGGTTGATTATTAGTTTGAAAAATCTCTAATAACCTGAATTTAGGTTAGTAGCTTAGCTTTTTTGTCTAAAAATTGAGGTTCAAAGTAAAGAAAGTCAGCATGCTTTTAGTAAAAAATAGAAGTCAATTTAACAAGCTCTTCAGGTTTCCCTAATCTTCCCATGGGTATTTGCTCAATCATATCGTCATTATCTCTAACTAATACTACAGCTACGTTTATTTTGTTACTAATTTCTTCGTCTTTTCAAAACCTTAGCTCTCTCGCTACAAAATAATGGCGGGACAACTCTATTAATAAAAGCTTACCTGAAATGCAATGTTATGATCTTGTCCCAGTATAGACTTTCAAGCTACTCTGTTTACGATGATTGAAGGAACAGAAGATTTTAGTGCACTTGATTTTGATGATATAGATTGTACTCCTATATTAATTGATTCAAGTAAGTTTTCCGATCTTGTTGTTGATACCGCTGAAATTCTTGATGAGGATTGTGAGACTTTGGTCAGACGTGCATTTCGAGCTGTTCCGAGGCATAATTTTCTTGAATTAGAAGATCCAGGTTATTGTTACGTAAATGCCCCTTTCCCAATTGGAGATAATCAAATACAGGAAAAACCAAGTTTTCTTGCAAATATTTTAGGTATGCTTGGGCCTCTGAAGCGAAAAAGAGTTTTAGAGCTTGGTTCTGGTTCTGGTTACAGTTCTGCCTTGCTTTCTGAAATGGGCGCTTATGTCTATTCTGTAGAAAAAATTCCAAGACTTGCGCAAAGAGCTAGAAAGACTTTAGATAGTTTAGGCTATCCTAATGCAATTGTTAAATCTGGAGATGCGCTTTCTGGGTGGCCAGAACATGGTCCTTTTGATGTGATTGTTGCTTGGTTTTCAGTGGAAGAAGTAGATTTTAATCTTATTGAGCAACTAGTATCTCCTGGGGGACGATTTGTTGCGCAAATTAAAAATGATTTAGTTCTTTACGAATTAACAAGCTCGGGACTTAAGGAGTTCCCTATTGTTGATTATTATTAATTGTTAGTTTTATGGTCGAAATTTTTCATTCTGCAGTTGATTATTTGCTTCATTTAGTTGATTTGCTTGGTTATATTGGTATTTTTCTTTTAATGGCTCTTGAGAGTTCCTTTATTCCTTTCCCTAGTGAGGTAGTCTTGATTCCAGCAGGGGTTTTAGTGAAGCAAGGTAAAATGAATTTCGTCTTAGCTTTAGCTGCAGGAACTCTAGGAAGTTTAGCTGGTGCCTATATAAATTACTTTTTATCCCTAAGATTTGGTCGCGCTTTTATACTAAAATATGGTTCAAAGTTTGGTTTTAGTGAAACTAAGTTTTCAAAAGTAGAAAGTGCTTTTCTAAGACATGGTAATTACGCAACCTTTGTTGGTCGTTTGATATTTGGAATTCGTCAATGGGTTTCTATTCCTGCAGGGCTATCAAGAATGAATCTTTTTTCATTTACTATATTAACAAGTCTTGGAGCTGGAATATGGTCTGCTATCTTAATCACTCTTGGTCTAGTACTTGGAGGAGGTGAGGGTACTGAGCATTTAGCAAAGCAAATTGGCTATTGGATGTTTGGTGTAATAATTATAATGTCGCTTGCATATTATTTTTGGTGGACGCCTAAGAAATTAGAAAAAAATTAATGATAAAAATTAGAAGTTTTATTTTTTTATCTATCCTTTTATATTTTAGCTCATGTTTTATTTTTAATCCAAGTGAGCCAGTAGAAAAATATCAGATAAGAAGAGGTGACACGCTTTCTCAAATTGCAAAAGATAATCAAATATCTCTTATAAGACTTAAAAAACTAAATTCTATATATAATGAAAACACAATTAGAGCTGGTGCTTTTATTGTTATACCTAAGAAAAATTTCGCTAGAAGAAGAGCTTCTAGACGTAGAAAAAATTATACTGAAAACTTTTCTCTTAAAAAATTAGGAGAGAGAACCAGTAGTTTAGGTAGTGTAAGCTTTTATAAAAAGAAACTATACTGGCCGCTTCGTTCCAAAGCGATTACTTCAAAATTTAAACCAAGATGGGGTAGGTTCCATAATGGTTTAGATTTATCTGCAGATAAAGGAACTCCGATTTACTCAGCTCACTCAGGACGAGTTGTTTATTCAGCGAAGGCCCGAGGGTATGGAAATTTAGTGATTATTCAAAATGGTGATTTGTTAACTCTTTACGCACATAATACTAGAAATTTGGTTAGAGTTTCTGATTGGGTAAGTAGAAAACATAAAATTGCAACTGTTGGTCGGACTGGTAATGCTACTGGCAATCATTTGCATTTTGAGACAAGAAGATTAGTTAGTAATGGGAAGTATTTAGCTTTTAATCCTTTGAAGTTGTTTTAGTTAAGATTACTAAATACTCTTCATCTCTATGATTAAACATGTAGATTGCTAAATTACAAATAAGATTGAAAGTAAGTCTCGATCTTGTCTTTAGCTTCACTGACAGTATCAACTCTCTTAATTTCTTGAAAAAAGTTTCTACCAATTAATTTATTTTTACTAAACCAAACAGAAAATTCTTTTACTTTGCCAATATATTTTTTCTTAGTAAATGCTTCTTCTGCTAGATATTTCTCCATTAGACTAAGAGAGAATTCTTGTAGTTTTTTGATACGCTCTATTTGTGATGAAGAATCTTTATTATTTAGCTTATTTTTTATATCACAAAATAAAAAAGGATTTGTTATCGCTCCTCTACCACACATAAGACCTCTTACCCCAGTTTGTTCTAACATAACAATCGCATCGTCTGAGGACCAAATATCGCCATTGCCAATTACTGGGAATGGTAGAGCTTCAACAGCATATTTTAGTAGCTTCATATCTATTGGTTCAGAGTACATATCACATTTAGTTCGAGCATGAATTGTAATAAAATCTAATGGAACTCTACTAAGCATAGAAATAATTTTTGGATACTCTTCTTTACTCTGAAATCCAAGCCTAGTTTTAATAGAAAAGGGGCCGGCATGGAGTTCTCTAATAGAAAAGATAATATCTTCTAATCTTTTTGGTTCTAAAAGTAAGGCTGAGCCAGCACCACTTGAAGTAACTTTTTTAGAAGGGCAGCCTACATTTAAATCTAGCCAAGAATTGTTTGTGATTATCCCCTTACTTTTAATAAATTTTAAAGCGCCAATGATGGTTTCTCTTTTATTACCCATAATTTGAATTTGAAGTGGCTTTGAATGTTTAGGTAGGGGTTTTATTTTTTGTTTTACATTACTGATTCTAATAAATTCAGTTGCGAGGATATCCACTGAGCCAATGTCACAAATTAGATCGCGAAAAATACGGTTTGTCACTCCTTCCATTGGAGCAAGTAAGAGTACAGGATTAATTTTTGATTTATTAAGTTTTTTTTGAAAAATATCCATACTAAGATTTTGAATTTAAACCATAGGGCACTAACTTCACAGAGTATTAGGCAGAGAAAAAATATTCTGTGAAATATTTTCTTTTTGCTAGTACTATTCTGATTCTAAGCTAACACTATAAGCGTAAATGAATTAAGTAGTTAGCTTGCCAAGGTCAGTAAAACTACTTATCAGCAATAATAAAACATCTATAAAATCAAGCACTTATCAAAGGGGTAAAATATAACCTCATAACCTTTTGACTTTCCTATTGATTTCGGATACTTACTTAAGGTGTTGATTTAACTGTTTATTAGATTTTTAGTTGGCTGTTATTATTATAAGCTAAATTAAAACTAATCATTTAGAGGAAGATGCTGTGAATAAATCAGAATTGATAGAGAGACTGGCTGAGCGTTGTGGAATAAATGTTATGCAAGCTGAAGAGATCGTTAACCTTATTTACAGAAAAATGAGAGATACGCTTGTTAATGGCGGAAGAATAGAAATTAGAGGTTTTGGTAGTTTTGTAGTTAAAGAATACAACTCGTATCAGGGAAGAAATCCTAAAACTGGAGAGAAAATTTCAGTTCCTCCAAAAAAACTTCCTTTTTTCAAAGTTGGTAAAGAGTTAAAAGAAAGAATCGACAAAGTTGAAGATCCGACTGCAGTTGCAGCTACTTCTTAAGATAGAACTACTTAATGTTAAAAAAACAGTCAGTTAATTTACCTTACAGACTTGTTGTGAGTGAGCTAATCAGCTCTCGTTATGACTCTCAATATCAAGAAGGGAGTATTAAGAAAGGTGCTCGTCCAGCGTCTTGGGATGAAAGGCTTGAAGGTCTTGATGTGGTTAAAGACTCAGAAGGCAATAGTTATCAATTATGGAGCAGTGGTGGACAATCTCCACCAAAGATTGGTTGGGATATTATTTTAACAGAGCAGAAGGAAGAGATGTATTCCTGGACACTATATGGCTACGCAGAGCCTCAATAAAACTCTTAATAGTTAACTAATAAAAAAGAGTTATAAAAATAATTGGTAAATTTTAATGAAAGATGAAATAAGTATTGCAATTGTAGGGGCAACAGGAGTTGTTGGTAGTGAAATAATTGCTATTCTAACAGAACGAAATTTTCCATTAATTGACGTAAGACTTTTTGCTTCAGAATCTTCTACTGGAGAAGTATATTCTGTTGCAAATAATGAAGCTGAGATTGAAGTCATAAATGAAGATTCATTTAATAATATTGATATTGTTTTTATAGCTTCAACTATTGAGTTATCACAAAAGTGGGTAGCTACTGCTCTCGAATCAGGGGCGTACGTTATAGATTGTTCAGCTTTTCATAGAATGAATCAAGAAGTGCCACTAATAGTCTCTGGAGTCAATTTAGAAAGTCTTAGTAAGGAAAGTAAGTTAATAGCGAATCCTGCATCCTCAGCTATTCAGTTAGCTTCAGTATTAAAGGTTATTCATAATGAAGTTGGAATAAAGAGAGTAGTTTTATCTACTTATCAATCAGTATCGGGAGCTGGTAAGGATGCTTTAGATGAACTTTGGGAGCAAACGCAATCAATGTTTACTCAACAAGATTTACAACCTGAAAAATTTCATTGTCAAATTGCTTTTAACTGCATACCGCAAATAGATATTTTTTCTGAATCTGGAGAAACTAAAGAAGAAGAAAGAATTGTTAATGAAACAAGAAAAATTTTAGATTTACCGGAATTAAAAATTACCTGTACTGCTGTAAGAGTGCCTGTTTTCCATTCTCATGCTCAATCCTTAAATATTGAAACCAAAAAGAATATTAGCGCTGAAAATCTTAAGAAATTGTTTGATAAAACAGAAGGCTTAACTGTTTTTTTTAATGACGCTAGCTATCCAATGCATATTGATGCTTCTGGTATGGATGAAATTTTAATTGGAAGAATCAGAGACGATAAAAGTTCTGAAAATTGTATAAACCTATGGACTGTTACTGATAATTTAAGAAAAGGCGCTGCTTTAAATGCTGTTCAAATTGCTGAGTTTATTTGTAAAAAACTATAAACTAAGATGTTCAGTTTTTTTTGTGAGATACTTATTTTTAATATGTAATCAAGTGTGTATGAAAGACGTAAATAAGGTACTTAATGCCTAAGTATAAAATCTTATTTGAGTATGATGGAACAAATTTTCACGGCTGGCAAATTCAGCCAAGAGTTAGAACTATTCAAGAAGAATTACATAAAGCAATTGAAATTTATTTAGGTGAAAAAAGTACTATTCCGGTAGCTTCAGGAAGAACTGATGCGGGAGTTCATGCTCGAGCTCAAGTTGCCCATTTTACAGTGGGTTCAAAGCTAGATGAAGGTAAATTCATGTATGCTATTAGCTCTCTGTTAAAAAATGAAGTTGCTGTTTTAAGTATTAAAGAAGTGTCAGATGATTTTCATTCTCAAAGAGATGCTCTTTCTAAGCAATACTCATATTATATTCTTAATCGTAAAATGCCTCCTACTTTAAATAAAAAAGTATGGCACGTTAGTGCTGATTTAAATTTAGTTTTAATCACGGAAGAGTCTAAAGCGTTAATTGGTGAGCATAATTTTTCAAGTTTTAGATCATCTAACTGTTGTGCTACGACTGCTATAAAAACAATTTCAAACATAGCCATAGTGAAAGAAAATGATATGCTTAAAATAAGTATAGAAGGCAAGGGGTTTTTGAAAAATATGGTTAGAATTATTGTAGGAACTTTAGTTGATAGAGGAAAAACTAATACTAAATTAGAAAGTATTGGAAAAATACTTAAAGCTCAAGATAGAGAAAGAGCTGGAAGAACTGCTCCACCCGAAGGGCTTTTTTTGGATTGGGTTAAGTATTAATTTTTACAACCTCATTATCAAAAATTTTTAAGTTTTTAGAAAAATAGCTTTTTTTGGACTTTCTGTATTTGTCCTCAGTCTATTAACTAAAAAACGATAAATAGCATCTTCCCCAAAATTCCCATTGCCTAAGAAAAACCTGAGCAACTCCAGCATTTTGTTGCATAACCCAGATTAATAAAAAAGATCCAATGGCAATATTAATTAGAAAGACAAATACTAAGCCAACATAGTATCCGCCTCTAATTCCAGTAAAATCAGTTTGAATCGGTGAAACATCAGCCCAGTTTTTTTTTAGATCTATTCCATAACCAATGCCTAATATAACGATTAGTACAGATTGAGTGCTTAAATAAAACAAAACATTGATAACAATAGCTAGAAACAAAAAAGTAGGAAGAAAATAAGGAGCTAGTGAAATTAATGCATTATACTTTTCGGTTTCTTTTGTGTACTCGTATTTATAATGACCAGTATCGCTTTCGTACTTCATTTCTTTGTGTTTATTTCCACAAAGATTAGCAACAATAGAGTGTTCTAATTCGTGAATAAACACAGAAAGACGATCTTTAATGTAAAAGCTTGCAATTAGAACTCCTACTAAAAAGCCAGCTCCAAATTGGCTCAGGTTTTTTGTGGCGCTGATATCTAGAAAAGTAGGTATTAGGATAAAATTAGCAATGCAGACATAGAGCAGGCAGGGAAAGGAGAGGAAGAATGCTATTCCGCCGATGGGGGTGGTCATTTAAACGTTGTATAATGCCAAATGTTTTCTAACAAGCTTTTTTCATAGCAGAATTGTATTTTTCGACTCACCTTTATAAGTGTTTATAACTAATGATCAAAATAAAACATAGATTTTTTAGTTTGCGTTCAATTTGACATTAAATTAAACTGCTGTTTTATTACTACGGATTCTTTGTAGTTAAGAATTACTCAGTTATCTAAAAAATTTAAAAAACTAATAAATGACAAAACAGTAAAAATCTTGCAAGCAATAAGTGATAGACTTTTACTAACCAAGCGCCTTAAACCCAGGCAACTCTTTGCCTTCAAGTAAGGATAAAAAAGCTCCGCCGCCAGTTGAAATATAATCAAACTTATGGCTCATTTCCATTTGAGTAATTGCAGCAATAGTGTCACCTCCGCCAGCAACTGTTAATCCGCTTGCGCTTGCAACAGCTTTTGTGAGTTCAAATGTTCCTTCACTATAAAGTTCATTCTCAAAAGCTCCCATAGGTCCATTCCAAACAATTGTGGAAGCGTTTTTAACTGCAGTTTCAAATAAGAGGCTGCTAGCTGGTCCAATGTCGAGCGCCATACTATCTGCAGGAATTTCTTGGCTTGTTACAATTGTTGGTAGGTCTTTAGCTTTAAGTGATGAGCCAATTCTAAAATCTACCGGTAGATAAAGTTTGCAGCCTTTTTTTGCTAGTATAGCAAGAAGTTCAATGATTTTTGGAAAAAGATCTTGTTCATACAAAGAACGTCCCATTTGCATTCCTTGAGCAGCTAAGAAAGTATTTGCCATAGCGCCGCCAATAATGATTTTATCTGCAAGTGTTGCAATATTCATAAGAGCTTCGAGTTTAGAGGATACTTTTGCACCGCCAATTATTATACAAAGCGGCCGAGCTGGGTCAACGAGTGCTTTTTGATAGTAATTGATTTCTTTTTGCATCAATAAGCCAGGAGCTTTTTCTGTTACTAGCTCTGTAACGCCAGTTATTGAAGCGTGACTTCTATGGGCAGTTGCAAATGCGTCATTTACGTATATGTCTGCCAAATTAGAAAGGGATTTTGCGAAAGATGGATCGTTAGATTTTTCTTGACTGTAAAATCTAAGATTTTCTAAAATTAAAACTTCATTGTCTGCAATTGAATTTGATTTTTGTTCAACTTCTGTTCCAAGGCAGTCGTTTAGAAAAGTAACTGTTTTATTGATTTTTCCAGCAATGTAATCAGATACTGGTTTAAGAGAAAGTTTTGGATCTTTCTGTCCTTTTGGTCTTCCAAGATGTGAAATTACAATTGGCTTTCCACCCTTACTTAAAACTAGTTCTAAAGTCGGTAAAAAACTATCAATTCGTGTAGTATCTGTAATATCTTGCTTTGAATTTAGCGGGACATTTAAGTCTGCTCTTATTAATACTCTTTTATTTGTTAAATTTAAATCTTCTATGCTTCTCATTTTTTTTTCTTTTCTAAATTCCAGTTGGTTCGTCAATAAATAAAGTCTCTATGTCTTTAAAGTTTTCCTCGATTTTTCTTTTTAATGCAAGTACTCCAAATGTTTCACTTGCATAATGTCCGACAAAGAGAGAATTTATCTCATATTCTTTTGATAAATGATAGTGTTCATGCTTTGCTTCTCCAGAGATTAATAAGTCTAAGCCTCGAAGTTTTGCTTCTGGGATATAATTTCCCCCAGAGCCAGAGGCAATTCCCACTTTTTGTATTTCTTTTTTTCCAAATGGAAGCAGTAAGTGATTAGTATAGCCTATCAAAGTAGTTATTTTTTGAACTAGCTCTTCAATATTTACAGGTTTGGGAAGAGTTCCCTCTGTTCCAATAAAAAAATCTTTGTATTTTGCAAAAGGGGATAGGTCTGAAAGATTTAAAAATCTTCCAAATTCATAATTATTTCCAACTTCCTTATTAGCATCAAGCGGTAAATGAGATACGTAAAGGTTTAAATTAGCAGAGAAAACTTTCTTGAGTTTTTTGGATAAATTGCCTGTTATTTTATCTATATTATTCCAAAAAACACCATGGTGAACTACTAGTAAGTCTGAGTTTGCTGCGATTGCTTTATCTAAAATGGACTCTCCTGCATCAACTGCAAAAGAAACTTTTCTAACTTCCGTGTTAGAAGATTCTATTTGAAGGCCATTGAAGCAATAATCAGAATAGATTTCAGGAACCAAAAGGCTGTCAAAGTATGCTAATATTTTATTTATTGTTGTCACTTTTAAAATAAGTATCAGATAGAGAACAGAAAATCAATACTTTAGTTAATATTTTTAACTACTTAGTTCGTTTATAAAAGATTTAACTAAGCTTGCGTGCTCTTAAAAATATTAGTAACTTTGGAGGCTGATATGAGTTGGTTTTCAAGACAAAAAGCACCTAAGCCTAAGCTGGAAGATACTTCTAGGGTTGAAATACCTGAGGATACGTGGACTAAGTGTTCTGGTTGTAGTTCTTTAGTTTACACCAAAGAGTTAAGAAAGAATTTTGGTGTCTGTCCCCAGTGTGATTATCACTTCCGTTTAAAAGCCCAAGAAAGAATTCCAATTTTAGTTGATAGACACTCCTTTCAGGAAATTGGAGCTGACATTAAGCCTACTGACCCTTTAGGGTTTAAGGATCAAAAAAAATATAAAGATAGACTTAAAGCTGCAGAAAAAAAATCTAATTCTTCTGAAGCTGTAATTACAGGACGTGCAAAAATCAATAAGTTTCCAGTTCTTTTAGGAGTTTTTGAATTCGCCTTTATGGGTGGAAGCATGGGGTCAGTTGTTGGGGAACGATTGGCTCAGATGATTGAAGTTGGTATAGAAGAAAAAACGCCAGTTATAATTGTTTCTGCATCTGGTGGAGCTAGAATGCAAGAAGGTATTTTTTCACTAATGCAAATGGCAAAAGTAAGTGCTGCTCTTGGAAAGCTAGGGCAAGCAAGAGTTCCTTATATCTCGGTTCTTACTCATCCAACTACCGGTGGAGTTGCTGCTTCATTTGCCATGCTTGGAGATGTTAATTTGGCAGAGCCCGGGGCTTTAATTGGATTTGCAGGCCCAAGAGTTATTGAACAAACTATTAGGCAAAAATTACCAAAGGGCTTTCAAACTTCTGAGTTTCTTTTAGAGCACGGGATGGTTGATAGGATTGTGCATAGATTAAATCTTCGAGAAGAAATATCTCTAATTCTCTCGAACTTTGGATTTGGGAATTGAAGAGAATAGTTCTACTTTTGCTTTTCTTATTGTTACCTTCAGTTTCTTTGACTCAGGTTGAAGCGCCAGAAAGTAGATACATTTTTGAAGAAGATAATCCTAAAATAGAAGAGAGAGAAAAACGTCAATTAAAACAAATCATTGCTTCAGATACTTCTGTAAAACAAGGAATGGATTTTAAAGCGCCTCAAATAGAGTATCTTGAGAAGAGTAAAGAGATGAAAGGGTCAGGTGGAGTCTTAATTACTCAAGGTGGTTTGTTCGTTCAAGCTGATGAGGTTCTTTTAAATACAGAGTCTCAGGATGCAAGTCTTGGAGGTAATGTTTTGTTTACAACGCCTGAAGCTGAAATTGCTTCTAAAAGCGCAACATTAAATATGGACACTGAAACTGGGAGTTTCTTTAATGCTACAACTGTTTTCGAAGAAGGTGGTTATAAGCTTCTTGCGAATGACTTTTATAAGGATTCTGATTTTGAGTATAGAGCGTATGACAGCATTTTCAGTACTTGTCATTGTGCCGATGGAGAGTTGCCGTGGAAATTAACTTGCAAAAGTACCGATATTGAAGTTAATGGATATGCAAAGGCTAAGCATGCCTTGTTTCAATTTCATGGAGTACCTCTTTTCTATACTCCCTATTTAGCTTTCCCAGTAAAAGTAGAAAGACAGAGTGGTGTTTTAGCTCCAACATATGGTTACGGGAATCAAGACGGGATCCAACTTAGTGTTCCAATTTTTGGAGTGATAGACGACCATACTGATTTTACCTTACGTCCTTTTATTGAAACTCAAAGTAGAATTGGAAGTTCTTTTGAGTTTAGAAAGATTTTTTCAATGAGACATTCTATTGACACTAGATTCTATCTTTCAGACGAGAGTAGGCGAGATGGAAGCTTAAGAGGGACAAATATCACTGGTCTTGAGGATGGAACTTTTGATGAAGAACGAATAGGTGGGTACTATAAGCATTATTGGCAAAGCGAGCCAAATGCATACATTCCTTCGTCGTTTTCTGCAGATATACGTTACGTCAGTGATGATTTATTTCTTCGTGAAATTGAAGATCAGGATATAGGAAGGTATAACTCTCGGTATGCAACATCTAAGGCTCTTCTAAGATCTCAGTTTGGAGATTATGTTTATGGAGAGGTTGCTGCTGAGTATAACCAAGATTTGCTAAGAGATGACGATTTAGTTTTTCAAAGATTACCTACTGCAACTTTAAACGCTAAAAAAAGTTTTAGGCCTTTTGGTTTTAACCCTTATGGACTGAAATTAGTAGCTGGGGCTAGTCTTGGAGCAACTGATTTTTATAGAGGTGAAGGGTACGAAGGTCAAAGATTTGATTTCAGTCCTAGTGCTAAAGTTCCTTTTCATTTTAAAAACTACTTTAATGGAGAAGCAAGTGTTACTGGCCATCAGACTAACTATAATTTAAGTAACAATATTGATCCAAGTACAAATACTGAAGTGACAGGCGATGAAAGAACAACAGCTGATGTAAATTTCAAAATTTCTACCGCAGTAGAAAAAGTAATGCAGGTTCCAGAAGATAGTTTTCTTGCAAGTTTTGCAAGTTATGGGATAGAAAATCAGGATTTAAGACTAAAGCGCGTTAAACATACAATCGAACCTTTTCTTAATTACAGGTATATTCCAGATACAGATCAAGATTTAAATCCTAGATTTGATAGTTATGATAGATTAAATAACCTAAGCGTATTTACCTATGGTTTTAAAACAAGTTTATTAGGTAGGTTTACATCTCAAATTCCTGGTCAAGAAAAAATTGCTGAATTAACTCCTGAAGTAAGAGATTTACCGACTGTACCTGACAGTAACCTTTTCGGTAATTTTAGTTTTGATGGAATTGAAGATTCTTTAAGTCCTTCAGTGTATAAGGTTAATAGAGGGAATGTAAGAGAGCTTGCTAATTTATATGTCAGGCAAAGTTTTGATTATTTAGAACAGGATGAAGATAGAAATCCTAATCAAGATCCTTTATCTGATATAGGAATTGATTTAGGAATCTTTCCAACAAGAAACTTTGGAATGAAGTTTCAAACTAATATGAACCCTAATGAAGGAGGGCAGTTGTCTTCTTGGAGGTTAGGAGCTCATTTTAGAGATGATAGGGGAGATATTATAAGAGCTCAGTATAGGTTTGTAGATAATGCTGTTAGTCAGATTGTAGGGAATGTTGAAATAGCTATAACTGATAGATTGAAGTTAGGTGGCTATGGTAGGTATGATGATGTGCAAAATGAATTTCTTGAATCAAGGGCAGCTTTAAGGTTAGTTAGCGCCTGTAATTGCTGGAGTTTAGATTTTGGTGTGAGTGAAAGAATTAATCCAAATAGGACACAAGCTTTTCTGACATTGTCCTTAAGAGGTTTAGGTGCTTTGACTCAAAGTTTTGGATTTGGAAAAGCTGGGGCAGGAGTAAATTAAATTATGAAAATACTAATAACTGGAGCTGCAGGCTTCATAGGAGCTAACTTTGTTTATCATTTATTAGAAAATAGACCTGATTGGGAAATTACAGCTCTTGACGCTTTAACGTATGCTGGAAATTTAGAAAATCTTAAAAGTCCTTTAGAGGCAAAGCAAATTAAATTTGAAAAAGTAGATATTTGTGATGAAGAAGATCTAGCGCGAGTTTTTTCAAGTACACAGTTTGATCAAGTCTATCATTTCGCTGCTGAAAGCCATGTAGATAGATCTATCTTAAGTCCTAACGAATTTGTAAGAACAAATGTCTTGGGAACTCAAAATTTAATAAACAACGCTAGAAAATATGAAGTTTCTAAATTTATTCATGTCTCTACTGATGAAGTTTACGGCACCTTGGGAGAGACGGGTCGATTTGTAGAAGAAACTCCATTAGATCCAAGCAGTGCTTACTCAGCTTCAAAGGCAGGTTCTGATATGTTAGTTCTTGCTGCTTTTAGAACCCATGGTTTTAATGCAGTAGTTACTCGTTGTACTAATAATTATGGACCTTATCAATTTCCTGAGAAATTAATTCCTTTAGTTATTTCAAATGTAATGGAAGATAAGAAGCTACCACTTTACGGAGATGGTACTAATGTCAGAAGCTGGATTTATGTAAGAGATCATTGTGAAGCAGTGTTAAGAGTCGGTGAAAAAGGAGCTGCTGGAGAAGTTTATAATATTGGAGGTCCGTTAGAGTCTGAAGTTCCTAATAAAGAAATTATGTTAAAAATTCTTTCAATCTTAGGTAAATCGGAAGATTTAATTGAGTACGTTACTGATAGATTAGGACATGATTTTAGATATGCAGTTGATTCTAGTAAACTTAAAAATGCAACTGATTGGGAGCCTTCAATCTCACTCAATGAGGGCTTAGAAACGACTATTAACTGGTATAAGGAAAATACTGAATGGTGGCAAAAAATTAAATCCGGTGAGTATATGAAATATTATGAAAAAAATTATGGAGATAGATCCTAACTCCTTAATTAATTATCCTTATGAAAAAAATTATTTTATTTGGTGGTTCTGGTCAAGTAGGATCTGAAATCTTAAAAAGATTTTCTTCGATACGTTCTATAGAGATAGATGTAAGTGATGAGGAAAAGCTAAAAAAAGTTTTTGAAGAGTATCAACCTGATATTGTTGTAAATTGTGCAGCACATACAGGAGTTGATAAGCAAGAAGATGAGCAAGAACTTGCATTTTCTGTAAATTCAGAGGCTCCTAAAAAAATGGCTGAACTTTGCAGTCAATGTAATTCTAAATTTGTTCAATTCTCAACTGATTATGTTTTTGATGGAGAAAAAGGAACACCTTATTTAGAAACTGATTTAACAAACCCATTGGGAGTTTATGGAAAATCAAAATTAAAAGCTGAAGAATCTGTCTTAGAAATTTTAGGAGAAAAAGCTTTGATAATTCGAACTTCTTCAGTGCACGGAGTTTATGGTCATAATTTTGTTCATACTATGATTAAACTTTTTCAATCAAAAGAAGTTTTGAAAGTTGTTGATGACCAAATTATGTCGCCAACTTGGGCAGGTTGGCTTGCAGAAGTTACCTTAAAGTTAATTGATAAAGGTGCTGCAGGCTTGTTTCATGTATCAAGTGGAACTCCAGTTTCTTGGTATGATTTCTCGAAAGAGATTTTTAACTTATCTGCAAACCATTTAGAGACGGTAGTAACAAAAGAAATTTTACCAGTTACATCTGAAGAGTATCCGTCTAAGGCAAAGAGGCCTAAGTTTTCTGTTCTTTCGGCAAATAAGCTAATTGAAGTTACTCATGAAAAGCCTATTTCTTGGCAAGAAGGATTAAAGAAGCATGTAGATGAATATTTTGAAGGAGGTATTTAGAAATGGAAATTTTTCCTGTTATCTTAGCGGGTGGAAGAGGCACAAGATTTTGGCCAGCAAGTACAAACGAATTACCAAAGCAATTTTTAAAACTAGGAATTGATGGTAAGAGTTTAATTAAAATGACAGCTGATCGAGTCTCAGCTTTTGCTGATCCTAAGAATTTATTTGTCGTTACTAATCAACGCCATAAGAGTTTAGTGGAAGAGCATCTTTCAGAAGTTAATGTAATTGCTGAGCCGTGCGGTAGAAATACGGCTCCTGCTATTGGACTTGCCGCAATGCTTATTAATGAAATTTCAAAAGATGCGGTGATGGTAGTACTTCCATCAGATCACGTAATTCAAAATACAAATGAATTTGAAAGAGTTATTAAAAAAGCTTGTGAAATAGCACAAGAGAAAAATGGGCTTGTCACTTTAGGAATAGAACCTACCTCCCCAAATACAGGCTATGGTTATATTAAAACTGCTGAAGAAGTTAATTCTGGTGTAGGAAAAGTAGAAAAATTTGTTGAAAAGCCTAATTTAGAAACGGCTAAAAAGTATTTAGCAGATGGCGGTTATTTCTGGAATAGTGGGATGTTTATCTGGAAGGCTGAAACCATTATCAATTCTATAAAGGAATTAATGCCTGAGCTATATACTGGCCTTCAAGTTGTTGCAGAATCCTTAATTAATGACAAAAATGCAGATATAAGTGAAAGTTTTGCTAAATTACCTTCAGAATCAGTTGATTTTGGAATAATGGAGCGAGCTCAGGATGTCTATGTTGTGCCAGCTAAGGAGCTGTTATGGAGCGATGTAGGGGCCTGGGATGCATGGGCAGATAGCCAAAAAACAGACGAAAATAAAAATGTTTGTGTTGGAGAGTCTTTACTACTTGATTCTAAGAACTGTGTGGTTTATTCAAGTAGTAAGCAAATAGCTATAGTTGGACTTGATGATGTGATAGTTGTGGATAGCCCGGAGGGTTTGTTAGTCTGTCATAGATCAAAGGCACAGATGGTGAAGCAAGTTGTATCTAGTTTAGAAAAAAAAGAGGTTAAATAATTATGACAAAGAGAGCTTTAATTACAGGAATAACGGGACAAGATGGATCGTACCTTGCTGAATTTCTACTGAGCAAAGGGTATCAAGTTTTTGGAATGGTAAGACGTTCTTCGGTTGAAAAATTTGAAAGAATTTCACATTTAAGAGATAAGATTGAATTAATACAAGGTGATTTGTTAGATCAATTCTCATTAGTTCGCGTTATGGAAGAAACAAAACCAGATGAAGTATATAACCTTGGTGCTCAAAGTTTTGTTCCAACGAGTTGGGAGCAACCAGTGCTAACTTCTGAATTTACTGCTCTTGGAGTTACAAAACTTCTGGAAGCTGTGAGAAGTGTAAAACCTGATGCAAAATTTTATCAAGCTTCTAGTTCTGAAATGTATGGAAAGGTTTTAGAAACTCCTCAAACAGAAACTACTCCTTTTTATCCACGTTCTCCATACGGAGTTGCTAAAGTTTATGGACATTATATTACTGTAAACTATCGTGAGTCATATGATATGTTCGCAGTCTCTGGTATTCTTTTTAATCATGAATCTCCAAGACGTGGGATGGAATTTGTTACACGAAAAGTGACTGACGGTGTAGCTAGAATTAAGCTTGGTGTGGAAGAAGATATAAAGTTAGGTAATCTTGATGCCAAAAGAGATTGGGGCTTTGCTGGCGATTATGTTCGTGCAATGTGGATGATGCTTCAGCAAGATACTCCTGATGACTATGTAATTTCAACTGGACAAACCCATTCTGTAAGAGATTTAGTCGAAGTCGCTTTTAGCGCAGTTGGTCTCGATTGGCAGCAGTATGTAAAGATAGATCAACGTTTTGTAAGACCTGCAGAAGTGGAGCTTCTTTTAGGTGATTCAACTAAAGCTAAAGAAAAGTTAGGTTGGGTGCCTGAAGTTACGTTTGAGCAGATGATTAAGATGATGGTTGAAGAAGATCTTAAGAGGGTTGAGGCAGAGATTAGTCTTAGTAAATAGTTTTATTAAACTTTATATATACCCGTCGTCATTTAGTTTTTCCACTTTCTGTCTAAGACCTGATCGGTCTTAGCCTAGTTTTGACGGGTATATCTTATCTTCCCTCCGGGAGACTTTCGGAAATTTTCAATTTCCTTCAGTATATTAATTTTTTGCTTTAAAACTTCTCTAATTTAGAAGAAAATTTTTAACATACTGAAAATATACAGCTTTTTATATATATTTTTTAATTGGACTTTTAAAATATCTATGTTATTTTAAAAGTATGTTTAAACGATGGATTTCTCTCTCTTCTCAAAATGCACTAATTATCGGTCCGCGTCGATCTGGAAAAACGACTTTTTTAAAAACTAACTATCCTAATTATAAATATGTAACTTTGGATGATTTTGATCATCTCAGACATGCTAGAGAAGACCCGAAGGGATTTATAGAAAGCTTAGGGAGTAAAGTCATAATTGATGAAATTCAAAGAGATCCACAACTAACTATTGCAGTTAAAAAAGTTATAGATGAAGGAAAAGCTGAATTCTTGATGACAGGTTCAAGTTCAATAGGATTGCTAGGAGCCTCTGCTGATTCTTTAGCGGGCAGAATATCAATAGTAAACTTTCCTACAACTTGTTGGGGAGAAGAAGAGGGTGAGGCTACTCATTCTTTTTTTACTGATGAAATAAATATTTCAAAATTACTTGATGCAAAAAGAAAATTTGATAAAACTTTAAAGTTTGGAGGTTTTCCTGAAGTTGTTACTGCCAAAGGAGATAAAGTAAAAAAAGAACTGCTCTCAAATTATAGAGATACGTATTTTACTAGAGATCTCGCTCAAATTTCTAACATTGATAATATCGAAGGATTGCTTGCCATTTTGCAACATATTGGTAAAAGTATAGGGTCTCATTTAGAAGTGTCAAATTTTGCCAGAGAAGCAGGCTTAAGTCATCAGACTGCTAAAAAGTATTTAAATGTCCTAACACAATCACAACTTGCATTTAGAGTTTATGGTCATCATTTTAGTCCTGCGAAAAGATACCTTAAAGCTTCAAAAATGTACTATGCGGATGTTAGTTTAATTAATGCTTTAGGTATTGAACAAGCTAAAGGGCAGATTGTTGAATCTTTTGTAATTTCTGAAATAGAAAAACGCAGAAAACTTAAGCAGATTAATACTGAGCAGTTGTTCTATACTAAATCTATAGCAGGTGCAGAAATTGACTTAGTATTTGAAGATGAAAAATATCAATATTTAATTGAAGTAAAATCAAGTAAAGTTGCTCTTAAAAAAGATGTAAGAAATATAGTGAAATATATGAATTTAAATAAAGGTAAAAAGAAATTTAAGTCTTATTTAATTTATTTAGGAGATAAGTATCAGGAGATAGAGGGGGTAAAATGTATTCCGGCTTATGCGCTTTTTAGGGCTAGGTTGTAGTCAATCTTTTTATGTTTTAGAGCAAGTTATTTTTTCTCAAAAACTGCTCAGGTTTATTACTGTCAACTACTAATTTTTTAGATCTAGAAAAAATGAAATTAAATTGAGCTCTTTGTAACTCTGCTAGTTCCTCACTTTCTACGATAAAGCCAAAACATTCTTTTTTTGATGAAGTGAATGCAACTTTATTTCCGTAGATCCAGTAGGCCATTTTGCAATCTACATCATCAGGTGCTAGACGTATTTCTCTTAGAAATCTGGAGCTAACTCCTAAAAATGGTTTTTTATCGATTGAGACTATTCTATTTCTTGGCCATACTGCTCTTATAGAAATATTTTGACGTATTCTTTGTGCATTATGTTCTGCTAAAAACTCATCGCCAATAACATTTAGCATTTCGCCAATTGGCCAAAAGGCTTCAGTATTGATATTTCGGTAAAGTAATATATCTCTTAATATTTGCCTTACACCTTTTGGTCCTTCTAAATAGGTAAACTTAGGTTGTTGAAAATCAGAGTTTGTTCTTGCCAATAAATTTGGTAATAAATCTTCAATATTTTTTTCTATTTGTTTGGTTTGTTGAACTTTTCTTTTGGCGATTTCTAAAAGTGATTTAGGATCTTTGCATTGCCAATAGATAATGCCATCGAGTTTTGTTTTCTTAACTAAACCGACTTCAGATAGAGAAACTAAATGCCCATAGAGGGTAGTTCTTGGTATGTTGCAACGCTTTGCAAGTTCTCCAGCGGAAATCTTGCCATGTTCTAAGAGAGTGAGGTACGACTCGGCCTCTAAAATATTTAAACCTAGTTCTGCAAAAATTTTTTTTAGCATTTAGTCCTTTTATATTGTCGACACTCCTGCTTTATAGAAAGTTCAAAAAGCTCTTTTTCGTAAATTACTTTTTATAAGCGTTGTCGAGCTTCACCGACATCTTAGACTAGGATACAGGAAATTGAGAAGATAAGAAAATAATTCATGTAAAAGGATGTTTTAAATGAAATTAATAGCACTTTACGTATTAACAACTCTTTTTATCGTTTTAGTTGGTGAAATAAGAAAAAAACCTAGTACTAAAACATTTCTTAAAGCAGATAGTTCTTTTAAGGGTATTAAGGCAGCTCTATCAATTTGCGCTAGTTGGATTTGGGCTCCAGCTTTGTTTATTTCAACTCAGATTGCTTATGAATGGGGGATTTCAGCTTTGTTTTGGTTTTCATTGCCTAATATTTTAGCTCTGACAGTTTTTGGACGTCTTGCTAAAAAAGTTAGAGAAAAAGTGCCAGAAGGTTTTTCTTTTTTCTCTCTGTTAGAAAAAATGCCAAAAGAAGATAGTGCGAGATTAGCGTTAAGAATTATTTTTATTGGCTTGCAAATAGGATGTTTGGGAATACAAGTAACTGCAGGAGCTGAGTTATTATCTATTTCAAGTAATCTACCATATGATATATTAGTTTGTGTTATGGTGTTATTGCCATTAATGTACTCTTTTAGATCCGGACTAAGGTCTAGCGTGCTCACTGACTGGATACAATGTCTTCTAATTCTTTTTGCAGCTTTTATTTTCTTATATTATTTCCCAAATGATTTTACTAAAAAAATCCTGATTCAAGAAATGAAACCTTTTCAGCCCTTTAATTATAAATTAATGACCGAATTTGGATTAGCAGCTTCATTAACACTTATTTTTGGCTGTTTTGCAGACCAACAAGCTTGGCAACGTGCTTTCGCTGTTCCACAAAAATCAATTAAAAAATTATTTTTTCAAGGTGCACTTTTACATGGCATAATTACCTTTTCTTTAGGTTTATTTGGAGCGTGGATTTATACAACTGGTTACCTTGCTCATAATGTACAGTTAGTAGGAGGCGAATTCATAAATAAAGAAATGGGTTCTTTCATATTTGCACTTTTTGTATTTATGGCACTTAGTGGTTTGTGCTCAACAGTTGATAGTGTTTACTGCGCCGTCTCTTCACTAGTAATGACAGAATTTCAAACTAAGCCAAATGAATTAAGAGTTGGGCGTTACGCGATGTTATTTACAGCTTTGCTTGGTATATGTATTGGTTTTTTTAGAATTCCTGTAATTACTCTTTGGCTAATGGTTGGAATTTTAAGGCTTTCTTCAGTTTCTGCAATTTTAGCTTTAATTTTTTTCCCAACTTTAAATACAAAAGCAATAAGTCGTAGTATAATTTTTGGGGCGCTGACAGGATTCCCTCTTTTTATTTTGGGAGCAATTACAGGCAATTCTATTGTGAAGTTGCTAGCCATTTTGACCTGTCTTTTAGTATCTTTGCTAACTTTAATATATTATTGGCTTCGTAGTACTCGTAGTAAGTTGTTGTCACAAAAGGCAGGCAGTGTAATGTTATAGCTCTTGACTCCTTTACTAAACTTGTAGGACTCTAAATCATGAGCTATTTAGCAATAATCCTAGTCCTCCTTTCCGCATTCCTTCATTCCCTCAAAAGCCTTCTAATTAAATCCTCAGTAGATAAACAAGTTTTTCTTTGGTGGTATGCTACAGTTGGAGCAGTTCTATATTTTCCAGTCTTCCTATTTTTCTATTTCAAAGCACAAACTCCAATAAATGATCTGCTTATCTACGGTGGAACTACAAGTATTATTCATTTTTTCTATTGTATATTTTTTGCCAAATCCTATGAACATGGAGATTTATCACTTGTCTATCCAATCATGCGAGCGTCGCCTGCGCTTGTTTTAATTTTTGCGGTTTTATTTTTAGGAGAATCTGTCACTCTTTTGGGAGGGCTTGGTGTTTTTCTAATAGTATTTGGTGTTTATATAATTAACATGAAAAAGCTTACTTTAAGTGAGATTAAAAAACCTATATTTTCTGTATTTAAAAATAGATCAACAAAATATGCTTTTCTAACTATGCTTACTGTTGCTGCATATTCAGTTTTTGACAAAGTAGGGGCTGAAAAAATTCATCCTATTGTTTTTGGCTGGACTTTAACTTTTATGACTCTTCTTCTTTTTACTCCATATGTTTTTTTTATAAAGAAAAATAACTTATTTAAAGAAGAATGGAGAGTCAATAAAAAAAGTATTTTAATTAATAGTGTAATTGCTCAAGGAGGCTACTTATTAATACTAATCGCTTTTACTTTTGAAAAAGTTAGTTATGTTGCAAGTCTTAGACAATTAAGTATTGTTTTTGCAGTGCTTATGGGGAGTCATATACTTAAAGAAGAAGGAAAGAATATTAGATTGCTCGCTTCGGTTATAATTTTTATTGGGGCTTTTTTGATTGCCACTGCTGAGTGAGATGAGATAGAATTTCTTATTTTTATGAAAAAGAGGATTTAAAAAGTTAAGAGACACAAACATAACTATCAAATGTAAACCCAAATTACCTTTTTTTGCTACGCACAAAGACGTCTAAATTCTATTAATCAAACACCTTAACCAAATCCTCTAACTCATTAGGATTATCCATCCTAACAGGAAAACACTTCTCAAGAACCAAGCTTGCTTCTTCTAAAGCAAAAACTACAGATTTTAAATAATCTTTTTTAGCTAAGCCTTTTTCCATATCTTTAGTAATTCTTAACCATTCCTCTTGACTAGTTTGTTCAATTATTTTTCTATCTAAAATTATCTCAACTTTTCGCTCTGCTAGTAAAATGTAAATTAAGAGTCCGTTATTTTCTATAGTATCCCAAACTTTCATATCTGAAAAAACTTGTAATGCGCGTTCTCTGCTATTTACAGATTTAAGATAGTCCCAAAAGCCAAGTTTTGTTTCACATGCAAAGCATATTTCTGCTCTATGATTTATTTCTGAGTTAGCAATTGCTTCTTCTATTTTTTTTAGATCGCTTTCTGGAAAAGCAGATTTTGCAGTTTTTCCAAAGTAAAATAAATATTTAAAGAGATTAATTACCATGAGCCTGATGCGCCTCCACCGCCAAAGGAACCGCCACCACCTGAGAATCCTCCAAATCCTCCTCCAATTCTAAAATTACCTGAACGGCCAATTGTTCTAAAACTTCTAGTTCTATTGCTCCCTCTGTATACACCTCCTCCACCTAAAGTAATGCTTAAAATAAAAAAAACTAAGATGGCAGAAAGTAGTGCAATTCCACCAAAGGTTGAAATTCCTAGAAGAAATGTAATCAATCCTCCACTAAGACTTGAAAAACTTGCGCGTGAGGTCCAGCCAAAAATGAAATATCCAAGAAATAATCCAATTAATGTTAGTAAAAAAATTCCTTCAGTAGATACAACTTTTGTTTTTGGACCTGGCGGTTCTGTAATTTCTTTGTTTATTAAGCCTTCTAGTACGTCTACAGCTCTATCAATACCTGTAAAAAAATTTCCTTGCTTAAAGTTAGGTATAATAGAGTGCTCTATGATTCTTTTTGCATAAGCATCTGGAATAGCTCCTTCCAAACCGTAGCCAACCTCTATTCTTATTTTTCTGTCGTTTTTTGCTATTATGATAATGACACCATCATCTTTTTTTTCTCGCCCAATTTTCCATTTTTCTGCAACTCTAATTGAGTATTCTTCAATGCTTTCAGGCTCTATGCTTGGAATGAATAAGATAGCAATTTGCGAGCCTTTATTTGTTTCAAGATTTTTTAGTTTTAAAGAGAGGTTATCTTTTTCACCTGAAGATAAGGTATTAGTTAGATCAACAACTCTCCCAGTTAGTGCAGGGACTGGTACTTCAGCAATTAGAGAAAGGGGAATTAGCCAGAGGCATAAAATTCCCCTTAGGAAGATAGTCATTATAAATCTTTCTAGAAATTGACTTCAGGCGGAGTAGAAACTGCTTTCTCATCAGTGACTTGAAAGTTTTCTTTAATAGAGTATCCAAACCATTTAGCCATTAAATTTGCAGGGAAGGACCTAACATGAGTATTAAATAGCTGTATAGCTTTTATAAACCTACCTCGCGCTACAGTGATTCTATTCTCAGTGCCTTCTAACTGTGCTTGTAAATCTCTAAAATTAGCATCAGCTTTTAACTCTGGATAGTTTTCTGCAACTGCTAGTAGTCTAGAAAGAGCTCCACCCATTGAGCTTTGAGCAGCTTCTAGTTTTTTCAAGTTTTCTGGATTTGAAAGTAAGTCTTCAGTAATTTCAATTTTACCAATAGTTGATCTAGCTTCTGTAACGTCTTTAAAAACTTTTGCTTCGTGTTTTGCATAGCCTTTAACTGTTTTAACAAGATTTGGAATTAGATCAGCTCTTCTCTTGTATTGGCTAAGAACTTCCGACCAAGCTGATTTTATCTGCTCGTCAAGAGTTTGAAATTTGTTATATGTTCCGCAACTCTGTAAAGAAAGTGCTGTAAAGGATAAGATAAGAATGGTGCTTAAAGTTTTTATTAGTTTTTTCATAAGTTAAAATCTCCTTTAGGGTTAGGAGATATTACTTTTGAAGATTTGATAGGTCAAGGAATCAGACATAAATGCTTATTATTAGTATGTAAATTGATGACAATATCTAGTAATTTAAAATTAAATGTTCTATTATTTAAAATATGAAGGCATTGGTAACAGGAGGAAATGGATTTGTAGGGAAGCATTTAATTACGCATCTTTTAGAAGAAGGGGATGAAGTTATAGCTTGCGACCGTAGTGGTCATTCTGAAATATCCCATCCGCATTTTCAATATCAAACACTTGATATAACAGATTCAGAAAATTGCTATAAACTTTTTAAAAAATTTTCTCCAGACTGTATATATCACTTAGCTGGTGTTGCTTTTATGCCAGAGGCAGAAAAGAATTTTGATAGAGTGTTAGGTGTAAATGTAGGAGGTGTTTCTTCTCTCATGAATGCAACTAAAAGGTATATAGAAGATTCTGCTAATTATATTAGAATTTTATTCGTAAGTACTGCTCAAATTTATGGGAAAGTTCTTGCTAAAGACTTACCTCTTACTGAAGAGTCTTTAATTAAACCTGATAATAAATATAGCCTTACAAAGTATTTAGCTGAACAAATATGCAATCTACATAAAGAAAATGAAAAATTAGAAATAGTAATCACCCGCCCCTTTAATCATATTGGCCCAGGACAGAATGATAGGTTTGTAGTTTCAAGTTTTGCTAAACAGCTTGCAGATATTAAAAAAGATTTAAATGAGCCTGTGATTGAAGTAGGTAATTTAGAAGCAGAGAGAGACTTCACCGATGTTAGAGATATTGTTAAAGCTTATAGGTTAGCAATTTGTAAGGGGAAGGGAGTGTATAATTTATGTTCTGGAAATTCTGTTAGTATACAAAGTATCTTAAATAAATTAATCGAGATATCTGGTCTCAAAGTGAAGGTAGTTGAAGATAAAGATAGAATGAGACCATCAGAAGTTAAGAGTTTTTATGGTAGTTTTGATAAGGCTCAAAAAGAATTAGCATGGAAGCCTAATTTGTCTTTGGAAGAGTCTTTGGCTGATGTATACAGATATTGGTTAGAAAAAGCTGCTTAGCCAATTTTATAAAATTTCTTGTTACCACAAGTATCATTTAAATTTGCTCTAATATTTTTAATAAAATTAAGTATACTTTTTTCTCGATTAGTTTTTCCATTTACAATGCTATCAAGAGAGGTATGGATTTTAGTTACATCTTCATCGATTTTTAACTCAATTGATAACTTACCAGTGTCAAACATAGTGCTTAAGTCTCCCGGTTTTTCGTAGCCAATTTTTGTTTTTTTACTGATTTGGGCAACTTTGAGTGCGCTTATTTTTGCTTCTTCTATTTCAGTTTTGGTAATTTTTCTTGTTTCTTGAGAATTGATATTGTGTTTGCCTTTTTCAAGTTTACCACATTCATAAACTAAAATATCATCAACCATATTGAATTGTTCAAACTCAGTAGTGTTTAAATTTTTTCGAGCTAAATATACGTAAGCTGAATGAAACTTAGAATTTGACTTAATTGCTTGGCTATTTGTCGGCAGATTTAGATTGTTTGTTCGCCAAATATTATTGCAACTAAAAAATAAGTACGAAGAAAAAAAAGCTAAAATGAGTATAAATGTGATATTTTTCATAATTTTCTTACAAGTTATAATAATAAAAGCAATAAAAACAGATGTTTATAGTAAAGACTAGGTGTCACTAGTTGATTTTATAGCAATCAAGAAAGTAAAGTACATACATTAATTTCATAATTTAATTTAAAGGAAAAAAGATGAAAAAAATTCTTCCGTTGATAATTTTGTTAATTGTACTAGCTATTGCTTGGAGTTTTATAACAGGAAAAGATAATGCAATTAGTAGAACTGCTACTGGTGTTGCTGGTAAGGTTGCAGATACTGCTGGTGATGCTGCTGGTGCCGTTGGTGATGTTGCAAAAGAAACTGTTAAGGGCGCTGCTGATTCTGTCGGTACCGCAGCTAAGAAAGTTGCAGATACTGCCGGAGCAGTTGCTGAAGGTGCAGCTGATGTTGCTGGTGGTGCTGCTAAGGTAATGGGTGACGCTGCTAAAGACACTGTTGGTGCAGTAGGTGATGCTGCAGGTGCTGTTGAAAATGCGGCTAAGAAAGTTGCTGAAGGGGCTTCAAAAGTAACAGGAGAAGCTGCAAATATGGCTGCTGATGCTGCTAATGCCGCTAATGGAGCTATGGATAGCGCTAAAGATGTTGTTAAAGACAAAGTTAGTGCAGTTGTTCCTAGTAAAGAAGTTGGGGAAGTGGCTAAAGAAGCTATGGATTTGGCTGAGAAGTCAGTTGAAACTACTGATAAAATGGCTGTTGATTCAATGTAATATTTCTTTTTGAAATAAGGTAAAAAGCAGAGAAAGGTAAAAGACTTCTCTGCTTTTTTTTGCGCATAATACAATTTTTAGGAAAAAATTTGCTTTTAGAGTTAAGGCCAAAATTAAAAAAGAAGATTCATTTTGTTAAGTCTTAAGAAGTCTTAATAGCAGTATCTAAATCTTTAATAACGTCATCTACGCTCTCAATACCAACAGCGAGTCTAATACCACCTGGATGAATACCAGCTTTTATTTGTTCTTCTGCAGAATACGCTAAATGTGTCATTGAGCCAGGATGTTCAATAAGAGTTCTGAGCTGCCCTAAACTAACAGCTAAGGTAATACAATACGCGTTGTCAGCAATATAATTCATTATCTTTTTCCCTCTCTCTTTTGACGCTTCAGGGCTAGCTGCTTTTATAGTGAAATATATCATAAAACCAGGTGCAAAATTACCGTCATAATCTTTAAGCACTTTTTGAGCTAACTCATATTGAGGAAAAGACTCAAGTCCAGGATAAAAAACTTGTTCAACTTCAGGGTGATCTTCTAAGAATTGAGCTATCTTTTGAGCATTTGCAATTTGTTTGGGAACTCTTAAAGAGAGTGTTGGTATTCCATACGCATGAATATGCCAAGCGGTAGATGGAGACATATCTCCTCCAAAATCTTTACGATGCAGAACTAAATCTCCATTAAATTCTTTTCTTGTGACGACAGCGCCACCTAACTCTGTTCCAAAGCCACTTAAGCCTTTGGTTAAGCTGTGAAGAACCACATCAACTCCCATTGTAATAGGTCTTTGGCAGTAAGGAGTTGCAAAAGTATTATCCATCACAGTTAAGATTTTATTTTCTTCACTTCGACTTTTATTTATTTCTGCAACTAATTTAGTGATTTCAGGTAAATCAAGTAAATCAAGAGTTGGGTTAGCAGGGGATTCAAGATACAAAACTCTTGTATGTTCATCTACTAAGTCTAAAAAAGAATCAGGCTTTTTTAAATCACAAAAGTCTACATGAATTCCCATCTTTTTGAACCAAGTAGTAAATAAAGAATACGAGCAGCCGTAAATAGTAGAATGTGAAATAATCTTGTTTGCCTTTTGCGTTAATGGAAAAGTAACTGCCGCATGAACAGCAGCCATTCCTGTCGCAAACATGACGGCAACTTCGCCTTCTTCAGCTCTTGCAATGGCGTCAGCAAGCATAACTTTATTAGGATCTGCCATACGACCGTAGATATATATTCTCTTATCTTCCGAATTTTTATCGCCTTCTTTTCCGATTGCATCAAAGCCAGAAGCTCCACGTTCAGCTGAACGTAGTCTGTAAGTTGAAGTTCTAGTTAATGGAGGGATAACATGATCGCTATAGTCCCAGTCAGTAGAACCTGCTTCGCCATAAATCAATTGAGTAGGAATGGAATATTTACTTTCTTTGCTCATTTCGCCCTTTAAAGTTATTTTTTAGGATATTACCATATTTAGAGATTAGTGCTATTACTTTAATAAGATAGAAAGTCTAAAAACAAGTTTTAAACTTTTTACGTCGCAGGAGGGGTCGCAGGAGAGATAGCTATATGAAAAAAATATGCAAACATTTGATTCTATTTGTTTTTTTATCGGCCTTATTTGCAAGCCTTCTGTATTCTGAAGAATCTCCTAAGAATCAAAGCAATTTATCGAAAATTAACACTAAACTAGCTTCTGTTATTTTTTATGATGTTAGTTTCGGAAAGTTAGAAGTGCCTGATATAGATAAATTTGGTGCTGCTAAATTAGATTCAAGTGGAAAAAGACTAAGTAAATTAATAAGAATACCTTTAGTTGTAGCTATTTTATTCTTGGGCGCAATATTTTTTACTTTCTTTTATCGCTTTATTAATTTTAGAGCTTTTAGGCACTCTATAAATGTTATAGCTGGGAAGTATGATAATCCAAATGACCATGGAGAAATTTCTCATTTTCAAGCACTAACTAGTGCACTTTCGGCAACAGTTGGTTTAGGAAACATTGCAGGAGTTGCTTTAGCAATTCAAATGGGTGGTCCTGGTGCGGTAGTTTGGATGATTATCATGGCGCTTTTTGGAATGAGTAGCAAGTTTAGTAGTTGTACATTGGCTCAACTTTATAGGCAAATTAATAAAGATGGATCTATCTCCGGAGGTCCAATGTATTATCTTGATATTGGTCTTTCTCAAATGGGAAGCTTTTTTAAACCTTTAGGGAAGTTCTTAGGTCTTTTGTATGCTTGTTTAGTAATGGGTGGATCTATTGGTGGTGGTAATATGTTTCAAGCTAATCAGACTGCAGAGATTTTTAGAAATACTTTTGGTTTATCTTCTTCTGCAAATTTAGTGATTGGAATAATAATGTCAGTTTTGGTTGGTATGGTTATTTTAGGAGGGATTAAAAGAATTGCTAGCGTTACATCGAAGGTAGTTCCAATAATGTGTGGAATATACGTAATGGCCTGTCTTTTTGTTATAATTGCTAATATTTCTAGAGTTCCAGAAAGTTTAGCGCTTATTCTAAATATGGCCTTCAGCTCATCTGCTATTTTTGGTGGAATATTTGGGGTCATGGTTATTGGAATTCAAAGAGCTGCCTTTTCTAATGAAGCTGGTTTAGGGAGTGCTTCAATAGCTCATTCAGCTGCAAAAACTAAAGAGCCAGTAAGAGAGGGGATAGTTGCAATGATAGGTCCATTTATTGACACTATTATAGTATGCCTTATGACTTCTTTAGTAGTGATAGTAACTGGTGTTTGGAATAATCCGGAAATAGTCTCGCAAGGTTCTAATATTGGCGTTACTCTTACAAGCGAAGCGTTCAAAACAGTGATTCCATGGTTTCCCTATCTTTTGACAGTATGTGTTTGTCTTTTTGCATTTTCGACGATGATTTCATGGTGTTACTATGGGGAGCGTGGCTGGATTTACTTATTAGATCACTTCAATGGTGCAGGCTTGAAGTCAGTCGTTGTTTTTAGAATTGTTTTTGTTCTTGCAATAATTGTTGGAGCTGTAAACAGTTTAAGCGATGTGATTGATTTTACCGATCTTATGATTTTGAGTTTAGCTTTGCCAAACATTATAGGGAGTGCAATTTTAGCGCCAAAAGTTTGGGTGCATGCTAAAGATTACATGAAAAGACTAACTAGCGGGGAAATGGCTCAGTACTCTTAAAAGTAAGGACTAAAATCGAATTGATTCATTCTAGACAAAATTTTTATCTTTCATCTTTACTTTTTTTAGCTGTTATTTTTTTATATGCTCGTACCCTTAAATATGATTTTGCATATGATGATATTCCTAGGATTGTTGAAAATGAGAGAGTAAATAATAATAAAGATTTATTTCTTGCGCTTAGAAAAATTTTCACTGAGCCTACTTATCCAGGCGATTTATATCGCCCAATTCCCGAAGTTATTTATAAAGTCATTAAAAGAAAAGGTAATTTAAAAGCTTCCTATTTTCATTTTCTAAATATAGCTTTTTTTTTAATATTTATAACATTAGCATTAAAGATTTTATATGATTTTTCTCAAAATTTTTTCTTATCTTTCTTAAGTATTTTTTTATTTTCAATTCATCCGCTAAATGTGGAAATTGTTTCTAATATAAATAGTTCATCTGAGATTCTTGCTGGAATATTTGGACTTTTTTCTATTATTTTTAGTGAAAAGTTTTTTGAAAAAAATAATACTAAGAAAACTTTAAATTTATTTACTACTATAATTTTTTTGTTATTAGCATGTTTATCTAAAGAATCTGGAATACTTTTTTTTCTAATTATCCCACTTTATTTAGTATTTAAAAGAAATATAAGTATTTTAAAAAATAAAAGGTTAGTTCTGTTTGTTTTATGCACATCTATTGCTCCTTTGATTTATTTAGTTCTAAGGACATATGTATTAGGAGAGAATGCTTTAATATCTAATGACAGTCCATATTATTGGGCAGAGAATCCTTTGCTTGGTGTAGATTTAAAAAATCGACTCTTTGCGAGCTTAGTTTATCTTGGAAAATATCTTCAGCATATTCTCCTCCCTTTTAATTTGAGCGTTGATTATTCATTATCTTTTTTTGATTTTTGGGGCTTTATATTTTCTATTACTGGATTTTTAAATTTTTTACTATTCTTACTGTTTTGCTTTTGCCTATATTTTTCTAGAAGACAAAAAGAAGTATTTTACGGAATTTGGTATTTAATTTTCTTTCTTTTAACTTCAAATATATTTCTCACTATTGGAACAATTATGGGAGATAGATTAGCATTTCTACCATCATTAGGAGCAATTACATTTTTTGTGTTTTTGGCCTCTCATTTAAGCTTTTTTAAGAAGAGATATTTTAAAGTGATGCTTACAGTATATGCTGCTAGTCTCATTTTTATAAGCCACAAGAGAATTCCTATATGGACAAACTCGTATTCTGTTTTAGAGAGTGCAGTGTTAGATAATCCTTTAAGTACTAAATCTTTAGTTCAGTTAGGAAATTATTGGAGAGATAAGGGGAAAAAATACAATCTAGCAAAAGAGTATTATGTGAGAGCTTTGAAAATAGATCCGCTTTTAATCCAAGCAATGCTTGATTTTGCTCATTATTTTTTACTAACTGCTCAACCAGAGAGTGGTTTTTATTGGTGTGATAAAGTTTTGGAAATAGATCCTGGTAATGAAACTGCGATTTTAAAGAAACAGGCTTTGGTTGATGTTAAGGGGCATTTGGAGGAAGCTGAGAGGGAGTGAAAATTAAAAAAGCTAAAAGCGAGTATCTAATAAATTGGGAATTTAGCTTGAGATCTATGGTTTAGCATCGCTTATTTTGATTTTTTAGCTATGATTTCTCTTATTGTTTGGAAGAGTCATTTTTCTTCCTTTCTCAGATTGTTCAGGAGAATGAAAAAAAATAGATAAATGTTATCAGTTTAAAAAAACATTTAACTTGACATTATATGGTATCATTTGATATCATATGATTGATGAGCTCAGAAACAGAACAAATCACAGCAAGATTAGAAAAAAAGGTTGCTAGCGCCTTAAAAACTTATTGTAAGAGTAAGGGTTTAGTAATCAATCGTTTCATTCAAGAAAGTATTATAGAAAAACTTCAAGAGCTTGCAGATATTGAAGAAATACCAAAGCTTCTGAAAGAGCCTACAAGACCGTTTTCCGAGGTTTTAGCCGAGTTAAATTTAGATGGCTAAATATCATCTTGAGATAACAAAAGTTGCAGAAAAGCAATTAAAGAAAATTGATAAAGCTCATCAGAGAAAAATTTCAACTACAATCTTAGCTTTAGCCAATAATCCTACTCCGGAAGGTTGTAAAAAGTTAAAAGGATATGAAGATATTTATCGAATACGAATTGGTACTTATCGTGTCATTTACAAAATAGAAAATAAAAAAGTTACAGTTGTTATTCTAAAGTTAGGGCATCGGAAAGATATTTATAGGTGATAGGATTGTAAGTATAATAAATTAGCTTTTAAATTTAATTGTTAAACAAAAATCAAATATTGACATGAGGTTTAGTAAAGATTAAAAGTTTTCCAGTTTTCCAGTTTTCCAGTTTTCCAGTTTTCCAGTTTTCCAGTTTTCCAGTTTTCCAGTTTTTTTAACCTGATAATGTGATGTGCTAAACAAATCTTTGGCATAGATCTGATTTTTGATAAAAAGTTTTATTTCACTATTGACATGACATGCAGGTGGAATAAAAATTTTTTAACAGGATAACAGGATAACAGGATAACAGGATAACAGGATAACAGGATAACAGGATAACAGGATAACAGGATAACAGGATAACAGGATAACAGGATAACAGGATAACAGGATAACAGGATAACAGGATAACAGGA
>CALJRW010000145.1 GCA_937976335.1 uncultured bacterium | reverse complement strand
ACTATTTAATTTTTGTATACGCACCCTCTGAAAAAGTGATGGGAGCAGTACAAAAAATATTTTACTGGCATGTTTCCTCCGCTATATCCTGCTATTTTTCTTTTGCAATTGTTTTTGGCTCTTCCATATATTTTTTAGCTAACAAAGGTAAAAAAGCTTTAAGCCTTTTAGAAGCAGCTGGTGAAGTAGGTTTTATTTTTTGCAGCGTAGTGTTAATTTCTGGAATGATTTGGGGAAAAGCTGCTTGGGGAGCCTGGTTTAATTGGGAGCCTAGACTTGTAACTTTCCTTTTACTTTGGCTTGTATTTCTTGCCTTTAATACGCTTCGTAAGTTTGGAAATACAGAAAATATAGGAAATCACTTATCAGTATTAGGCATAATTGGAGCTATCACTGTTCCAATTATGGTATTTTCAATTAAGTTACTGCCTCAAATTTCTCAACTTCATCCTGAAGTCATTGAAAAGGGAGGCTTAGCTCCTGAAATGTCGAAAACATTAATTTTCACCCTAGTAACGGTTTTATTTTTTCACTTTCTTGTCTTATATTTAAGATATAGAACAATATATTTAGAGAACAAGCTACGATGACAACTATTTTTGGAATAAGCATAAATGGAGAATGTACTGGAAGTCTTCCTGAGCTAACTACTCTTACTCCTGATACTTATAATAGCCTTTTTTGGGGCTACAATATAATTTTTATTATAATTGCAGTTTATCTTTATTTTTTATGGAAGAAGATTACTTCAATTGAACATGAAATTTCTAAGAAAAATAATGACAAATAAAGTTATTGAAGCTTCTCTTCTGAGTACAGAGAACTACTACAAAAATCTAAAAAAATATCAAATTCCTGAAGTTGCTTTCTTAGGACGTTCTAACTCTGGAAAATCAACATTAATTAATAGAATTACTGAAAGAAAATCTTTAGCTAAAACAAGCGGAACTCCAGGAAAAACTCAAACTATTAATATTTATAATTTAAGATTCTCGAATGATTCTGAAATTCATTTAGCTGACCTTCCTGGATACGGCTATGCAAAACTTTCTCACAAAAAAAGAAAAACTCTTCAGAATATGATTATTGATTATTTAGCTCATAGAGAAGAACTCGTTGCAGCTTTTATTTTACTTGATTGTAGACGAAAACCAACTGAAGATGAACTTGAATTAAGAGATCTTTTATTTTCGAGTGGAAAAAGCGTTTCAGTTGTTTTAACTAAATTTGATAAATTGAATCAAAAAGAGAAAAATCAATCTAAAAAACAAGCAGCTAGTTTATTTTCATTAGAACCTGAGGATTTATTGACTTCCGATATAAAGGGTAGTGTTCAGACTATTGTGGATAGGATTTGTCTTTTTGCTTAAGTTTTGTATGAGTATATTGCTCGATATTGAGTTTTTCTATTTCAGCCAAGAAAGCTTGATAAAGTTAAAGCTCCAGCCGACAAGGCAATAAGAACTCTTCCAAATGAACGATTACCCGTTAAATAATCTTCCTCAGTTGCATTTGAATGTTTAAGAGAGAGCCTTCCTACGAAGAGAAACAAAAAAATAAAGAAAGAAAAGACGAGTAATTCCATTAGTATAATCTAATATTTACAATATCTTAAATCAATACAATAATGCACAAATATGTCAGAAGCTTATCTCACTTTCATTGCCTGTGTCCTAATACTTGGAATTTTAGCTCAATGGGCAGCCTGGAAATTTAACTTTCCTTCCATATTGCTACTTTTAATTTTTGGTTTTCTTTCAGGACCTTCTTTCTTAAATCTTGTAAGTCCAGATAAATTTTTAGGAGAACTTCTTTTTCCAATTGTTTCTTTATCTGTTGCTATTATTTTATTTGAAGGCGGCTTAAATTTAAAATTTAAAGATATTTCAGGAATTCATAATGTAATTGTTAAACTAATTTCTATTGGTTGTTTAGTAACATGGATATTAGCTTCTTTGGGTGCTTGGATAATTCTTAAACTGAGCCCTGAAATTTCAATTCTTCTTGGTGCAATTCTTACTGTATCTGGACCTACTGTTGTTTTACCATTAGTGAGACATGTACGACCAAAAGCCCCTCTTGGTGAAGTTTTAAAATGGGAAGGCATCTTAATTGATCCAGTTGGAGCGGTTTTAGCAGTTTTAGTTTATGAAGCTTTAATTCATGGGAGCCTAACTGCTGCACCTGTTAATTTTATAATTGGTTTAGGACAAACAACTTTAAGTGGTGGAATTATTGGAATAGGGATTGGAAGCTTGCTTAAGTTTTTAATGAACAGGCGTATGATTCCCGCATTTTTAGAAAGCTCTTTTACCTTAATGTTAGTGATTTTCAGCTATATTTTAGCTAACCATTTTCATCCTGAATCAGGACTACTAGCAGTTACTTTAATGGGTATTTACCTTGCTAACTCATCTTCAATAAACGTTAAACATATCCTTGAATTTAATGAAAATTTAACAGTTTTACTACTTTCAACTCTTTTTATTATTCTCGCTGCAAGAGTAGAATTCTCTACCTTAAAAGAAATTCAAATTATTCCAACTCTTTTATTTTTGTTTTTTCTTATTTTAGTCGTAAGACCATTGGCTGTTTTTACTTCAACAATAGGAAATAGTTTAAATATAAGAGAAAAATTATTTTTAGCTTGGCTTGCTCCTAGAGGAATTGTAGCTGCCGCTGTCTCGGCACTTTTTGGTCTAGAGTTAACTAATCCTGGATCTGAACTTTTAGCTCCTTACACTTTTTTAATTATTGTAGGAACGGTACTCATTTATGGACTCACTGCAAAACACGTTGCAAAATTTCTTGATGTAAGACAAAAAAGGAATGAAGGAGTTTTGATTTTAGGTGGAAGTCTCTTTTCTCGTTTACTAGCTCTTGAAATAAAAAAAGCTAACTTTCCTGTTTGTATTATTGATACTAACTTTAATAATATTGCAACTTGTAGGATAGAAGGAATTGAAGCAGTACATGGAAATATTTTAAAAGATAAAACTATTGATTCCGTAAATTTAGATGGCATTGGAAAACTTTTAGCTTTAACAGCAAACCATGAAGCCAACTCCTTAACTTGTTTAAAACTAACAGAACTTTTTGGAAGAGATAACGTTTTTCAACTCCCTGAAAAGCAAGCTGGAAGAAAAAAATCTGTTGAAGAAAATGCTAAACATATTAGAGGTAGGATTTTATTTACTCCTAGCTCAACTTACTACAACTTAGACGAAAAACTATATCAAGGCTGGAGCTTTAAAACTACAAATATTACTAATGAATTCAGTTATGAAAAATTTGGAGAACATTACAATGGTGATTTTATTCCAATCGCTATAACGTCTCCTAGCAGCCTTGAAATCATTACAACAAAAACTGTACCTAAACTTGAAGCAAAACATAATTTGATTAGTTTAATTAAAGAAAAAAGTAGCTAAGAAAATTATTTTTGGTAGAAAGCTGATCCTACTTTATCTTCCTTAAGCAATTTATCTAAATACTTACCATAGTTTGTTTGTATTAACTTAGCAGTCAGTTTTTCAAGTTGGGCAGCATCAATAAAGCCTTTGATAAAAGCTATTTCTTCTAAACATGCAACCATTAAGCCCTGTCGTTCTTCTAAAGCTTGAACAAAGTTAGAAGCACTTAAAAGTGAGGAGTGAGTGCCTGCATCAAACCAAGCAACTCCTCGACCCATTCTTTCGACATCTAGCTTATTTTGCTCCAAATATACTTTATTTACGTCAGTAATTTCATACTGCCCTCTAGGAGACGGTTTTAAACTCTTAGCTATATCAACAACCTGATTATCATAAAAATAAAGTCCGGTTACAGCAAAATTTGATGGAGGATCTGCTGGTTTTTCTAGTATCTTATTTGGTCTTCCATTTTCATCAAAACCAAGAACTCCATAACGCTCTGGATCGTGAACTTCATATGCAAAAACTGTTGCTTCTTTCGTATTGGCAGAAGCTCTTTCATATTGCTCTGGCAAGCCTTGTCCAAAAAATAAATTATCTCCTAAGACTAAGGCACTTGGAGAATTGTTTATAAACTTTTCAGATAAGGTAAAAGCTTGTGCTAAACCTTCAGGCTTAGGTTGGGGAATGTACTCAAAATTAATTCCCCACTGAGAGCCATCATTTAAAAGATTTTGAAAAATCTTTTGTTCTTCAGGCTTTGTAATAATAGCAATGTCTCTAATACCAGCAAGCATTAGTATAGAAAGGGGGTAATAAATCATTGGTTTATTGTAAATCGGAATAAGTTGTTTACTTATTGCTTGAGTAATAGGATGAAGCCTTGTTCCAAGTCCGCCAGCTAAAATAATTCCTTTTCTGTTATTCATTTTTTCTCACCTCTTTTTTCTTTAAAAAATTTTTGTAAAATCTCCCTACACTCGGCTTCTAAAACACCACCTATAACTTCAAGTTTCGGCCCAAGTTCTGTACCTTTACTTAAATCATACTTTGAGCCAAAAGCGCCATTTCGCTTGTCATATGCCCCAAAAGCTACTCTTTCTAGCCTCGCAAGCCTAATAGCACCAGCGCACATGGGACAGGGTTCTAGAGTAACAAAAATACTACAATCTGTAAGCCTCCAATCACCTATCACTTCAGAAGCTTTTTTAATAGCAAGAATTTCAGCATGATGAGTCGAAGATTTGTTTGTCTCAACTAAATTGTAAGCAGAAGCAATTACTTCCCCTTCCTTAGTAATCACACACCCAATAGGAACCTCATCTTCCTTATAAGCCAACCGAGCCTGCTCCAAAGCAAGCCCTACAAATTCCAAATCCCCACTAAAATCCATAACCCGATTATCCCAAACGACCTACCATGGTTCGACAAGCTCATAGTTGGCCTGCCATGAGCGAGAGCTCTCAGCTCGAGTCGAATGGCGGAGAGAGGGGGATTCGAACCCCCGGTAGGATTGCTCCTACACACGCTTTCCAAGCGTGCGCCTTAAGCCACTCGGCCACCTCTCCACTGTTGTTACTCGAGCAAGATATGACAAAAAGAACATGGAAGAGATTTCCTCAATCTCAAATCTTCCTATCTTCTAATTTAGTTTTGAAAAAACTCAGCATCACTGCATGCCTTAGGCGAGTGAATGCTCTTAGCCTGAGTCAAATGGCACACCCTGAGAGATTCGAACTCCCGACCTTCTGATCCGTAGTCAGACGCTCTATCCAGCTGAGCTAAGGGTGCATCAATGTTTAAAAATCTACTAAATATACTAACTTGTCAAACTACCAATACTTTCATCTGAATCTATAAACCTGAATTCCGGATAAAAAGCGTTTACAATTACTCACAGTCCATGATTTTAGAGAAATCTATGCCACCTCGTGTTCCATTGACCCTATAACTTTATGCATCGGATGAGTATTTTCAAATACTTAAAAACAAACGAGCTCCTCGATCGCAAAGGTTTGCCAAAGCACTTGCAAAATTAGAGAATATTAGCTTAATTAACTAGTTACAAATTGTTTTGGTGGGATGTCCGAGTGGTTTATGGTGCTGGTCTTGAAAACCGGTGATGCAGCAATGTGTCCGGGGGTTCGAATCCCTCTCCCACCGCCATTTTGTTTTCTTTTATATTTAGTACTTTGTATTAATGTTCTGTTAAAGTGATACGAAAGTGCACAAGAACATACTGAAACCCCTTACCAGAGTTTTTATATCTCGCTTTGCTTGACTATAACATTGCTTGACTAACAACATGGTACAGAGCGCATTACTTTGGTGATTTTTTCATAGCAAAAACTTACCAAATTAATGCGGAGAGGTGACCGAGTGGCTGAAGGTGCTCGCCTGCTAAGCGAGTGTACGGGTAACTGTACCGGGGGTTCGAATCCCCTCCTCTCCGCCATTTGATATAAAATAACTTACTCTTTTACTAGTACTATTTTTACGTTTTTTTAAACGTCATCTGAAAAACTAATTTATAGAAAATCTAAAAATCTTTTATATGATAATTCTTTTTTAGAATCACTATAATACTATTGAAGATAAGAAGTTAAAAATAGAAAGAACGACACTGAAAGCACAGATCATGACTTTGATACTCAATTTTGTGCCAGAACTTTTTTTTTAAAACCTGACTACTTTAAAGTTAAAAAATTAATAGTTAATAGCTGTAATTAATTAACTTTGTATTTCCTTGAAAGAGTTCACTAGTGCAAGAATTGCAAAGCGAGGCGTAGTAAGGAGTATAGTTAGTATGTCTTGTAATAATTGAATCTACGTTACCTATATACTGAGACATACCTTTTGTTCTGCAATCATAAACAGTTGCATTAAAACTTACTATATTACCTCCAGAGACACCTCGATCAGTCCAAGCATTGATAACATAACTAAAATGTTTAGAAGAGTTTGGTAATGCCCAAGCCAATAAAGATGTTTCAGCTTGCCCATATCCAAGATTACTTTTATAACTATCTTCACAAGCTTCTAGTGTTACATTTTCATAAGTAAAAGTAGTTATTCCACTTTCAAGATGTCTTCCAAGAAGCCCTTCATCGTATTTATTGTCTCTTCCTTCAATAGCTACTTGCAACATTCTTATTGCACTTAATCTGTCAGCATCATAAAATCTAATTTTTAATTCATTAAAATTTTGAATTCCAAGTAAAGAAAGAATAGAAACTATTCCAATAGAAACTAATAACTCAACTAATGTGAAACCTGAATTTTTTGAACTCATAGGTATATTAACGGTCTTTTTTTTGAAAAACTTAACAATCTTATCTAAATTGAAAACAATAAAAATCAATAAAATTAAATCGTTACGGCTATTTTCCAAAGAAACACCTAAGTTTCAATCTAAATCCTTACTATCTATAGTTATCC
>CALJRW010000144.1 GCA_937976335.1 uncultured bacterium | reverse complement strand
CTTCAAAAAATGGATTAGAGATTTTTATTTGACTTTTTTCTCTCAACTAAAAAATTCAATCTTACACTTTTTTGAAAATTACTATTCTAAAATACTTGTAAATTCTCTCTAATTCGGTCTTTTTAAGCGTCGACTAGTTAGGGGTAGGAATGGCATTCGTTTAAGTCTATATGTCTAAAAACATTAAAGAATCGAGAGAAGAAGTAGAAGAAAAATTAAGATTGTTAAAAAAGAGAACCACCTGCAAGATTTAACTTAGTAAAGGTTTAATCAAGTTTATTATGGAGGTTCTCAGATGGGTACAAGTTTCGTCGAAGTGTTAAATAGTTTCAAGAGGGAATGGACTAAGTATTTAGATTGTCAGTCTATTAATTTATTAGCAAAAGAGCTAGGAGTGAGTTGGCGCTCTAGAAAGCTCGATCCAGGGAAAACATTAATATTATTTTTGCTCCAAATCCTTCATGGTAATACAGCGATTAAGAACCTTCCTCACTTATCAGGGATTTGGTTTCAAGCCTCGTCATATTGTAAAGCGAGAATGCGCTTGCCGTTAAGTTTATTTGAAAATTTATTTTTAAAGATTCAGTCAAGTTATCAGAGCAAAGATTTTAAAAAAGGGACTTGGCTAGGACATAGAGTTTTTCTAGGAGATGGCACGGGAGTATCAATGCCAGATGTAAAAAGTTTAAAAGCAGAATTTGACTATCCACATAGGCAAATCAAAGAATGTAGTTTCCCAGTAGCTAAGCTCCTAGTGTTAATGCATTTTGGTACAGGTTTAATTAGCAAAGTATCAGTTAGTCCTTTATACACAGGAGACATGAAGCAGTATCCTGAACTAAGAACAGAATTAAAAGAAGGAGATATTTTAGTTGCAGATAGAGCTGCGTGTGCTTATCATCATATTTCTCAGCTATTACAGAAATATGGATATACTATTCTTCTATTCATAACTATTCACAGATAACAAATTAACTCTCTACCATATAAAACACTACCAATTTCCCCAACAACTCGTCCCTTTTTTACAAATTCTTCTCCAACCAAAAGCATAACACTAGAACCTAAATTAAAAGATCCAATTTTCATCCCTTTCTTAAAAAACATTTTTTCAGAAAATTCTTTAGTATAGTCTTTATAGCCAAATTGCTTGCTAATAGCTAAATCCCAAGGTGTTAAAATTTCACCTACATTAAGCGCCCCAATCATCACTATAGAAAATTTACCAAATTCTGAATTAAAATTAAAAACAGCTCTTTTATTTTCAATAAAAAGCTTCGGTCTAGCCTTTAAAAATAAATCATTAACAGGCCAAAGAACCCCTGAAAAGTAATTAATTGATTCTAATTCTCCATTAAATGGCATATGAACATGATGATAATCTTTAGGGGAAAGATATAAATTAAAAAACAAACCATTCTCATAAAACTGAGTTCTACTCTCAGAATGCAAAAGTTCTGAAAGAGATAAACTCATATCTTTAATTTGATGAATCTCCCCTTCTTTAATAACTCCAAAATTTCTAAGAGTTCCATCGACGGGCGAAACAAAACCATCTTCAACCACTCTGGCATTAGATTTAAGATCTCTCAAAAAAAACTCACTAAAAGAGTTAAAAGAACTAATAGGATCTTTAACTTCTGAAAGATTAACACCATAAATTCTGATAAAAAAACGTATAAAACGAATTAAAAGAAATTTTGGCCTACTAATAGAAGCCAAAAAGCCAAAAGTTAGACTTATATAGTTAGTAATAAAAACAGATAATATGCCCATTCCCCTTCTATATTTATTGAGATTGCGAAAAAATGCAAAGAATGTAAAAACTATATCACTGTGCGCTCTAACTTAATATTTTTCAAAGAATCCCTAATCAATTTCTACAACACAGGTGCAATCTGGCCAACCTCTAAACTTGCTGCTAAAGAGCTCTCAAAACCGTTAATTGACTCTAAAAAGCCTATAAGTGTTCTTGAAGTTGGAGCAGGAACAGGTTCGGTTACTAAAGAACTAATTAAATACTTAAAACCTGAAGATAAGATTACAGTTTGTGAGATGAATCCAAAATTCATGAATATAACTAAAAACGATATTCTTGAAAATCCAGAATTTAAAGATAAGATTCCAAATATATCTTTTTTTGAAGGACCAATAGAAAACTATAAAGCAAAGAAAAAATATGACTTTATTTGTTGCGCATTGCCTTTTGTAAATTTTACTCCTGAAAAAGTTACTGAAATTTTTAATTACTTTGTGGAAAACACCAATGAAGATGGGGTAATGACTTATTATAAATATATTGGTGTTTCAAATGTCGCTAGACCTTTTATGGGTAAAAAGTATCATAATAGACAATTACTCTTAAAAGAAATCTTTAATAATTTCTTAGAAAAAAGATTAATACGGACAAAAAGAATTTACTTCAACCTTCCCCCGGTTAGAGTTCATACTTTAAGATTAAATTCGGAAGCTTAGAATAAAAATAACTATAGATAATTATTTTCAAAATTCAGGCTTTATCTCTAGGACATACCCCATGTTCACTCTAAATCAGTCATTCAATACAGAAAAAGAAAATCCTTTATTTTAAGCAACTTTCTCTTCTTTCTTAAGAAAAGATTTTTTCTGCAATAGATAAAGAAGTGGTCCAGAAAGCAAAAAACCAACTGAGATAATTAAAAAAGCAATTTTAAATTTATACCAAGACAAAGGAATTATCATAGACATTGCTATTAATCCCCATTTAGGAAAATTATGAATATTAATGTGTTTAATACTCAAATATTTAACTTGAGAGACCATCATTATACTTACAAAAAACAAAAATATTGCAGAAAACACAACTAAACTTTGTGTTGGCTCAGCTTGAGCACCACAGTAAACAATAGAAACTACTGCAGCTGCTGCACCCGGACTTGGCAATCCTTCAAACTCGGTTGCCGATTTATCAGCAATATTAAAGCGAGCTAATCGGACTGCAGCAGAAAGAACATAAAGAAAAGTTATAAAAACTCCAAACTCATCAGCAGGAACTTTAAAAGCCCAGTTGTATATCAAAACTGCAGGAGCAATTCCAAAAGAAACTAAATCAGAAAAAGAATCAAATTCTACACCGAACTTTGTCGAAGCATTTAGTTTTCTTGCCACTCTTCCATCTAAGCCATCTAAAAGAATAGCAAAAATTATTGCTAGAACTGCTTTGTCAAATCTATCCGAAGTTGAATAAAGAATCGCTAAAAAGCCACAAAAAAGATTTCCTACTGTGACTAAATTTGGTACTAAAAATCTTTTATCTGATATGCCTTGTTTTAGTTTTAATAATTTCTTCTTGTCTTCCATAGTTAAACTTTATAGCATGAATATAGACAATGAAGATAGGTTTATCATAGACAAACTTTCAACTACAACTTTAGGAATTACAATATGACGAAGAAAATAGGTGTTAAGAAAATAGGAGTTATCGGAGCGGGGCAAATGGGTGCAGGAATTGCTCAAGTATGTGCTTTTAGTGATTTTAAAACTATCCTTTGGGATGCAAACGACAAATCCTTAAGTAATGGAGTTTCTAGCATTAACGCTCAGCTTGATAAGTTAGTCAAAAAAGAAAAAATCACAGAAGAGAAAAAAGTTGACACTCTTAATAACTTAACTTCAGCGTCTAATTTAAAAGACTTTTCAGATTGTGACATTGTAATTGAAGCGATAATTGAAAATTTTGAAATCAAATCAAAGCTTTTTAAAGAGCTTGATGAAGTAACTCAAAATTCAACAATCCTTGCAACTAATACATCTTCTATCTCAATTACAAAAATTGCCGGAGCTACCAAAAGACCAGAGAAAGTTGTAGGAGTTCACTTTATGAACCCTGTACCTATAATGAAGCTTGTAGAAATAATTAAAGGCCTTCAAACAAACGAAAACACATATCAAACAGTTGAAAGTTTCTGTAAAAAAATCAACAAAACTACAGTTCTTGGTATTGATATGCCTGGTTTTATTGTTAATAGAATTTTATGCCCAATGATCAATGAAGCTATTTTTCTTCTTCAAGAAGGTGTAAAGGCTGAAGATATTGATTCAGCAATGAAGTTAGGGACAAACCAACCAATGGGCCCTTTAGAACTAGCTGACTTTGTTGGGCTTGATACGCTTTTGTATATCTTACAAATCCTCCATCGAGAACTTGGCGAAGATAAATATCGACCATGTCCTTTGTTAGTTAAATATATTGAAGCAGGTTGGTATGGTAAAAAAAGCGGAAAAGGTTTTTATCAGTACTGATTCAAGCTACTTGATTTTGATCTCAAGTACTCACTAATTTAGAGAAACGGAGAGTAATTTCCGAAAAAGAGTTTTTTTGATTTTCTACCCCCCACTGCTCCCCCTCCGAAGCCTTAGCGAAGGAGGGGGAGCAACTAATAGTTATCTAAACTAACAACTCTTACTTCCCTCCCCAACCAACAACTTGATAACCTTTCTTCTCTAAACAATGACTAACAAAAGTTCTATAAGTCGGATCTGTATTTCTACCTGCATTGGCAATATCACGAACAATGTTAACAATTGCCCCAACTGCTGCACCTGCTGCAGTTGCTCTTCCAACACTCCCATTAACTATAACTCCGGTAAGTGCCCCACCTGCAGCTCCAGTTAAACTCCCAACGGTCGCATCTTTTGCCATATCATTAAATTCTGATTTTCGTTCTACATAATTATCAGCTAGTGCCATACATTCTTTTCTATCAACATCAGCCTGCACTGAACCAACTCGTTCGTAATGCGAGTTAGGGTAAAATGCTGGCATACTTTTGCTTGAGCAGGACGAAGTAAATAGAATAAGAACAGCAAGTAAAATAAAATTAATCCTAACAATTTTCATAAAATTTCCTCAAAAATAAACCTACAGTAAGTCCAAAAAAGAATTTCCCTAAAAAAACTTTTTGGACTTACTATACCCTCGGAGGGACGGCAAATAGTTATCCCAATCAAGAACTTAGGGAAACCGACATGTCCCCCAAAGCTTTAGCGACGGGGGAAGGTTTTCGTCTATATAATTATAGAGAAATTCTTTTTTGGGATAACTATAGTACTTTTAATCTTACCCTCATTTTTGAAAAATAAACAGCAATTTTAAGCTATAATTTTATTAAAAAACTTATCCTTAATAAAATCTTTATAATGAACAAATGACCTAAAGCTTTAGTAGAAAATTGTTTTTTTTTGATCTGCTTCAGCATGCCTTCAATCTATTTTTTTATTTTAAATATTTCAGATTTTTAGCTTTTTCGTGCATCTCTGTTATCAATTATTCAGGTTTTAAGTATCTATAAATTCAAAAGAAATACTAAAATAACGTAAATTTACCGATATAAATAAAAATTTTGTTTGAATACAAACTACAAAAACTGTATAAATTCAACTGTTGATTTTTTTATTCAATTTTTTAAGAAGTACAAAAATATGAAAAAAAGCAAAAACACTTGCGATTATTCGAATAAATTCAAAACGAATTTCAATAAATCTACTTATAAAAAGCAAAAATGGTTAAAATTAAATAACGCAAATGAATCTTGGTGGCCTTGGGGTTTAATTCCTCTTTTAGGTTTTTTGTTTTTAGTTTTTTATTCTATTGCATACGTTGCACCAAACGTAGTTGAGAGTCAGGTATATAGAACCACAAAAGCCAAGTTAGATAATCTTGGACTATCATGGATTGATGTAGCTATTGATGGGCAAAATTTAACTCTTTCGGGAACGGCACCAGACGAAGCAACAATTTACAAAGCTCTAAACGAAACTAAAAATACTACTTGTTCAACATGGCTTGGAAAATTATTATGTCCAATTGTTGTAACTAATGCGATGGCGGTTGAAACTGCCGTTCCAAAGGCAAGATTTCACGACGTAACTTCCTCAAAATCTCTGAATGGAGATTTAACTATTACTGGAGAAGTACCTACTAAAAAAATCAAAAATGATATTTTAAGTTTTGCTAAAAAAATCGTTTCAAAAGATCAAATTATTGATAAGTTAAAAGTTACAACAGATCCTGCTACCATCGGATATATCCCAGCTATAACTCGTGGCATTGAGCTAGTTGCAAGACTTGGATACGGCGAAGCAAATTGGACTTCGGGAGTTTTTACAATAAGCGGAGAAACAAACAAATCTTTAAAAACCGAAATTGAAAATGCAGCAAAGCAAGAAAAAGATGGAATCAAAATTGGCAAGGTAAAAATTATTGCTAAAACTAAGATTGATGATTGCAACAATGCGTTTAAAAAAATCTTAAAAACTTCTTCAATTAACTTTAAAAGCGCTAGTTCAGATATTACAGAATCAAGCTTTCCGGTTCTATACAAACTTTCTGAAGTAGCAAAACGCTGCAAAGGAAAAATTAAAATTTCTGGACATACAGATAACTTAGGTGAGCCTGAGCCTAATAAAGCTTTAAGTTTAAGTAGAGCAAACTCCGTCAAGAGCACTCTTTTAAAATTAGGGATTTTAAAAACTAGGCTTACAACAGAAGGTTTTGGAGATTCTAAGCCAATTGCAGACAATAAAACGCCTGCAGGACAAGCAAAGAATCGTCGTATAGAAATTAAAATTATAAAATAACTTTTTAACCAGAACCTTAAATCAAAGCTATGGTTAAAATTGGAGGATGTAGTAAATGTTATATTTAATTGTTAAAATTCTAAGCTTACTTTGTCTATCAGCTTTATTGGGGGCTATCTTTGGGTCTTGGTGGACAAGGAGAAAATTTATTGATGTTACTGAAGAACATTCTAGATTAACCAGTATGAGCTTTGATGCAGACTTAAGTGACGACTTTGCCGCAATTCAATTAAAAATTAATAAACTTGAAGACGGGATGGATAAAAAGATAGGCAATATGTCTAAAAATATGGCAATGCTCATCTCTGACATACCTCATAGCTTTCCAAAGCAAAAACCAGCTACTGATGTTGGACCGTTAGAAAGAAAAGTGGCACAACTTCAAACTGCAATTAACAACATTCCACAACCTGTCATTCCTGAATTCAATCTCTCTCCAATAAATTCAAGAATCCAACACTTAGAAGATGCTGTGAATTCTATTCCGAGACCTGCAAAACATGTCCCTGTAGATTTAGATCCAATCATTACTAGAATTAGACAATTAGAGAACGCTGTTAGATCTATACCTGAACCTAAAATGCCTAGATCTGTTGATTTAAATCCACTTATAAGTAAAGTTGAAAAAATTGAATCACTTGTTAAATCACTACCTAAACCAAGCGTTCCAAAACCTGTTGACTTGGGGCCTGTTAAAAATAAAATTGCCCGCTTAGAAAGCTTACTTAAATCAATGCCAAAACCTGTAACTAAAAAACTTGATTTAACCGGCCTAAATAGTAAAATTACAAAACTTAACACTGCAATTCATTCGATACCAAAAACTAAAACAAATCTTGATTTTTCAGGGATAAATACAAAAATAAAGAAATTAGAAACTCTTGTTAGATCAATTCCTAAGCCAAAAGAAACTAAGATTGATTTAAATGGGGTTAATACTAAAATTAGCAAACTTACTTCAGCGATTAACGCTATGCCTAAGCCTAAATCTGCTAAAGCTGTAAACCTTACGCCTCTTGAAAGCAGAATTGGCAGATTAGAAAAACTTCTAAGAGGTATAGAAAAAAGTTTTAGTAAAGTTACTAGAGTTAAAAGAGTTGAAAAAAATACGCCATCTAAGCATGCTCGAAAAAAACAAGTTGTTGTTCAAAAAAGAGCAAAAGGACCTAAGATGTTAAAAACTGCATCTTTTGGGAAGAAAGACGATCTTAAAAAAATTCATGGAATTGGACCAAAACTTGAAAAATTACTTAACAAATTAGGAGTCTATTACTTCTGGCAAATTTCTGATTGGACTAAAAGAGATATCTCCTTTGTTGATGAGAAGCTGGATGTTTTTCAAGGTAGAATTGAAAGAGATTCTTGGGTTTTACAAGCTAAGAGCTTAGCAAGGCTTAATGGAGCAGCGAAAGCGAGCAATAATGTTTCAAGCCTTCCTGCTGCTTATTGAATTCATAAGGCAAGAAAACTGTAGAGAAGAGCTGAAAAAACTTAAAGTTTTTTTTCTGTGCTTTCTCGACTAACATAACTTTACATTTATCAAGATACGTAGACAGACAAGACTCATAATGTTAAAACATATTTTGTGCTACCTAAAATCTCTATAATTATTCCAGCCTATAATGAAAAAATTAGAATTCTACCCTACTTAGAAGAAATTAACTCTTATATAAAAAAAACAGATGCTGAAAACAAAGAAATCTTTACTGAAGTCTTAATTATTGATGATGGAAGTTCTGATTCAACTCCTGAAGTAGTTAACTCTTTTTGTAAAGACAAAGAAAAATTTCAACTTATTTCGCATGATAAAAATCAGGGGAAAGGCGCAGCTATAAAAACTGGAGCGAAAAATGCAAAAGAAGACTTAATGCTGTTTACTGATGCTGACGGCTCCTCCGCTATAAAAGAAGTAGAAAAGCTTCTCCCCTTTTTACATGAATCATATGATATAATTTTTGGCTCTCGTGCAATGGGAGCTAAATTAGAAGCAAGATTTTATAGAAAATTTTTAGGTCGCGTTTTTAACCTTTTTGTTAAATTACTACTCTTTCCTAATGTCAAAGATTCTCAATGTGGTTTTAAATTAATTAATTTAAAAACAGCGAGAGACGTAGTTCAAAAAATTCAAGAAACAGGCTTTAGTTTCGATCTAGAGCTACTACACCTTGCTCACCTCAAAGGATTAACCTTTAAAGAAGTTCCAATTGAATGGCATCATGTTGATGGGTCTAAAATTAATGTTCTAACTGATGGTGTTAAAATGTTAGGGTCTATTTTTAAAATTAAGAAGAGAAATTTGTTTCAATAGACATTTTTCATAATGAAGTTAGTTTTTATTTGACACAAAGAAGGCATAAAATCTTCATATAACTTCGTGCCTTCTTCGTGTCTTTTTTGTCTAAAAACAACCCTACTTAGTCCCTGATACCTCGGTAATATGAAAAGAGAATAAATTACCGATAAATCCCCAAAATGATTTCCAATCAGCTGGAGTAGAATTGACTGTAGTAATTTTTGCACCAGCTGGTACTAAGGCACGAGCTGCAGCTTGGTCATCTTCAGGAATTGGGAATCCTAAAATTCTAAAACTTTCTGCATGAGTGTAAAAAGTATTTTCTGTTTGTCTCATTCCAGAACAAGACATAAGCATAAATATTAGACTTATCAATAAAGTTTTAGTTATTATATTTTTCATGTTTTATCTCCAATAATTTTATTTTTACATTAAATAATTTAAGGGCTTGTTGAAAAATTTAGCAAAGAAGTTGCGGCAATGGAATGCTTTTTATCTCGTAACTAGGAATAGTTAAGACATTCAGGCACTTATAATTTAGCATGCTAAATTCTTATCCTCCCGAACAGAGAAGTTTTTTTGATTAAGCACTTATAAAAATGTACCATGGTTTGGTCTATTTAAGAGGTATATGAATAGCGGGCAGACAATAGAACTTATTACTACAAAGACTAATCACGATTTTCATTCTGTTTCCTTTAGTAATACAGATTTAGAGTTAAGAACAACTCCTAACCTAGATCAATCTACTTGGTCAGGACAGGAAAGACCCATAAGCTTAGAACTCACTGTTGGAGACGGGCATGACAAAAGAACTCTAGAAATTGCTAATCTCCCTCCCGCTGATTTAACTAGAATTTATCATAAAATTTTTGAAGCTAGAGGAGAAGTGCATTCAATTGAACAAGCAGTTCAACACGCTATTGATAACTCTGGGAAGATACAAGGAAATCTCGGCACAAATACTGAAGCAATTGTCAGAAGATACAAACAAAGATTTACCCCCAATCGAAATGGAACTAATAAAATAAATCATTTCGTTTTTAATGCCAAAACTGGCAGACCCAATCAGGTCGAAGCCTTAACTGTTGATAAACTGACAAGTCCTAAAAATATAACTGTTATTGATTTACTAGTTAATACCCCATCGGAGGAATTCAACTCAGACACTGCGAGAAAACTAGTTCGTGAACAATGCCCTGACGCAATGCACGAAAAATCTAGCCATTTGTATGGAGATCATCATTATATAAATTTTGACGGTAAGTTGTTTGAAATAAATGGCGACTATGAAGTGGAGACCATTAAATTACTTGTTTCGTTTTCAAAAAATGTACTAGTTGTTATTCATGATGGAGATATTGATGTAAATAGTCTTTATGATGAACTTTCAATCGAAGGCTTAGATGACGACATAAGAGGAGCTGGATTAATTGGACTGCAAATTATAAAGAATATAGTCGATAAATTAGAAAACGTAGTAAATGAGATAGACAGCAAAACAAGATTACTAAATGATGAAATTGCTGACTCACCAAAGGTTAGATACAAAGATAAAGAAGGCGAAATTACCACCCTGATTGAAACTTTAGAGTATATGTCAGATAAATTAAATCAAATGAGCAAAGAATTAGATCCAAACGACCCTTTTATTGCTACTTTAAAACAAAACGAAAATACTCCGTGGATTAGAAAAGCATCATTAAGAAAGAGAAAAACCTCAACTAGCCCTTTTGGAAAGCAGAGTATAGAAGTAGCTCAAGCTAAAATAATTACTTTAGCAAATAAGATTGACAAACTTAAAGACACTATTGATAGAGCTCTAAAATCTATACAAAACACAAGTGAAGAATTACATCGTAGAGAAAGAGATAAAATTACAATAATAAGTGAAAGGATAGCTATTCTTATTGGACTAACTGCCCCACCAACAGCAACTGCCACAATTTTATCAGCACTAAAAACCGATCTAAACACTATCAAACTTTCGCTTGGAGCTAGCTTTGTAGTTTCTATAGCATTAGTTGCGTATGGCAAGATAAAGCGTTGGTTGTAAAACTATGGATGAGTTTTCTTTATCTAACCACAGAAGCACAGAAACACAGAATTAGTGTTAAACAATTCTTGATTCTTTTGTGTCAAAAATCCTTGGAGGCTGGGAGTTTCTTGGGTTTCATGAGTTACTAGAGTTTACTATTTAAAACTCGTGAAACTCTAGAAACTCCTGAAACTCCCAGCTCTCAGAAAAATAAAGATACTTATATTATAAGTTTTTCTTTATCTAACCACAGAAGCGCAGAAACACAGAAATAATGTTAAACAATTCTTGGTTCTTTTGTGTGAAAAACTCTTGGGGGCTGGGAGTTTCTTGGATTTCATGAGTTACTAGAGTATACTATTTAAAACTCGTGAAACTCTAGAAACTCCTGAAACTCCCAGCTCCCAAGAAAATATAATTAATTACCGAAGACCACCCCCAATGCTCTCAACTAGAGAGTATTCATAACAAGCCTAATAAAGAAGATTTCCTGCAATCTAAGCCATTTTAATCTGTGTTATCACCTATTTTTTCTTAAAAATTTGAGTTAGTTAGCGTAATGAATTACTCTTGTGGGTGAAAATTTGTGTTGGGTAGATGATTAATCGAGCTTCTTGCTCTACGTGACTTTTGGAATGGCTAGAACGTTGTTTTGGAGGTTAGGTAGAGCATGTGCTAGCTCAGTTTTAGTTTCTGACGACCTTTAGTACTGAGGCCGTTAGAGAAAGAGGGTCTTATGACAAGATGCAAAAATAAAATGATGACATTTGTCATCGTTTTATCAGTAGCAGTTACGAACGCCAACGGGGCGTTCCTATATTTCGGAGCACTGCACCCTGAAAACGGGGAATGGGTTACTGAGATGAATCCACTATGTGTTTCCGAGGGTGAGACACTCACCTTTGGAATATATGTAGACAGAGAGAATGAACCCAATTCGTTCCCTCTGTTTGTCAACGTTGATGTCAATCCTAATGTTGGGAACTGGGCTGACACAGCCCTGACATCAACTATTTCGACAACCTCCTCGACGTGGCTAGGGCAAGTGGACGATCCGTTTGCTCAGCCATTTCTTACTCATCTCGTTGATTTTAGCATTGATACAACAATGCTAGGATTGACGACAGGAGATCTTTTCGAAATACCACTGGTAACAGAAACAAACTGTGCAGACGAAAATTGCGCAGCGCCAAACAACCAGAGTGTTTGGCTAAAAATTGTACCAGAACCAGGAAGCTTGCAACTAAGCATCCTGGCGAGCATTTTTTTCTATTTTCGTTTGAGGAAACGAAAATAGAAAAAACGCTCCTTTCTCACCTGCCAAACGGCGCTGACTAAGGAGCAACAAAAAAACATGGATGTTTTTTTGAAGGTTTACAAGGACGTTGAGGAGGCCGCCACAATGGTTTTTAAACACGGCTAGCACAATGTTTAGCCTCCTCTTTTTTTCTTTTTTATTTCCTATAACTTTCGATTTTTTGTCAATAAACTTAAGTAAAACCCCTCAATCCCCATTAATTCCTATTAATTCCCTCCATTTTGCTTGTTTTTTCAAGACTCAAATAATAGTATCTCAACAATAGCCAAGAAGCCTAAATATTTGCTTTTTGTCTGTCACAGCTAGTAAATTTAAATTATATAAATTTTTTAACATCGTAGTTTAAGGAGACAAACTAAATGAAAACTATAAATAGAATATTTCTTTCTATTATTATTCTAATAAGTTTTGCATCTCAATCCTTTGCACAAGCATCTTGTGCAAATATTGATTTAAATGCAGACATTGTAATAATGATGGATTTTACAGGTTCTAACAGTGCACAAAATATTATTGATCAAAAAAATGCACTTTTAGATTTACTTGATACTTTTAGTGACCCAAATGCAATAACAACGCCTTGGGTTGGAGTTGGAACCTTTAACTCTGATTGTACTTACTCAAACTCACAAGGTTTGGACTGCTCTGGAAGTACAAATGAAGCGAGAATTATTCCTGGCGGTTCAATGACTGATACATTCGGTGCGCTTGGTGGAACTCCTGACCTTTATGATTCAGTTAATAACTTAACTGGACCTGGACTTGTAGGAAACGGAGTTGGCTTTACTAACTTAGAAGCTGCTCTTATGACTGCGCAAGCAGAACTTAATGCTAACGGTAGAGCAGATGTTCCTGATTATATCATTATGATTTCTGATGGAAATCCTAACCTTCCTGGATTTGATTCTGATCTAACTTGTGGAATTTGTGATTGTCCACCTGCTGAAAATGCAGCTGATGCATATGCAACTTCTATTGAACCAAGCACTCAAATAATTGCTATACATTACGATCCAAACGGAGCTGTAGGGGCTTGCACTCTTGAGGGCGGAGAAGCTCCTGGATTCCTTTACATGCAAAACCAAATTGCTTCAAACCCTGGACTCTTTTATGACTCAACTGCAGGTCTTGACCTAACTGGAGTTTTTAATGCAATTGCAGGTGATTTAACTTGCGACGATGGCGATGCTTGTACAATGGATTTTTGTAATACTACAACTCAGCCTTTTATGTGCGGAGCTGCTCCCGATCTAACTGATACAGACATGGATGGTGTTCCAAACTGTATGGATGTTTGTGCAAATGGTGACGACACGTTAATTGGGACTGCTTGCGGTGCTAATGGCGCTGGAGTTTGTCAAGTAAGCAGTGCTTATGTTTGTGAAAACGATGAGCTAGTTTGCCCAGACGTAACTCCTGGTCAAGCAGGCGAAGAAACCTGTAACGGCCTAGATGACGATTGTGATGGAGAAGTTGATGAAGGAAATGTTTGTTGTGAAAATATCGAAGCAGCTACATTAAAAACATCAATAGATGGTACTGCCTTAAGACTTAATGCTTTAACTAGAAAAGCTTCAAGAAGGCTTAAAAGATGTGGTGGAACAGCTCAAGTCAAAAATGCTAATGCATTTATTGAGGAAGCTGATAAAGAGTATTTAGTCATTTGGGAAAATTCTCAAATTGAAATACCTAACAGCTTAAGTATTAATTGCACAGGTTCAAGCGCAACTCCATTGGGTTGTACTCTTATGGACTTCAGTGCCTCAATTAACACTCTATCTGTTGCGTCTCAAGATCTTAACGAAACAGCTAGAAGAGCTACTAGAAGACTTAAGAATCAATGTGGTCAAAGAAGAAAAGCTAAAAAGCTTAATAGAAGAGCTAACAAGCTTCTTGACACGTTAAGAGAAGAAATCGGAGCTATTCCAAGTTCTGCTAATTCTTGTGGTTAGTTAATAATTTTAACTAAAAAATTTAAAAGCCTCGCTAAGGAAACTTAGTGAGGCTTTTTTTTGTGCAAAGTTGAGAAGTGTTTTTTTTATCTAACCACAGAAGCACAGAAATAATGTTAAACAATTCTTGGAGGCTGGGAGTTTCTAGGGTTTCATGAGCTACTAGAGTTTACTATTTAAAACTCGTGAAACTCTAGAAACTCCTGAAACTCCCAGCTCTCAGAAAAATAATGATACTTATATCGTAAGTTTTCTTTGTCTAACACAGAAGCACAGAAACACAGAATTAATGTTAAACAATTCTTGGAGGCTGGGAGTTTCTAGGGGTTCATGAGTTACCAGGGTTTTACTATTGAAGAACTCATAAAACTCTAGAAACTCTAGAAACTCCCAGCTCTCAGAAAAATAATGATACTTATATCATAAGTTTTCTTTGTCTAACACAGAAGCACAGAAACACAGAATTAATGTTAAACAATTCTTGGAGGCTGGGAGTTTCTAGAGTTTTTTATTAATAAAGCTTTTAAAATCTTCTAAGACTAACAGCAAGCAAGGAACAAAGAATATTAAAATTGAACTGGCAAAAAGAAGTCCGCATGCAAGACTTACTGCCATTGGAACAATAAATTTAGCTTGTATGCTTGTTTCTGAAAGAATCGGCAAAAGGCCTAAACTTGTTGTTAATGTAGTTAAAAGAATTGGCCTAAATCTTCTCTTTATTGATTCAATTGCTGCCGCGTATGCTAACCTTCCTTCAGCCATCAACATATTGTAATAATCAACCAAAACTACTGAATCGTTAATTACTACCCCTGTGAGTGCTACCATTCCAAAAAAAGAAATAAATGACAATTGATGACCAAGTAACAAATGACCGAGTAGTGCTCCAGCAACTCCTAAAGGAACGGTCATTAGAATAATTAACGGCTTTGAATAACTCTTAAGTTGTCCAGCAAGCAAAAGAAAAATTAATAAAATTGCAATTTGCGTGTTTTTAAATAAAGTTTTTAGATCGTTTCTTTGATCTTTACTTTGCCCTTCAAGTTTATAACTTAATCCCGGAAATCTTTTAAGTAAATTTGGTAATATTTCTTTTTCTACTTTTTTTATGACTTCATCAGGAGTAGTAATATTTTCATCCACATCCCCTACCACTTCAACAACCCTTCTTCCATTTACTCGCTTTATTGTTGATAGACTTTTCTGTGTAACAAGCTCTGCAATTTGCTTTAAAGGCACTCTTTCTCCTGTTGGAAGCTTAATTCTAATTCTCTCTAGAACTTTAAAATTATCACGATCTTCTTTCGGGTAGCGAACCATGACTTTGATTTCATTTCTTCCTCTTTGAACTCTTTGAGCTTCTATTCCGTAAAAAGCACCTCTTAGCTGAGACCCTAAATCTAATGGACTTAGACCACTCGTTAGCCCAAGGTCATTTAGCTTAAACAAAATCTCATTTTTACCAGGTACTACAGATTCAACAACCTCACTCATTCCTTCTAGTTTAGCAATTTCTTTCCTTAGAAGCGGCCCAGCGGATTCTAAAACTGAGCTATCTCTATGAACAAGTTGAAAATTAATGTCTTGACCACCATGAATTAAGCTTGACTCAAAAGCTATTTTTCTAGCTCCTGCAATTTGACCTGTTTCCTTTCTCCAAGCACGTTCTAACTCTCCTGCACTTATAGAGCGCTCCTTTGAAGGAGCTAATTGAATTTTAACAGATCCTAAATTACTTCCGGTATAATTCTCAGCTGCTCCATTTGGCCCTCTATTTTCTCCCCTAACACTTCCAATAGATACAGACATGCTTTTAAAAATGCTTTCTTTTTTAGAATTACGTTCTATTTTCTCGTATCGCTTTTGAACAATATTTGCTGCATTAACTATCTTTTCAATATGCTTTTCAGTTCTATCAAAAGTGGTTCCGGCAGGCATTTCTAAAGTAACTGAAAGTTCATCTGATTCAATAGGAGGGAAAAAAACAAACTTAAGAATACCTGTTGGCACAGTCATTAAAGCACTAAAGACAAACAAAAGAACTAAAAAAACTGTAAGATAACGCCTTTTGAGTAAAAATTGAGCACTAGGAATAATGAATTTATTTATAAATTTTTCTAATTTTTGCGTTACAAACTTTTGAATATCAGAAACTAAATCAATACTCCAACGCTTTGAATTAGATAAATGACTAGGTAAGACAAAAAAAGCTTCTATAAGAGAAAAAAATAGTATGCCTATTACAATGACTGGAATTGGAAAAAGTATTTGACCTAAAGTTCCAGTACTTAAAGTTAAAGGGAAAAATGCTGCAATTGTTGTTAAAACTCCTATTGTTACTGGAGATATTATTTTTCTAACTCCCTTCATCGTAGCTTCAATATCTTTTTGCCCAGCTTCTTGTTCAGAAAAAATGCTTTCTCCTGTAACAATAGCATCATCTACAACTATTCCTAGAACTATTATTAATGCAAATAAACTCACCATATTAATAGTTACTCCAAAAAATGAAGCAAACATAAAGCCACCAAGAAAAGAGAAAGAAATCCCCATGGCAGTCCAAAAGGCTAGCTTTAAATCTAAAAATAAAACTAAAGACAAAAATACAAGTGCTAAACCAAGAACGGCATTTCTAAGCATTAGGCTCATTCTGTCTTTTAAAATGTCTGTTTCATCCTTTAGAAGTTCAAGAGAGAGGCCTTTAGGTAAATTAATAGTTTTTGCAAATTTTTTTACTTCCTCACTAATTATTACGACATCTTGATTTCCACTTCTTGCAACTTCAATAAATACAGCGTTTTTATTCTGAAACTTATTAATTAAACTAAAATCTTCAAAGCCATCATTAATTTTAGCAATATCTTTTAATCTTAAAAGAGATCCATCATTTTTGCTTTTTATGACAATATTTTCAAAATCTTTGCCAAAATACCTCTTGTCTTTAACTCGAATAATATTTTCTTGAGATAAAGTCCTGAAAGTTCCAGCAGGAACATCAACTGAAAAATTTTTAATTTGAAGTGCTATTTGAGATAAGTTTAAATTTAGCTCTCTTAATTTATCTTCACTAATTTCAATGCTAATTTCTCTGTCTCTAATTCCAGTAATATCAGTTAAAGTTACATTAGGTAGTTGAAGTAATTGATCTTCTATTACTTCTGCCCACTCCCTTAATACCTTTTCATTATAATCACCATACAAAACAAGTGAAAGCACATCGCTTGTAACCTTAGCACGCACTATCTGGACTTCTTCAGCATTTTCTGGAGGAAAATCAACTATTGAATCCACTTCTGTTTTAATATCATTGTAAACCTCAGTCGCATCAGCAAAATCTGTCATTTCCGCTGTTATGACTCCAACCCCCTCTGACGCAGTGGATGTTATTCTTTTAATTCCTTGCACCCCAACTAATACTTCTTCAACTCTCCTAGTAATAGACTCTTCTATATCCTCAGGCGAGGCTCCAGGATATGGGACACTAACATTGATTATCTTTGGATCAATTGGAGGAAAAGTTTCTCTAACTATAGTTTTAAGGGAAATAAGCCCTGCAAGCATTACAAAAATCATTAGTAAATTTGCAGCAATATGATTTGTAGCAAACCAAGCTACTAATCCAGTATATTTTTTTTCATCTTTTTCTTTCATTCTATTATTTCTGCTTTTGCTCCCTCGGTAAATCCAAGAACATTACTAGTAACAAGCTTAAGATTTTCCTTAGTACCTTTTGCTAAAGAATATGATTTTCCTATGGATAAAAAATCTGGACTGATTTTTGCTAAACTCGCACCTTTCAATACCCAAATAGTTTTTTCTTCTCTTATTGCTTTATTTGGTATTTTCCATACATTTATAATTTTTGGACCAAAGATTTTTACATTCACAAATGTTCCAGGAGCTAACTTTCCAATGTTTTCTTTATCAGGTGTTACATATATTTTTGAAAAACGCGTTAGTGGATCTAGCTCAGCACTTATTCTTTGAACAAGGCAGCTAAGTTTTTTCATTTCACCACCCAGTCTCAGTTCTACTTCAGCTTTTGTATTTCCTGCCTCTAACCACTTTAAACTTTTTCTATCAATCGGTACTTCAATCTCAACAGATTCAAGCGTGTAGAGCTCACCATATTTTTGTCCAGCTACTATATACTGACCTACTTCAATAGTTGAATTAACAACTCGTCCATCGTAGGGCAAAGAAAAACTAGAGCGTGACAAATTGAGCTCAGCTTCTTTTAATGCAGCTTTTGCAGATTTAAGATTTGCATTTGCTTGAGATAATTGAGGTCTCCTAGCAACTAAATTTGGAATCGGTTTTTCAGGATTTAAAGAATTCCATTCTTTAATTGCAGATTCTCCTTCAGCTTTTTCTATTTTGTATTCAGTTAAAGCTCGTTTATAGTTAGCATCAGCATTGTCTACTCTCAATTTAAAATCTACTGGCTCTATTTGAAATAGTATTTCTTTAGCTTTAAACTGACTACCAGATCTAAATCCAGGACTGACTTTTTCTACTCTTCCAGTAACTTGAGGAATAACTCCAATTAAATTTCTGGCTTTTACAGTTCCTGTTTCTTCTATAATTATGCTCTGAGTTTTAGGGGCTATTTCCTCTACTTCTACTAAAATCTTATTTTCTACACTCCCCTCTTTTTTAAATTTACTTTGCTCATGTTGAAGCATTCTTGAAACTAGTACACATCCTAATAGTAAGAGAACTACTGCAACAAATTGTATTTTACCTTTTTTTGACTGCGCCTTAAACTTTTCAATTACTTTCATTTTTCTCCTCTTTCACTAATAACCAATTTCCACCTAACGCCAAATACAAATCAACTCTCGCATTCCAAATGCTAAGTTCTGTATTTAAATATCTTTGCTCCATTGCTGAACTCCTTCTTTGAATATCTAAAAGTTCAAAAATTGTTATTAATCCGTTCGAGTATCTATTGAAAGCCATAACTTCAGCAGCTTGCATAGCTTCTAAACTTACTTTCAGTTTTTTAAACTCTGCCCTTAATTTTTTTTCATTCAAAAGAGCAGATTCAACTTCAAAAAGCGCTTTAAGAATTGCATCTGTGTAATTTGCAGAAAGCTCTCTTACCCTTGCTTCTTTGGCTCTGATATTTGCTCTTAATCGCCCACCTTGAAAAAGCTTAGTACCTATAGAGCCAATAATTGACCATACGATTCGTTCAGGCTTAATAAGTTCATTGATATCAAGCGACTGAAAACCATAATCTGCACCTATTACAATTCCTGGATACAAATCAGCAATCGAAACTCCTAGATCTGAATTTGCAGCCATTATCCTAAACTCATGACTTATTAAATCAGGTCTTCTATCCATCAGCTCTAAAGGCTGAGGTATCAGTATCTCTTCAGGAGCCGGCAAGTTAAATATCTTTTTATCCTGACTTATAAGCTCTCCTGGCGCATTTCCTAACAAAAGATCAACACTATACTTAGCTATCTCAAGCGCTGTCTCAACTGGTTTAATATCAGCCATTGCTGTATTTAAACTTTCCTCTGCAAGTCTAAAATCGAGAGCACTAACTGATGCAGCTCCAAGTTCGTATCTACTCTTAATTGAATCCCTAGTTTTCTGACGAGTTGAAATAATGCGCTTAGATAATTCTAACTGCTTTTCTAAACTACCTATACTGACTCTTTTTCTAAGCAATTCAGAAATTAGGGTTTGCTGTAAGGCAATTTTGTCAGTTTGTGTGGCTAAGAAGTTTGACTCTTGTGCATCAATTCCATTTCTAATTTTACCAAACAAATCTAACTGCCAAGAAGTTGCAAGTTTTAGATTAAAACTATTATTATAAAAGGCATCAGGAGGTCTTTGAATCGGACTGTTTTCAAGGCCCTCTCCAGCACCAATAGCTTGTCCAAGACCACCAAAACTTTGAATAATAGTTTTAGTCCGCCCAGCACTTCCATTTAAATCAAGACTTGGATACAGAGCACCGCGTTCAGCAATAATGCCTTCTTTAGCTTGTAGAATCCTCTCTGAAGCAGCTTTAAGAGAATAGTTATTAGAATATAGTTCTTTTACCCAATCTTCTAAAATTGGATCTTTTAAGCTCTCCCACCAATTTTTAAATTTTTTTCTTGATTTTTTAACTTTATTAAAATAGTTCTTATCACTTTCAATTGGAAATTCTGGCCTATTATAAGTAGGCCCTACAGTACATGAAGTTAAAATTATCAGTGAAAATAAAAATTTTTTTAGCACTGAAATCCCCCAATTATAAACTCTTTTAATTCGTTCATAAGATAATTGCTATCAGGATTTGCTTTTAACTTTTCTCTAAAAACAGGCGGAGCATTCTCACTCATCAAGGTATGAGCCATTGAACCAATTGCAAAATACATTCTTAAAGATATTTTTTCTTTTT
>CALJRW010000143.1 GCA_937976335.1 uncultured bacterium | reverse complement strand
TTTTATAATTTTTATCAAAAAATAAATTATAAAAATTTAGAAAACAACAACTTTGAGTTTGATTTATCAGATGAAATGCAAAATTATTCTATATTAAGTGACAAAAACTGCATCGGTACTTTACAAACAAACTTAGAGGATCAAGGTAAAGCATACGCAATAAATTCCAATGGATTAATAAATTACAAAATTTACAATAATAATACTACAATTAACTATACTCTTTTTCTTTCCTTTAACAAGTTAAATCAACTCAACAAAGCTAACTTTATCGCTACTAAAGATAATATTGAAATAAATCTTACAAGCAATAAAGTGAACCCAATAAATTCGATTATTGAATTCAAAAAAGATAATAAAATTATATGGTCAAGAAAATTTACTTTACCAGGACCATTTAAACTTCTTAAACTTAAAAATGGACTTTATTCTTTCTCTTCTTCAAGTAGGCAAATAAAAGGAAAAAAACAAATCAAAGGAATTAGTGAAAAACTTAAAATTAACATAAGTAAAAATATTGCTTGCAAAAATTTTGAATTTTTAAATTTAGATCCCTTAATGGCAGAACTTAATACATTTATTCCTCAATTAGGTAAAGCTTTGTGAAATGAATATATTACTTAAGCCACATATACAAAGCATTAAAAATAAATTTCTTCTTAAGAAATCAGGAGGTCAAGAATATGTACTCCTTTCTTTCTTTATTTTAGTTGCTAGTTTAATTTGGTATTCTACTAAGAAACTTTTGATAGAATTAGAAGTAATTTCAGATTTAGCATATCTATCACCAGCTAGACCAATTGGCTTGGTGCTTCTCCTTTTAACATTCATGCTATTTCTTTCAAACTTAGTTTTTAGCATTGGTAGCTTATATAAAGGGGCAGACCTAGATATTGTAAATTCTTCACCTCTAGGCTTAACGAAATTTTTCACTGGAAAATTTGTATATATTTTTTTCCAATCAAGTTGGATGCCGTTAACATTTATACTTCCTTTTCTTTGGGCTCATGGTGTTCACTATAATGCAGATTTTACTTATTACTTCTGGTCTTTTGCTTTGACGTTAGTTTATTTTCTTTTACCAACCTGTATTGCTATAATTATTTCAATACTTGGAGCCTTAGTATTTCCTTTAACTAAGACGCGAGAAGCTCTATTTATTTGCGCCTGCCTCTTTATATTTTTTCTATTTCGATTAATAAAACTTGCAAGTGAAACAGGGAAAAACATTACTCAAGCCGAAGAAGTTTTACGTATAGTTGACATTATAACTCTTCCCAACTTAACTTGGCTTCCTATCAATTGGCTTGCAGAAGCACTTAACGAATTACTTAATAAAGAAATTCTCTCTTTTGGCACCTACTCTCTTGCTCTTTTATTTTTAGCCTTAACTTTGATTTCTTTCACCTATTTTTGTTTAAATTTAATGTACCGATTTGCCTACAATAGAATCCTAAGCTCAAAAGCAAAAACTCGCATTCTAAATTTAAATTTCTTAGGCTTTGGAAAATTCTTTGATTCAACAACTCAGGCACTTGTTGAAAAAGAATTAAGAGCTTTTGTTAGAGATATGGGACAAATTATTCAATTAATTCTTTTAACCACAATTTGCATGATATATCTTTTTCATTTAAGAGTTTTTGCTGTGATTGATTCAATTCCAATTGGAAAAAGAGAAAATTGGAATTTATTCTTACTAATCGCAAACAGTACAATGGGAGCTTTTCTCTGTACTGCTATTTGCACCAGATTAGTTTTTCCAAGCATTTCTTACGAAGGCAGAGCTTTTTGGCTACTAGCTTCATCTCCTTTAAAGCTTTCAAATTTATTAACAATAAAAGCCAAAATTTGGTTTTTACCTGTTGCTTTAATTGGAACAATCTTTATGACTGTTGGAGCTTATAACTTATCAGCTACTACACCTGTAATTTTATTGCACCTCATAGGAGCTTTACTTATTTCTTTTGGCTTAGTTAACCTAGCTATTGGAATGGGAGCAATCTTTGCGAGGTTTGATTGGGAATACAGTCAACAATTAGTAGCAAGCTTTGGTAGCTTTATTTTTATGGTTTTCGCATTAACTTTAATTTTTGTTAGTGTAATTTGCTGTTTTATTCCAATTTTAGTTTTACCTAAACTTGTAAATTTTTATCCTCCTAGTGTACTATGCAATATAATTGGCGGAGTAATAGGAATTATTCTTGTTTTTGTATTGAACTTTTTTGTTTCAAAATTTGCCATAAAAACAGGAGCAAAATCTCTTGATAGGAAACTAAATTAATGACGATAGAATTTTCTGATTTTGAAAAAGTTGATATACGCATTGGTAAAATAAAATCGGTAAAAGATTTCCCAGAGGCAAGAAAACCTGCCTATATCATTGAAATAGATTTTGGAACTAAAATCGGAACTAAGAAATCTTCTGCGCAACTTACTAAGCACTATAGCAAAGAGGAACTAATTAATAAGCTTGTTCTTGCTGTTGTAAATTTTAAGCCACGTCAAATTGGACCAATAATGTCAGAGGTTTTAGTTTTAGCTGTGCCGGATGAAGAGAATGAACCAGTCCTTTTAAGTCCGAGTAAAGAAATTCCATTAGGAGGAAAACTGTATTGAAAAAACTTATCTTATTTCTAGTAATTCTGGTATTTTCTTTTTCTGTTTCTTATTCCGAAGAAAAAGAAGTAATAAACATAGGTGCAATTCTTCCATTAACTGGCTCTCAAGCTTCATGGGGTCTTGATGCAAAGCGAGTTTTTGAAATTCTTAAAACTTCTAATCTTTTAAAAGATAAAAAATATCGATACAATTTGCTGCTTGAAGATGGACAATGTGGGATTGGAAATTCTGCTACAACAGCTGTTAAAAAACTTATACATGTAAATAAAGTTAAATTTTTAGTGTTAGCTTGTAGTGGAGAAGTACTACAAGCAGCTCCAATTGCTAACAAGAATGAAGTTATTTCCATTGGATTTGCTTGCAGTCATCCTGATATAAAAAACATTGGAAAATATTCCTTTAGAACATTTGTTGATATAGAAAAAGGAATGAAAAGCTTTACAAAAACAATTCTAGAGGATGGAATAAAAAAAATTGCTATCTTAACTGAAGAAAGTCCTTATACCTTAGGGATTAAAAAATTACTTTTAAACGGCTTAGAAAAAAATTCTATTACATATGATTTTAACGTTGATGAAACTGAATTTCAATCAATCTTGATAAATATTGAAACTAAAAAACCTGATGCTTATTATTTAAACACTGCAACGCCCAAAGCATATCAAAATTTATTAAAAAAGCTAAAAGATTTAAAAATCGATAAACCAGTTTATGCATACTATTCTCCAGGAGACTCAGATACAATTAAAAATTTAGGCTCAATTCAAAATGGTGTAAAATACATAGATGTACCAAATATTGATTCCAATAATAATGAAATAAATAAAATAATACAGATATACAAAAAAACTTATCGCGAAGAACCTAATGTTAATTTTTTAATTAGTACTAGTTATGATGCAATTTTTTCAATTATTAATGCTATTGAAAAGGTTGGCCCTGATACTAAGTTGGTGCAGGATTATTTATCTAATTCAGTATCCAGCGGAGCACTTGGAAAAATTGAGTTTGACGAAAATGGAGATATTTTAAATCTTTCATACGTTCTTAAAACAATAAAAAACGGAATTCCAAAATTACTTGAGTAAAATTAAGAATATGCAAGTCATAAAAGAACTTTCTGAATTAAAAAAATGGCGCTCTACTTTTTACAATACAACTATTGCTCTTGTTCCAACAATGGGATTCTTGCATGAAGGTCATCTTAGCTTAATTAAAATTGCTAAAGATAAGGCTGACTTTGTAGCTTGTAGTATTTTTGTTAACCCAACACAATTTAACGAAGAGAGCGATCTTGAAAATTATCCTATTGATCTACTTGGAGATTTAGAAAAACTAAAGAACATCGGGTGTGATTTAGTTTTTTGTCCAAACAAAGAAGATATTTATTCCAAAAACTTTTCATCTAAAACTTTAGTAGAGGATCTTTCTCTAAAACTTGAAGGAGCTCATCGCCCAGGGCACTTTGATGGGGTTACTACTATAGTGAGCATCTTATTTAATTTATTCCAACCTAACTTTGCAATATTTGGGGAAAAAGATTTTCAACAGCTTAGAATAATTGAAAAAATGGTTGAGGATTTACATTTTCCTATTCAGATTCTTCGTGGAAAAACTGTTAGAGAGCAAAGTGGCCTCGCTCTTAGCTCAAGAAATTCAAGACTTAGTGAAAAAGCTAAGCAAATAGCGTCTGAAGCTTTAAGAATGATGAATCATATCAAAGATGCTTATTCAAGGGGAGAAAGTGATCGCAAAAACTTACTTAAAGTTGGCCTTAATTTTTTTAAAAAATTAAAAGATATTAAGCTTGAATATATTGAAATAGTAAATGAAAAAAGTTTAGATACTGAGGAAAAAATTTCAGCTAATTCTAGAATATTGTGTGCTTTTTGGATTGAAGGAGTGAGATTGATTGATAATCTAGAACTTAAAGAAAATTCTAAATTAATTTGTAGTGATAAAGTTAATTGTTGAAAAAACTTAGATCAATCAAAATTATATAGTTTGACCTCCTGGTTATAGAAATTCCAAAAAGTTCATTTTCGGAAATCATTTTTTGGATTTTCTATAAACTATTTGAATCACAGAAATCGGCAAGTGAAATTCCTAAAGCCATGAATTCTTCTCTACACTGAATACATTTTTTAATTTTTTTCTGATTATTTATTTGTTTAGCTTCAATATATTCACCATTTTTACTATATAATATTTCAAAAAGAAGCTCATCATCAAATAACCAAAAATCAAACTTTGTTGAAAAAGATAGCCATTTTTCTGGTACATCTTTTTGATAAATGAATCTGATATCATCACCAGATTGTGCATTTATTTTATAACATTGAATTTCAAACCTAAGATAGTCAGTTAAAATTTCTGGAACAATGTGAATACGAGAAAAGTGAGCATTTCGAGAAATTGCAGATTCAATAGTTTTAAGCCAACTTAAATGATCACAATTAGGCTCTGAGTAAGCTTCTCCTTTAAGAAAAGCTGCGAATGAATCCTTCTCTTCCTTAACTAAATACTGAGGCAAACTTTCTAAGCGAAATGCATTTTTTTTGAATGTTTTAAAATTTTCTGCCCAATTATCAATATTTCTCATATACGAAATTCCCCAATATCACTATAGAAGAGCTTCAGTATCATTAAAAATAAATTATTTAAATAAGTAAAATCAATAACTTAAAGGCATCCCTTATGATACTTTTTTGGACTAAACAGCCATAACAAATGTGTAGGGTTAATTCTTTTTATAAAAAATATTAAAAATACCTAATTTAGGTTTTAAAAATTTAAGGTTTATTTTGACAGAGAAAAATATTTCAGGTTTTATTCAAATTGCTAAAGAGCATCTCGACGCACCTATTGAAAAAATATATCTAAGCGAAAAAGAAAAGCAAAATTTAGTGAAGAAACTAAATGCTGAAGCAATAGAACTAGCTGAAAAAATTTTCGATCTAAGTAATAATATTCGTACTAATGATAAAGAAATTTATATCAAGACAATTAAAGATGTAGTTCTTAATAGAAACTCTTATGAAAATCAATTTATTTTAAGCCAAGCTTGTAAATATTTTGAAGATAAATACGGAAAAGAACTTTTAAGAAAAGGACAAAGTTCTTCACTCTCTGATCAAATTATACATCGAACAGGAAAAGAGAGTAGAAAAGAAATAGAAGAATTAATTGCTGGATTTAATGTAGAAAAAATAGCAGCTTCTCTTTGGAATTTAATAATAAGAAAAAATAAAAATGCAAGAAAGTTAACAGCATCTATGCTATATAAATTAACTACTAAGCAAGTAAGAGAATTACGAAACACCCTTAACTCCTTTCCAGCTCGAACCTTAGCTCAAATTATATTTTCTGCAATTAGTAGAAAAAGCACAGAAGGAAATTCTTATCCTGATATATATACAATCAGGATGATCTTACTTGGAAGAACACTACATGAAGTTAAACAAATTGAATTTCAGTATAATGATATTTATCATTATCAAAAAAATGAACTAAAGCTAAGAGAGCAAATAATTCTTACTTTAGATAAACATGATGCTCAAAATATTCTGACTTTATTAGAAGGATTTAAAAGCAATAATGTAGTTGAAGAGATTCATTCAGTTCTCCTTAATTGTGCCGAAAGCTGTGAAATTGGTAGAAATGACCCTAATCTTCAGGCAGATTTTTCAGGAAGTTTTAGGCATAATTATAATCATGCTCCAGTATGGGAAAAAGAGCTTAGAGCTTACGGAGCAATTGACGATAAAGTAAAATACCTTACAAAAAAACAATTTGAACAGGTTAACTTAAAACTTAAACATATCTACAATGAAAAATTAACTTATGAATTGTACTCAAGTTCTAAAAGTTTTGATGCACGCAAGAAAGCACTAGATTTATACAAATCGTTCTACAATGTTACACCTAGAAAAATACATGATCGAGAAGATGAGTATCTTAGCAAAGAAGAAATTTATCAAGTTAAAGAAGAATTTAGATTAAGTAATAATAAACAAATTAAAGAAATTCTTCATTCAAGAGTTGAAGAAATTAAAGCTCAAAGCTCAGAAAATATAATTAGAATGGCTATCAAACCTCTTGAATTTTTAAATTTAGAGCAAATTCAAGAAATTAAAGATTCTTTTTTATACCTACAAGATATCGAGTTAGATGAGTTTATAAAAACTTCAGTAAACAAATTATGCCAAAATGAAGTACCAAGTTATGTTAATAAACTCTTAACAAATACACTTCAGGGGATTTTAAGAATAAATTTAAAAATCGATCTCTTTGACTTATTTTTAATTGAAAAAAATGCAAATACAAAAGATGATATAGAAAAAGCTAACAATATTGTAAAAAACATTAAAAATATACTATTAAGCTCTGATTCTCCTGGAAATAAAGGAGAAAAAATAAAATTAGAAC
>CALJRW010000142.1 GCA_937976335.1 uncultured bacterium | reverse complement strand
GTAAAACCAAATGTCGTTGGGTATATCTTATTGTCCCTCCAGGAGACTTCCGGAAATTTTCAATTTCCTTCACTATATTGCTCTACTTTATAAAAATTCATATTTCTAATTTCTTTAATTATAAATTTCCTACTAATGGTTCCATGTTTATTGAAAGAGAGAAGGCCTGTTAAGCTATTGACGTTTTTGGTGTTTATAATTTGTGAGTATATACATTTAGAATTTGCACCACATTTTTGTATCGATTTATCAACTAACAAAGCAATGTCATAACCATTATACGGATAGAACGAAGGTTTTAACTTGTATTTTTCTAAGTAAAGTTTTTGGAAATTTAGTGCCTTTGCAGAAAGATTTGTGTTATCAAAAGGATATGTATAGCGTATGCCATTTGCTGCTTCTCCTGCTGATTTCAGGAAAGTGAGGTCTTCAATGTCGTATTGAGAGAAGATGTCGGTTTTGATTCCACTATTTCTTAATTGTTTTACAATTGAACCTGTTATTCCATTGTAAGCAGAGATAAAAATAGCTTCAGGTTTTGAGGTCTTGATTTTTAAAATAGAAGAACGAAAATCGGTTTCACCAGGGTTTGTAAAAACCTCTTTGGCAATTATTTTTCCTCCTGCGCCAATAAAAGAATCTGCAAAGGCTTTTGCATGGGCAGTTGCCCATTCTTGTTCAAAGTGAATAATGGCTGCGGTATTATGTCCTAATGATTTAACATATTTTGCTAAGTACAAGTTCTCTTCCATTACTGTTGCAGTGCCCTCGATTCCATAATTACCTTTCTCTAAATTTGTACTTTGAGTTCCTGAGCTTGAATGAATGAAAGTTATTTGCGCATCGTTTAAAATTTTAGCTACGGAGAGAAAAGGAGGGGAGCAGAGAGGGCCAATGATAACTGAAACTTTATCTATGCTTGAAAGTTTTTTTGCAGCGCTTACAGCATCTTTTGCAAAACACTGACTATCTTCAAATATAAATTTTAAATTAGATTTTAGATCCGGTTTTGAAAGCTCTATTCCATTTTTTATTTGAATACCTAGTTCAGCAGCAGGACCGCTTAATGGCGCAATGACACCAACTTTTATGGCATCTTCTCCCAAAGAATTATCTATATTAAAAAAAATAATTAATAAGAGTAAAAGAATGTTCTTTTTTAGTTTCAAACAATGGCTAAGAATAGAAAAGATTTGAACCTCTTAACTAAGCTGCATTTCCAAAATTATTTTCAGCATTCATTTGAGAGATTGGTGAAGGACCAGCGTTAATAGCTTTTCTAAGCAATTGGCTAGGCTTAAACTTCACAACTTTTCTCGCTCTAAGAATTATTGAGTCTCCAGTTTGAGGATTTCTTCCTCTCCTAGGAGGTTTGAACTTAACTTCATAAGAACCAAATCCTGAAAGCATAACTTTGTTTTCAGCTTCAAGGGCGTCTTTAATTATTTCTATATATTCTTCAACTATTTGCGCAGCTTTTTGTTTATCTACAGGAAGAGTTGCGTATATTGCATCTGCAAGGTCAGCTTTAGTAAGGCAGTATTTTTTTGAGTTGTTATCCATAAGTGTTTCCTTAAAAAGTAGAGAAAATAGTAACTTAGCTCCTCTTTACTATAATTATCTTATTTGAAAGCTTATTTCAAGTTAATTGGAAAGGATTTTAGTGCTTTTTTAAAAATTTTAGTTTGTAACTTTGTGTGTTGTTCAAGAAAAAATATGTAAGTTGTTGAAAATAATAAATAAATTTACTTTTCTCTTTCAAAAGATAGGTTATTGCTATTAGAAATAGCTTTTTCTACTTGTTTCGAGGCAATAGGTAAGGTTTTGAAGAGATGAAGAAATTAGTAAGAAAATATGCTTCTATATTCTTTTTTCATTTTAAATTCTCGTATATGCAAATATATTGCATTAGCTATTGCAATATATTTGCATTATAGCTATGTTCCAAGTGAATTTTAAAAGAGAAATTGAAATGAAAAAATTATTAATCTGTTTACTTATATTGTTAACTCCTTTCCTATCTGTTTCAGAAGAAAATAATGAGCCACTTAAAATTTTTATCACAGGCTCATTATCACCTCAAGGAATGGAAAGAATAGGAAAGCCAATTAGTACTATTAACAAAGAAAAGATATTAAAAAAACATCAAGCTTCGTTAGGAGAAGTTTTAAATGGTGAACCAGGCATTAGTGGAACTAACTTTGGACCAGGTGCCAGTCGACCTATTATTCGTGGTCAAGGAAAAGAGCGAGTGCGTGTTCTTGAAAATGGATTAGAGAATGGAGATGTATCAGCTTCTTCTGATGATCATGCCGTAACCTCAGAGCCTCTAACAACCGAAAGAATTGACGTAATACGTGGACCAAGTACTTTGATGTTTGGTGGTCAGGCTATCGGGGGTGTTGTCAATGTAATTGACGGATCGATTGCCGAAGAAAATATAGGGAAAGATTTTACAGGTAAGTTAAATATTACTGCAGGTGATAGTGCCAGTGATGAATTTTCAGGCTCTACAATTTTGCAAGGTCAAGCAGGTAGTTTGAATTGGTATTTTTCTGGTTTTGGTCGTAGTACTAATGATATAGAAATACCAGGTTTTGCTGAGTCTTCACTATTGAGAGAAATGGAAGAAGATGAGCACGATGATGAAGAGGATGAGGATCATGAAGAGGAAGATCACGAAGATGAGGAAGTAAAAGATATATTAGAAAATAGTGATACTGAAAGTTATGGTTTTAAAGCTGGTTTATCTCATGTCTGGGATAGCGGATTTATTGGATTTGCTGTCAAAAATACTGGATCTGAGTACGGCATTCCTGGAGGACATCTCCACATGGAAGAAGAGGAGGATGAAGAGGAAGAAGGTGATGTTCGTATAGATTTAGAACAAACAAGAATTGAGTCTCGTGGTGCAGTACATTTGCATCAAGATTTTCTTGACACTGTACGTTTTGGTTTTAGTTTTTCAGATTATGAGCATAAAGAATTAGAAGGTAGTAGTGTTGGCACTCTTTATGAACGTGAAAGCTTTGAAGGAAGAGTTTTATTAACTCACCATCATGAAGATTATTTAGAAGGTGGTTTTGGTCTACAGATAAACTATGACGATTTAGAAGTCACAGGTGATGAAGCTTTTATCCCCTCAACAAAGACTTTTAATCCAGCAATTTTTTTAGTAGAGGATTTTGCTTTAAATAATAATTTGATTTTGCAGCTAGGTGGAAGGTATGAAAACTCTAGTGTAGACCCTTTTCAAATGTCTTCTGAAAATTTTAATGTTTTTTCTGCTTCATCGGGGTTAATTTGGCATAACAATACTAAAGAATATAGTACTGCCTTCAACTTTTCATACTCAGAACGTGCTCCTAATGCTACTGAACTTTTTGCAGATGGTGCGCATATTGCTTCTCAAATATTTGAAATTGGAAATTCAGATATAGAAAAAGAAGGATCTTTAGGAGCAGAATTTATATTACGTAAGTTAACTGGTCCGACTCGAGGTTCTTTTACAGCATTTATTCAAGATTACAGTGACTACATTAATCTTTCTGCAAGAGGTGGAGAAATGGAAGGTTTTTCCGTATTTGAATATGAGAATATTGATGCAAGATTTTGGGGATTTGAGGCAGATCTTAAACAAGATTTAATTAATTCTAAAGGACATCTCCTAACATTAAATCTTGGTTTTGACTCTGTTAGAGCTAGAGATACTAATAATAATCAGAATTTACCAAGAATTACCCCTATTAGAACTAAAATAGGTTTATCTTATTCTCACGATATTTTTAATGCTTATCTTGATTCAATTATTGTAGAAGAGCAGGATAAAATTGCTGAATTTGAATTGCCGACGGACGGTTATGCTTTATTGAATGCTGGGGTAAATGTTAATCTTACAAGAAACGAGGCTCAGTCAATAGAACTCTTTTTTAGAGGCACTAATTTAACGAACGAAGAGGCAAGAGTGCACACCTCATTTTTAAAAGATCAAGCGCCACTTAGAGGACGTGCTTTTTTTGCTGGTTTAACTGCTAATTTTTAGTATAACTAACCATATGGCAAATAATTTTATAAAAAAAGCTACCGAGCACTTGAAAATTCATAAGTTTAGAATTACGAAACCTCGCCTTTTTGTTATAGAATTATTATCCAAAGCATCAATACCTTTAAGTGCTCAGAAAATACATGAAGAGTTAAAACTTATGCAGAAGTCGCTAGATTTGGTTTCTGTTTATAGGATTTTAGAAATGTTACATGAGCAAGGTTTGGTTCATCGTGATACTGAGACGAACAATTATTTTTCCTGTTTGCACTGTGATACTTGTCCAGACAATACTCATATTTTTCTTAAATGTGAAGATTGTAAGCAAGTGAGAGAAGTAGATTATCATGGAGAAATTTTTTCTAATTCATTTAAAAGAAAGCTGTCTAAACTAAAAGCTAGACCCACTAGGGAAATGATTTATCTTAGTGATTTATGTATAAATTGTACTTAGGCTAATTTGTAAGAAGTGCTATTGTAATTGATGGTTTTCAATTCGTCCAAAATTACTCAACATCCAAACTAATAGGTGTAAAGAAGCTCTCAATATCTTCTTTGGTTAGATTTAAAGTAGATAAGCCAGTTTCATTAATCAAAGCATCAAAAATATCAGATTTCTTTTTCTTTAGGCCCATTATTTTTTGCTCAACTGAGTTCTCTGTTACAAGTCTATATACAGCAACTTTATTTTTCTGGCCAATTCTATGTGCTCTATCAACTGCTTGCGATTCTACAGCTGGATTCCACCAAGGATCGTAAATAATAACTGTATCAGCAGCAGTTAAGTTGAGTCCAGTTCCACCAGCTTTTAAGCTAATAAGAAATAGCCTGACGTCTTCATCGCTATTAAATTGATCGACTAAATCTTGGCGATTTTTTGTCGAACCATCTAAATATAGGTGGTTAATAGATTCTGCTGCAAGCCATTCTTTAATTATAGATAACATTCCTCTAAACTGACTAAAAACAAGTAATTTTTTGCCACTACTAATAGCTTCAGTAACAAGTTCTTTTAGAAGATCAAACTTTCCAGATTCATAACCTTCTAGATCTTGAAATGCAGCTATTGAGTTTGGATGATTACACACTTGTCTTAGTCTAAGTAAGGCTGCCAAAATAGAAATACTTGCTCCCCTTACTCCTTTTTCAGAAATGGCATCCATTACAGAAGGACGAACTTCTTCCAGAATTTGAGCATACATATTTGCTTGTGACTCATGCATTGGAACGTGCATTACTGATTCCACTTTTGGTGGAAGGTCTTTTTCTACATCAGCTTTAAGTCGTCTTAAAATAAATGGACGAGTCTTTGAATTTAAAAATTTTACAGCATTTATGTTTGTACCTTCTTCAAGAATTGGTTTTTCTATAAATTTTTTGAAAAATTCATAACTTCCAAGGTATCCTGGCATTAGAAAATCAAGAATTGACCAAAGCTCCATCGGTCTGTTTTCAGTTGGCGTTCCCGTAAGAGCTAATCTATGGTCACAATCTAGAGCTTTAGCTGATTTAGTTGTTGCTGCTTGTGGGTTTTTAATATTTTGAGCTTCATCAAGTATGGCATACGAGAATTTATTTTTTTCTAATTCATATCTATCTAATCTAAGCAGTGCGTAAGAAGTGATTATAATATCGTGATCTTGAATATCTTTAAAACTATTTTTTCTTTTTGGTCCATGAAGTAGTAAGACTTTTAATTTAGGCGTAAAACGCCTAGCTTCATAAAGCCAGTTTGTAATTACAGAAGTTGGAGCAACAATCAGCACGGGATTTTTGATAGCTTTAGCTTTGCTTTTATGAAATTTGAGATGCTGAATCAAAGCTAAGGTTTGAACAGTTTTTCCTAGACCCATCTCATCGGCTAGAATCCCGTCTAGGTTGTACTCAAAAAGAAAGTGTAGCCAACTCAAGCCATCTCTTTGGTAAGGTCTTAAAGTGCCACCAAAGTTCTTGCCTTCTTCAAGGCGAGTAATGTTTTCAAAATCAAGAAGCTTTTTAGAAATTGCTTTGACTTTTTTATCAGTTTTAATTCTTATCTTTTCATCTTTAATTCCTGCAATTCCAATTGATTGCGCAGTGGTTAATTTAGTTTTAATTGAATTGCTTAGTTTAAAGTTAGGATCTAGCATGCCAAGTGAAGTTTTTAGTTGCTTTAATCCGCCACCAGGAACTTTTGCAAAAGCTCCACTGTCAAGTTTAACCCATTTATTATAGCCTTTCTGTTCTCTCTTAAACAAAAAACTAAGAGGTAGTTTGGCGCTATTTTGTGTTAAGGCGACATTGCATTCAAACCAGTCTATGTTAGATCCGAGCTCTTTTTCTTTAGAGCTCGCAAGATTGATATCTAGAGCAAGTTCATTAAATTTAATTTGTTTTTTAATTTTACTTAAACCGTCAACTTCCCAGTCTTTATTAAAGTGGTTTTTAGATTCGTAAATTAAATCAAGCGCCTTGTCATTACTAACAGTTAGTTTTTTGTATTCACCTTTGTATTCAAAGCCAATTTCTTCTAGTGATTTAATTGTGTTTTCTTCTAATTCGATGTTTCGAAGATAAACTAAGTTTTTCTCAGGAGGAGCAAGGGGATATTCAAATTCAACATCCGCAAAAACATGCACTTCTCCACCAGAGCCAAAATGACCAACGCTACTGTCCTCAAGTTCTAAATTCACTTTGCATTTTGGATCAACTATTTCTGTGCTTGGTTGTTTTTTTGGGTTAACAACATTAATGATCGAATCTTCAAAATTACCAGAATTTATAACTTCAAGAATTGGTCCCATCTGTGAACGAGTTAGGGAAATCGTTGAAGAGTATGGAAAAATTGAAGCAAGTCGTGAAGCAGAAGGTGACAGTTTATGTATTTTATCTTTAATAAAAACCCAATAAGGGCCAGTTCCAATAAGTTCTTCTTTCTTTATTAGAGTTTTGCCATTAGGTAATAACCAATTAAGTATCAATTCAACAGAAGTATCTTGCCATTCAACCGAAACTTGAGCATTCATTAGTTGATTTTCTAAGCTTATATTCTCTTTATTATCTAATGAGAATACTTTCTTATATTCCCCTAGCAAGCCAAGTATAATTTCAATCCCACGACTGGAGTTGACGTACCATAAATTCTGAATTTCATCCCAACTTCCTTCTTCATCTACAATTTGGATCAGTAAGTTATCTAAGGCTCTAGAGGAACGTTTAGAGTGAATTTCAAAAAGGCTAGGGGTTTGAGTTTCTCCATCAAAACTAAGTTGTACTCCTAAACGATCGCTTTTCAGCTCAAGTCCTACTTCGACATTAGGAATGTATGGTTTTATTTTAGAGGTAGGAGCAGGGTCACTTGAAGCATCTTTAACGATTTTAGCAATTTCTTTAGGAGAGTTAGTATTTATTCTATAAATGCTCTCCACATCACTAAATCCACTTGATTCTGATAAGAAGCCTAAGGAGTGAGCATGCCAGAGTAGTGCTACAGCATGTGGGCACCACTGTTCTTCCATCTCTTCTACGCTTGAGCATGAACATTTAGCTCTAATTTGAAGACCGGATATTATTCTTAGGGACAGAGAAAATTCTGTCGACGCTTCGCTTGAATTGTCATTTAGTTCTTCGCTATTAGACTCTTCGTTGCTCAATTCTTGTTGACTTACAATACCCTGAATAGTGTCGCCAGTCTTGCTGCATTCTACGATAGAATCGTCTTCAGACAGATTAATACCTAAATCTATAACAGAAAAAGGAGCTTTGCTTTTTAAAAAATCTCGAATTTTTTCGCTAGAGGAGTCTTCAACATGCATCTGGAAATTATAGCAGTTTATTTTTTTTTATGTAAGGGGTGGAGCCTTTTTATTTGTGAATTTTTTATTTTTTTAACGAAGCTTTTTTTTATAGAAAAAGATCCTGATGTTAATAAATTTTCATGTAGCTATTGGCTTTATTGAAAAAATGTGTTATGGGCTTTATGCATTGCAAATATCTTAAATTTAACAATAGTATTTATAATTATCTATTATGGAAGGGGGGGTAGGAAGTACAAAATGCTCTTTTTAGGAAATTACTTTTTTAACTTTCTATAGATCGATTGCTTTTCTTCTTAGTTAGTTTATATAGTTATTATATGTCTTTATGTTAAACTCATTTTCAGGATGGCTAGAAAATTATGAAATTATTTTTACTAATAGTATCAATTTTTTTATCTTCCCTTTCTTTTGCTCAATCGGGAGCAAATTTTGATAA
>CALJRW010000141.1 GCA_937976335.1 uncultured bacterium | reverse complement strand
TAAGACCGATCAGGTCTTAGACAAAAAGTGGAAAAACCAAATGACGACGGGTATATATCCTCCAATAAGTGAATATTCATTCTATAAAAGTCAATAAAACACTAAAAATACTAGTATAATAACTAAAAGTCACTTAAACTTGAGTTGTAGCTTTAAATTACTTGAACTTATTTAGGAGGATTTAACATCTTAACTTTAAAGCACTTAAAGTTAAGAAAATATTACGAGAGGCTAAAATGAAAAACTTTAAAGAAGTTACCTTGAAAACAGATGAATTTTTGTTAATCAATTTTGATTCTAAATCGGCAAATATTGAGAAGGTAAAATATCATGGACGTGACTCAAAGATAAAAACAAGCAGATATTACAACTTCTCTAATGAGGAAACTCATATTAATCATGATGATGATAATATTAATTTTTTAGATGAATTAGAAATTTTTCTCAAAAGAGTTTCTAAAAAAGGAAAATTAAGAGATTTAAAAATTGGGATAGGCTTTAAGTCTGATCCCTTTATTCCCTTTAATAACAAATTTGATCTTATGCGTGACATTCTCCGTTTGCTTAAGGTTTATAAGCCAGGACAAGTCTTGGTTAAAACGCACTCACCGTTACTAGTAACTTTAATAGTAGAGTTAGAGCCTATCAAAGATAGACTAGTGGCGGTGATCCCTTTAGAAACTCATATTGATGAAGTAAGTAGAGAGTACTTGCCAGGCTTACCTAAACCAAGTGAACGGTTGAAGTTTGCTAGAGTGCTTAAAACTTTTGGTATTACTACAGTCTTAAGAGCTTCTCCTGTGCTCCCATATGGCAATAGAGAAAAAGATGCAAAGAAGTTTGCAAAAATATTAGTAGAGAATTCTGACTATATTCAAATTTTTCCTTTAACAGACGGAACCTTTGCAAGTGAGCGAAAGTTAAAATCTTCAAAGCTGGCTAATGCTTTAAGTAAAAGAAAAGCATATGAATGGTTAAGACCTGATTCGGCGAAGTGTTTAATTTCTGCCGTTAAAGATATTTCATCTAAGCATTTAGAATCTTTTTCTAGTCAGGGGGAAGAAGGGGATCAACTAGATTTATTTGCGGCTTGACGTTATTCTCTTTACCTAAGCCCACGGATGGATAACTATAGCAGAACTAGCCAAATTTGTATTATCCTGTAGAGCATTTCAATCGGTTTTGTTGCTGCTAAAAAACTTTATTAAAAACTTTTAATTTCGTACTCTGTGCTTTAAACTGAACTTTAACTGCGTAAATGCTTTGTATTATTATCAATATCTCTTATAGCCAATTCAGGTTAAGAGCATAGTAAACCCTCTTTTCATGTATATGCTTGCTCAGTTACTATTCTTATCAAGATAAACGAAAGGAAAATTATGCAAAGAGTCGCAATAATTGGTGGATGTAGAACTCCATTTGTAAAAGCAGGAACTGTTTTTTCTGAATTTAGTTTTTTAGATTTAGCTAAACATGTTGTAGCTGGAACAATTGAGAAAATAAACTTAGATCCCAATTTAATTGATGAATTAATTTTTAGCACTGTTCTTTTGGATCCGCGTTATCCAAATGCAGCTAGAGAAATTGTTTTAAGAACGAATTTACCTAAGTCGCTTTCTGCTCATTTTATATCAAACAATTGCATAAGTGGCTTAGTGGCGTTAAATTTTGTTGCAGATGGAATTAAATCTGGAAGAATTGGAGTAGGTCTTGCAGGTGGTAGTGAATCAATGTCTAATCCGAGCCTTACAATAAATAGAAAAGCAGAAAAATTCTTTATAGGTTTAGCAAAAGCAAGAAGCTTAAACGATAAACTCAAATTACTTACAACTTTTAGACCTGGTTTTTTAATGCCTCAACCGCCAAGTCCAAAAGAACCATCTACTGGTCTTACAATGGGGCAGCATTGTGAAATTTCTGCTAAGGAGTTTAGTGTAAGTCGTGCCGAACAAGATAGGATTGCATTTGCAAGTCATCAGAATGCAGTTAGGGCTGAAGAAGCTGGGTATTTGGCCGAGGAAATATTATCTCTAAGTTCTGTTAGCAATGATAATATTATAAGAAAGAACACAAGCTTAGAAAAATTGTCAAAACTACGACCTGTTTTTGATAAAAGTGAAAAAGGTTCAATCACTGCTGGAAATGCAAGTTCTTTGACTGATGGAGCTTCTTCTGTAGCACTTGCATCTGAGAGTAGAGCAAAAGAAATTGGCGCTGAAATTTTAGGCTACATAGACCATGTAGAGTTTGCAGGTATTGATCCAAAAGATGGGCTCTTAATGGCACCTGGTTTAGCTGTACCAAAGCTACTTAAAAAGGCTAATTTAAGTATTTCTGATATAGATTTCTTTGAAATACATGAAGCCTTTGGTGCTCAAGTTGCAGCTAACAAAGAAATTTGGAAAAATGGATGGGATAAATTTCCTGATTTAAAACCAATAGGAGAAATCCCAGAAGACAAAATTAACGTCAACGGAGGCTCTATTGCTATTGGGCATCCTTTTGCTGCAACGGGAGGTAGGTTGGTTCTATCTGCGGCAAACCATTTAAAAAGAACAGGCAAAAACAAAACATTAATTAGTGTTTGTGCTGCTGGAGCTATGGCTTGTGCTATGATAGTTTCTAGAGAATAAAAACTAGTATCCTAGCAAAGATATTTTGGAGTGATGTAAGAATGACTAGACTTTTTTTATTTTTTATTTTACTAATAACACCTGGTTCCTTTTCTCATATTCATGCAGAAACTTTTTTTGATCATAAGGCTAGAGAGATAGGAGGGAATGAAGTTTCTTTTTCAAAATATAAAGGCAAGGTCGTTTTAGTTGCTAATACTGCATCTAAGTGCGGCACTACCGTCCAGTATAAAGATTTACAGTCTTTGTATGATGATTATAAAGATAGAGGCTTTGTGGTCTTAGCATTTCCAAGTGGAGACTTTGGTGATTCTGAATATAATGACAATGAAAAAATTCATGAATTTTGTAAACAGAAATTTGGAATAAGCTTTCCTATTTTTGAAAAGAATTCTGTTAGAGGTACAGAAAAACATCAAATTTTTAATTTTTTAACTGATCAAGCTAATGACGATTTGTCTGGAGAAGTAACTTTCAATTTTGAAAAATTTTTGATTGGAAGAGATGGAATGTTGAAAGGACGTTTTGGTCCTTTTACTACTCCTACTAGTGTTAGAGTAAGAGAAAAAATAGAGCTGCTTTTAAATGAGTAAAAAAATGATGAACAAGAAATTACTTACTGTGTTTTTTATTTTGTTTGCAAGTTGCACTTTTTTTAAAGCATCGCCTGCAATGATAACAAACTTCTTGCCTTTTCCTGAAGTTATGACTAAGAAGCTGCCTAGAACTCCCTTTCATACTGCATGGGTGTTTGATGAAATGAAGTATGCAGAGATTAAGAATAGGTATAAGAAAATTCTTATTAGTCCAGTAAGTACGGAGTTTATTAATAAAGCAATTAATGCTTCGGACTGGTCTGACTCTTCTAAGAGAGATAGAATTGAGGAGCTTCAAGAAGTTGCTAGATACATGCGAGAAAAATTTAGGCTCGAGATAGAAAAAAGAAAAGGGCATCCTGTTAAAGTTGTCGAAAGTGAAGGCTCTGATACGTTTGTTCTTAAATTAGCACTTACTGAATTAGTGCCAACAAATCCTTTGGTAAATACAGTTGGCACTGCTGCAGGCTTTTTTGTTCCAGGTGGTGGTTTAATTAAGATTGCTGGAAAGGGTAGTGTTGCCATGGAAGGTTTTGAAAGAGATGCGCTTCCTCCTCAAACAGTTTTTTTTCAATTTGCTGATAGAGAATCAGATAAAGCAGCTCCTTTCACAGTTAAAGATTTTCAGCGTTACGCACACGTTAGAGGTGCAGTAGATGAATGGGCTGGGCAATATGCAGAACTTGTAACAACAAAGTTAGATCATAAGGTAGATGATTCTTTGCCGTTTACTTTGTCTCCGTTTTAGTGAAGTTTTATTGGGGCTAACTATAGCATTACAGCTGCTTTGCTAGTACCTATCTCGATAGTCAAAACTGTCGTTACGAGAGGGAGTTTGATCCCTATAATCATACCCATCATTATTCCGTCTCTTTAATTCTTCAAGCTCTCTTCTCTGTCTTTGTATTTCTTCTTCTTGACGTCTTAATCTTTCATCTTGTTCTGCAGATTTGCTTTTTACATTGTCTTGCTGTCTACCAAGAAGTCCGCCAGCAAGAGCTCCTGCTGCAGTGCCAATTGCAACACCAGCTCCAGGTTTTCCAGAACGGCCCCCAATTATTGCTCCTAAGCCAGCACCTAGAGTAGTTCCTGCAATAGCTCCAGTTTCTGTGCTATTTAACGAACGACCACAAGCTGTTAAAGATAATAGAGACAGTGCTAGCAAAAGAGAGGTAATTTTTTGTATTTTCATGGCTTTTTTCCTTAATGTAGAAAACTTCTCAACCTATTCTAAAGAATTAACTAAAAAAAACAAGAAAGCTAAATCTTTTAAATGTCAGTTAAGTTATAAATATGACGAAAATCTCTATAAAATATTCATTTTTATTGATAAGTATTTGAAAATATAGGTAAATTTAATAGGATCAATATTTATTCACAAGCTGATATGTATACAGGTATGGAAAATAACTGTTGTAACCAATGTAAGTGCTCAAAAGAGTTAGTAAATATTAGAGTAATTCAGTTTGAACTGCCTGATGTTTTAGAGCTCTTGTTAGTTAGTAGTGTTATACTCCTTTATTCTGGATATCTTAAATTGCCTTTTTTAGAAGTCTTTTATTTTCTTAGCTTTGCTTCTATTGCCTTAGGGGCTAACATGGTTAAAAGAAGAGTTTGTTACGATTGTAATAAGTTTTATACAATTAATAACTCTTCAAAGAACTAGTTAAAATAAAGCTCGACTTATTGTGTCTTATTCTAAAATTATTCTTATATTGATATTCATTCCTACTTTTGCTTGGGCTAGACCGACTTACGTTTATAAAAAAGCTGATGGAAGTATTAGCTTTTCTAATTCTCCGCCACCAAGGGGCATATCTGCCAAGGTCTTTACTGCAAAAAATTCAAAGTTTTCTCATTATAAGTCCTATAATGATAAAATAAGTAAAAAGAGTAGTTATCTTTTTAGAACAAAATTTTCTGATATAATAAGCAAGGCTTCTTCAGAGCATAGCGTTAGTGAGCCACTTCTGAGAGCTCTTATTCATACTGAGTCTGCCTTTAATCCAAAAGCAGTTTCTTCGAAAGGAGCAAAGGGTTTAATGCAGCTGATGGATTTTAATGCAAGAAAATTTGGAGCAAAAAATCCTTTTTCACCAATGCAGAATGTTAAAGCTGGAACTAAATTGCTTGCTCAGCTTCTTCGTAAATACTCAGGCGATAAATCTCTTGCTCTAGCAGCTTATAATGCAGGAGAGCAGGCTGTTAGTAAATATAATGGAATTCCTCCATATAAGGAAACTAAAAACTATGTTAAAAGAGTTCTTAGTTTAGAGAAGAAATATAGTATGAATGGCTAAGATTTTATATGAAATTATTACCTAATTTTTTAACATTATTACGAGTTGCTTTAATTCCTTTTTTGGTTTTTTTGTTAAACGATCCAACGCCCTTATATCAAAAAATTGCCTTAGGTGTTTTTGTTTTTGGTGCACTAACTGATTGGCTGGATGGTTATTTAGCTAGAAAGCACCATGCAGTTTCTGATTTTGGAAAACTGCTAGATCCTGTAGCCGATAAATTAATAGTGATGACTGTTTTAGTTATGCTTGTTGGGGTAAGTGATAGCTATGGACGTTCATGGGTGCAGCCTTGGATTGTTGTTTTAATTTTAGCTCGAGAAACTTGGGTTACAGGTTTAAGAGCGTTCGCAAGTTCAAAAGGTTTGGTGATTCCTGCTGGAAATTTAGGGAAAATTAAAACCTTTCTACAAATGTTTGGAATTGCTTTTCTAATATGTCATGGCTTTAAACTTTTTTCTTTTCTCGGATATCGAATCACAGCTGATTTCTTTGGCAATTATTTAATATTACTTTCTATCTTTTTTTCTTATTATGCAGCAGCAGATTATACTTCTAAGGCCTTAGAGTTTGATTAAATTCTCTGAGATTTTAATAGATTATAGGGTATATACCCAACGACATTTGGTTTTTCCGCTTTCAAGCGGGAAAACCAAATGATTTGTTGGGCGAGCAAAACAATGGCAAAGCCATTTTTTGCCGTAATAAGCACATATACTGCTCGAACAAATAAAACTGAATTTATGCTATGCATAAATTGCAAAAAAAACGGTAAGACCAAATGTCGAGCAGTATATCTCTTAAGTTTTGTTATAAAGTAATTATAAGCTATATTAGTATGAAACTGCGTTTTAATTTCACTTTGTTTAAGCCACTTGAAGCAAATTGCATTTACTAGTAGACTAAAGCGTCAGTTTTGCATATTTCTTAATATGCGTAACTATTTGAAATACTTTATTTTTTAGGATTTTTTGATCTATGCAGATTGTAAGAATTGAGGCTTTTGGATTTAAGTCGTTTGTTGAAAGAACAGTAGTTCCGCTTGATAAAGGTATTACCTCAATAGTCGGCCCAAATGGGTGTGGAAAATCTAATATTGTTGATGCCTTTCGTTGGGTACTTGGTGAAACTAGAGCAAAAAGCCTTAGAGGAGATTTGCTTGAAGATGTAATTTTTAATGGTACAGACGATTTACGCCCTCTGGGTTTAGCTGAAGTTTCAATAACTTTACGAGCAAATGAAGATGACTTTTTTGCTTCCTTGGTTTCTCCTAAGCAAGAAGCAGAAGATCTAGCTTCAAGTGTAAAACTTGAGCCTGAAGTTTCGGATGTCAATACTACTAATGACGAGCAGGGTGCTCACCTTAGTGTTATTGAAGGCGCTCTTTCTGATGCCTATGAAGATGTAGAGCGTTCAGCTAACGGAGTTTCTGAAGAAAATACTGATTTGGAAAATACTAAAGTTGAAACAGTAAACGACATTGTCGTGCAAGATGCTCCAACAAAAAGTCGTTTAGTTCATAGATTGCATTGGCTTAAGAATGCAACAGAAGTTCAAATCACTAGAAGACTTTATAGGAGTGGTGAGTCAGAATTTTTTATTAATAGAGTTGCATGTCGATTAAAGGATATTAAAGATTTGTTTACAGCTGTTGGTTTGGGTGCCAGAGCATATTCAATTGTTGCTCAAGGAGAAGTGGGGAGAATCGTTACTGCAAAATCTGATGAGAGAAGAAAAATTCTAGAAGAAGCGTCTGGTGTGCAAGGTTTTAGAAGTAAAATTGCAGAAGCTTCACGGCGTCTAAAGGATTCTGAGCAAAACTTAGAACGTTTAGAGGATATAAGACGTGAAGTAGAAAGACAGGTTAGCTCATTAAAAAGGCAAGCTAGTAAGGCTGAAGGTAGAGAAAAACTAGAGACTGAAATTAAAGAGATGGAAGTTGGTCTTGCTAAAGACAAGTATTATAGAATTTCTAACGAACTTAGTGATGCTCAAACAGAAATTAATAAAGTAAAAGAACAAGAGGGGATTGCTCAAGCAGAGCTGCAAAAAGCGCAAGCCGAAGAGCAAGAAGCTAGAAGTGATTTAATGAGTGTTGATGTTAAGGGAGATGATTTACGACTTAAGATTGACAATCTAAAAGAGCAGATATCAAACATTGGCCAAAAGAAACAAAATAAAGTCAGAAGAAGAACTGAGCTTGAAGCCTATATCACTTCTGCAGAAGCTGATCTTGTAAAATGTTCAGAAAAAATTGCTCGTTTAAATGAAAGAAGATTAAGGATTGATGAAGAAGCAGCTAGTCTACTAAGCGAACGTGGAGCATTAGATGAAAAAATCAATTCTGAACTTGGAGCAGATAAGCGAAGTGAACTTGATGACAAGAATCAAGAATGCTCACAATTAAAGTCTGAAATGGATAGCTTATCGAAAGAGCTTTCTAAGAATAAAGAAAAGTACGCAAATAGTCTTGGAAGGCTTGAATCCTTAAGTGGAGTTGAGGAAGAAGCGAGTGGGGATAGTTCAGACTCTTATTTGAGTGCTATTTGCGAAGTTCCTGACAATTATACTGTCCCTTTTAATGCTTTAATTAGATATTTTAAGAATTTCTCAGTCACTAGAGATTTTCTTTCAATTGCTAAGGAGCTTTCTTCCGGAAGGGGAATCTTAAATAGAGAGGCTCTTAACTTTGACGAAACTTTGAGTTTTAATTGTTTTTCAAGTTTTGTAAGAGCGACTTCTGGGTATGAAGATTTTGTTAAGAAATTTTTCAGCTCTGCTTTTCTAATTCATAGCGACCAAGAGGGGATTGATCATTTTAGAAGTTCTCCTAATTCTTCAGCTATTTTAGTCACAAGTGAAGGTAAGGTTTATACAGCTAACTACGTCGATTATACTTCTACATCCTACTCTGAAGCTCAGTTAAGAGAAGAACTTTTTAAGACTAAGGAAGAAATTAATAAGATTGAAAAAGATTATTATGAAAAAGAAAGAAAGCTAGAGCAGATAGAAAATGAAATTGTAGCATTAAGCGAAACGGTATCAGAATATATTTTAAGAAAAAACGCATTTGATTCAGAGATTGCGATAAATGAAACCAAAACTGAAAACTTAAAGTCACAAAAGGAAGAAATTAATAATGACCTAAATGATCTAGAATCAGAGTCAAATAAAACAAATCTCTTAAAACTAGAGAACTCAAATGAGTTGGCAGATATTGTTAGTTTTATTGCATCTTTTGATAGTAGCGAGGAAGTAGGGATTCAAGATGAACTTGCTCTTTTAAATACTGAATATGCGGAGCTTGACAAGGAACGTCAACAAGGAAGGAGTAAATTGTCAAACTTAGCTAATCAAGTCGATGAGCTAAGGCAGGAGCTAGATACGAAGAGAAGTGATGGTTCAGCTTACCTTTTAGATGTGCAGAAGAGAGAGCTTGAAATTGAAAATTTGTTTTCTAGACTTGAAGAGATTTACGGCTCTTTTATTATTGAGGAAGTAAGAAGTGCAAGTTCTGAAGCCTTATTGGAAACTGTTGATAGGCAAGCGAAGGAAGAAGGCTTGAGTAAATTAAAGCGAAGAATTGCTAGGGAAGGGGCTGTTGATCCTGAATCTATTGCTCGTTTAAAAGAAGAACGGGAAAGATTAGAGGGAATAACAAGTCAACAAAACGACCTAAAAGAAGCAACGAGAATGCTCAATGCAACAATAGAAAAATTAACAGAAACTTCTCAAGAAAGGTTTTTAGGAACATTTGAAAGAGTTAAAGAAAATTTTTCTATGCTCATACCTCGCTTATTTGGGGGAGGAAGAGGTAGTATTTCACTAAGTGATATGGAGAACCCGCTTGAATCTGGGCTTGAGATAAATGTTAGACCTCCTGGAAAGAATTTAAAAAGCATGGATTTATTGTCAGGAGGAGAGAAAGCATTATGTGCAACAGCTCTCGTTTTTGCTATGTTTATTGAGAAGCCAAGTCCTATATGCATCCTTGATGAGGTTGATGCTCCACTTGATGATGTGAATTTAGGAAGATTTGTTGCGATGGTAAAAGAAATGAGCGTTCGCACTCAATTTCTACTGATAACCCACAACAAGCTTTCTATGAATGCGGCAGATAACTTAATAGGTGTAACTATGGAACAGCCTGGTGCAACAAAACTTATAAGTGTATCTTTGCAAGAAGCATATGCGCACGTAGCTTAAACTCTAATCATTTAGGATATCGATATGGAATATATGTATAAATTTACAGATTGGCTTTTTGGAAATTTAGAAGGGCTTTCGGCTATGTTTGGCATAGATGTAGATTTTCTTTCTATCGGTCTTTTTCTTCTTGCGATTTTCTTGCTAGTTGGATTACTTATGATGTTTGAAGCAATTTTAAGGCCTAAAAAAATTCCTTCTGAAAGAGAGCTTCTTGGAGGAGTACGGGGAAGAATTGAAAAACTTGAAAGAGCAGTAAATGAATTCAAAACTGAGCAAGGAAGAGTAAATCATTTTTTAAGAACAGAGCTTGCTGCTGTTCGTGAAAATTTAAAAGATGTAAGAGTTAAAGCTAATAAGGTTATCCAATCTGGTCAGTATGATATGGAGCCAATTATTCCTCTTGAGACTATTCCTGTAGATCCTGTTGCTAAAGCAGAAGAAGAAATTTACGCTCCAATGAGAGACACTCAAGAGTCAATTAAAATTGACTGGGAAGAAGAGAATATTCCTGAAATTGCAAAAGTAGTAACGACAGAAAAAAAAAATCTAACTGAAGGTTTAAAGAGTACCAGAAGGGGATTTCTTTCAAAATTAAAAGAAGTCTTTAGTTCTAAGCGCATTTTAGATTCTGAATCGCTTGAAGAGTTAGAGGCTCATCTTGTATCTTCTGATATAGGAGTTAACATTTCTGCTAAGTTAATTGAACTTGTTAGTGAAGAAATTAAGTCTGGTAAAGAGGTCAATAAAGATATTTTTCAGGATCTGGTAAAACAAAAAATCAAAGCAATTTTATCTGCAGGCGATATAGAAGGAGCAATAGTTCCTAAGAATAGTGAATCAGATGGTCCTTTTGTTATGATATTTGTTGGAGTTAATGGAGTTGGTAAGACGACAACGCTTGCAAAAATTGCGAACCTTTGGAGCTCAGAAAATAAGAAAGTTATGCTTGTTGCTGGAGATACTTTTCGTGCTGCAGCGAGTGAGCAACTGGAAGCTTGGGGGGATAAGTTAGGAATTGATGTTGTAAGAGGTAATGACGGTTCAAAGCCTGCGGCAGTTATTTATGATGCAATGGAAAAAGCTAAGAAAGAAAACTATGATATAGTTTTAGTTGACACTGCTGGCCGTCTTCAATCGAAAACTCCTCTTATGCAAGAGTTAAAAGGTGTGAAAAATGTAATTCAAAAACATCAATCAGACGCACCGCATGAAGTTGTTTTAGTCATTGATGGCTCAGTTGGTCAGAATGCAATGAGTCAAGCAAAAGAATTTAATGAAGCAACAAACCTCACAGGTTTAATAATTACAAAGCTTGATGGAGCTTCTAAAGGCGGAATAATAGTTAGCATTAAAGATGAGCTTGGAATTCCAATTAGATATATTGGAATTGGTGAGGGTGAAAAAGATTTAATTCCATTTAGCTCTGAAGAGTTTACTAAAGCTTTGTTTGATGATTCAGAGATTGATTTTACACAAACTGTTTCAGCTCATGGGGAAAAAAGAAAAAGGAAGAGACGAGCGAGGCATTAAATCTTGAGAATTTTAGGTGATTTTCGACAAGCTCAAAAAATATACCCAATATTTAAGAACAGTTAGTACATCATGAAAAATCAGTATGCAATGCTGAATTTTCATGATATGCTAAAAGAATGAAAAGAACTCAATATGAAGAGCTTATAGCAGGTAAGCTTAAGCGTTTCTCTGTAGTTGCACTTCTTGGTGCAAGACAGGTTGGAAAAACTACATTAGCAAGAAATTATTGTGAAAAAATAAAAGATTTTAATTGGAAAACTCATTATTTTGATTTAGAAGACCCAACTGCTTTAGCAAGATTAGATGACCCAAAATTAGCTTTGCAAAATTTGGAAGGTCTTGTTGTAATTGATGAGATTCAACGACGACCAGAACTATTTACAGTTTTAAGATATCTAGTAGATAGAAAAGAAAACAAACTTAAATTGCTTATATTAGGAAGTGCATCTATACAGTTAATCCAACAATCTGCAGAAAGTCTTGCAGGAAGAATTGCTTACATTGAAATTAATCCTTTTTCAATAAATGAAGTCAAAGCAGAGAATCAAGACAAGCTTTGGCTAAAAGGTGGCTATCCAAAAGCATTTTTAGCCAATAATGAAATTGAATGTTTTGAATGGCTTGCTGAATATGTAAGAACGTATTTAGAACGTGACATTCCTCAATTAGGTATCAATATTCCAGCAGTAACGTTACAAAGATTTTGGAAAATGTTAACTCATGTACACGGCAACTTATTAAACAGTTCTGAATTAGCTAGATCTTTTGGTGTTGCAGATACGACAATAAAAAGGTATCTCGATATTCTAAGTGGTACTTTTATGACTAGACAACTACAGCCATATTTTTCTAATACGAAAAAACGTCTAGTAAAATCACCTAAAATATATTTTAGAGATACAGGATTGCTGCATTACCTGCTTGGCATTAGAGGCAAAGAAGATCTAGAAACTAATTTAAAATTAGGAGCTTCATGGGAAGGCTTCGCACTGGAACAAGTTATTTCTATTAAAAAAGCCCATTCCAATAATTGCTTTTTTTGGGCTATTCATAATCAAGGCGAAATAGATCTGTTAATTGAGAAGGGAAATAAATTAGAAGCTTTTGAATTTAAATATAGTGCAAATCCAAGCATTTCTAAATCTATGAAACTTGCCTTAAAAGAGCTCCCTATCGATAAAATTACTATTGTTTCTCCAGTTGAATCATCTTTTATGTTAAGTAAGGAAATATTAGTAAGCCCTTTGTCTGAAGTTTTACAAATATAGAAAGCCCAAGATAACTTTAGTCTTAATTTTAGCTATTCAGTTACGGGGATTTTTTTTGATTGCACGCCTGCAATCTAATTTTTATTTTTTCGTTAAAATATTTCAGCATCTTAACTTTTTCGTAACGCTTTTTATCCCGAATTCAGGTTAAAAGATTTAGTTCCTGATTTTTTGCACAAGAAATTCTCCTTTGGAAACTCCTCCAACATCATTAAATTTAGTATTGCCAAAAGTCTGTGTATTATGAACCGTATTTTGAATATAGCTAAGAATAGATGTATTTGTAGAAATAGAATTTGCAAGAGCGTTAAGAGCTATAATTGTTGCATCATATGAATTTGATGCACATAGCATTGGTTCAATATCGAACTTGTCTTTATAGTCTTTAACGAAGCTATTTTTTAATTCCTTGGGTGTGATATAATTTATCCCATTTAAGTAAGGTCGAAAGATAGCATTATCTTCAAAGTCTTTAATATATTCTGTAGTGAAGTAGTTAAACTTATTTCAGTTTTTTGTTTTAAGAAGGTTTGAAAAGAAGCTTCATCATTTAGGCCAAAGAAAATTGCAGAAGGCTTTTCTTTTTTTAACTTTAAGATAATAGTTTTAAAATCTTTAAGAGTGCCATTGATTCTATGATCTGTTAAAATTTCAACATTTTGAGATTTGGCTTCTTCTTTGAAGACTTTTCTGAAAAGCTCCCAAAATGGGTCATCTCCAAGTAGTAGGGAGAGTTTTTTAATTCCCTTATCTTTAAAGTGATTTAGTAGGGTACGTGCCTCTTTATCAACAGGGAACCAAGTTGAAAAAATATAATTAAAGTTTTTTGTAGGGTTTATTGCAGAAGAGGATCCGCTTGGGGTAATTAGAATAACTTTATTTTTTTCAGCTATTGGAGTAGCTCCTCCAAACGAATCCAACCAACTAGGACCAATTATGATAGGAACGCCATCAGAGCTAATCAGTTTTGTGACTGCAGTGACTGTACCCACATTAGTGCATAGAGTATCTTCAATGATTAGAGAAACTGGAGTGTTGTTTATCCCCCCTTGTTTATTAAAATGTTCGATTGCAAGCATTGCTCCATTACGTTCAGCTGTACCCCAAGAAGCACCAAAGCCAGAAAGAGCAAACGCTCCTCCAATTTTGTAATTTGGAGTTTCTTCTGCATGAATTTGTGTTAAGAAAAATAAAATGCATATCAAATATACTGATAATTTAATTTGAAAGTTGTTAGTAACACGCATCAGCACTAGCCCCCGAATCAAGTATTGCTCCTTCGCAAGGTGCCATTGAATCGCTAATTGTGTTAATTGAAGCTTCATACCGTTGTTGTTGAGCTTGGTAGTATATGGCACCTCCAATTAGAAATCCTCCAAACAAGACGGCAAGAGCTAGAGAGTATTCTAGTATGCTTGCTCCTGTTTCATTCTTATAATTTATATTCATTACATTTTAAAGAAAAGCAAAAATTCTCGCTTGGGCTTGAGAACCTTCTTTAACAGGTAGCACTCCAATAACTGCAGTCGCTCCCTTTGCTGGTAAGCTAGAGAGATTAGCCATATTCTCTATTTGATATTTATTTGCTTTAAGCATTGCAACGTGTGTTGAAAATGTTTTTGAGACACCATTATCGAGACTTAAAGTATCAATTCCAATACCTATTACATTTCTTTTAATTAAAATTTCAGCTGCATTTGAACTGTAACCAGGAAAATGCATTACTTTATTTTTATCCATGTTAATATATTCTTTTGAATTAGAAAATTTATTGTGCCAGCCAGTATTTAAAATAACTAAAGAATTTTTCGGAATTCTTCCATTTTGAGTTTCCCATTCATTTACATCTTCAACTGTAAGTTCGTAGTCAGCATTTTTAGTAGCTTTTTCCCTGATATCAATACATACGATTGGGGCAACTAAAGAAGAAAGAGGGAGTGAATCAATTGAATTATTTCCTTCAATAAAATGTGATGGTGCGTCAATATGAGTTCCGGTGTTTTCTCCAAAAGTAAATTTGTGAAGTCTGTAGCCATCAGAATAGTCTGCTAATCTCTCCATTTTAAAAGGAACTCCTCCAGGCCAAAAAGGCATATCTTCTGACATTGTGTGAGTAAGATCAACAATTCTATTAGCGGTAAAAGGTACGTTTAACCTTTCTCCTGTATTGTTAGAAATATTACTTGAACATGAAATTATTGTAATACAAAAGAAAAATATTAAAAATAATTTACTTGAGTTAATTTTTTGCATAGTATCTCCTAAAATTTAACCGTACTCTTCAATTTAGAATTATAAACAAGTATAGCCTTCCTAACAATATAATTCGGGTCGTTTGGATTAAGCATATCCATCCAAAAATGTGTATATTGTTCTTCTGGTGCTAATGCTTGATATTTATATATATTTGATTCTCCATAAAAAGGGCTAAAAACAAATAATTGATTTCCTGTAGGGTCGGCATCTGAGCTAATATGAAAAGCTCTATTAAAATCATCAACTCCGTCTTGAATTAAATTTCCATCATCTGCAGTGAACCAGACAATAGTAATATGTCTATCTGGAAAGTTTGCAATTTCATTTTCAAGTACATCTACTTCTCCAGCGCTAAGCCTAAGGTGAGTTACGATTATAATTGCAGTATTAGAATTGCTTGTTTCAATTAAATTATTAGGGTTATTTTTTCCAAATAAACCAGGAGATTTAATAGCTTTAACACCACTGTTTGTTAAGTAGTTTAGTAAACCAAGGTAGTCTGGCCTTAGATCGAAAGTTCCGCTTGGATCGTTTGTTTCAGGTTTCGCACAACCTGAATACTCAAATGGACAAATTTGAGTACTGCCTAAAAATGAAGCAACTTGACTCGCATTTAATTGCTGAGATGCAGGGTTTAAGCAAGTTGGGGTAGGGGAATTCCATGGGCAATTTTGATCCCAATTTGGGCTCGGAATAGGAGATCTTATTTTATCTGTGAATTTATCTAAGAAATACGGAGGTTCAAAGAAATTTGGTGCTGCCCATATTTCAGGTCCTTCTTGAAAACGTGTAAGTCTTATTGGTGCAGGTAGTGTGGGAGGTGGAGGCGGCGTATTCTCTTCCCAATATAAATGATGGCAAGCTCTAACTTGTGTAGCAATTAAAGAATGTATTTTTCTTTGGCTGACATTCGTGTTGGTACTTAATGGATTTAATACTCCGCCAAGAGAATTCCCTAGTTGTGATGAGAGTGTAGGTACGACGTCAGTATTAAAAGTTTTTACATAAGGAGCTTGATAATTTTGTTCAAGTAAATCTTCGCCGAAAGGAACAATAACACTTGGTCCGTTTATATTAGCTGGTAGAGAAGTAAGGCTAGTAATATTTCTATCTTGAGTAGCAATATTTAGAAATTCTGTTTTAGCTCGCAACTCTCCATTTCTTGATGCTAATTCAATAAGGCTAGTTAGGAATGCATTCCTAACTAATATTAACGGATTGGAGCAAGTAGTTAATAGTTCGTTTAGGTCAGATGATGTGGTAGGGACTAGTGGAGAATCTAACATAATAGGAATTCCTGATACATTATCACCTGTATTTCTTACAAGGCTTTGATTTGAAAAAGCGGGGTAAGGGCTAGCGGGAAAAGGAGGTCTGTTGTGTGAATAGTCATATCTTTCCGGGCCTTCAATGCTTTCCCAAATGGAGTTATTACTCGAATTCCAAGATGTTGGCGATCCAGGTATTGGAAAGGCATATTTAACTTCGCTCGCTTTGGTAGTTAGGTGAGTAGAAATAGCAATGCTAAGCCCAGGCGCAACAGCTTTATTAAAGTCTGAATGATCGCCTAAATGATAGGGCTTGTATTGAGAAAAGTTTCCTCTAGTCTTTTTCTCGTAAACAACACGTCCTTCAATTTTTCTTGGAGATAATGGATCTAAGAACAAGTTAATTTTTCCTTCGAATTCACAACCTATTGTGTTTTGAACATTATCGATATTGTTCCATAAGTATTCTGGAAAGCGTCTTGGAATAGAAGTAATCCAGTTTACATTACTTTGGAATAAACAATCTGGTGCATCAAGGCTTGGGTTTGAGCAGGCTTGTATACCAAAATTAGAAAATGGAATGCCTGTTAGGTTTTGATCTCTGTTAACTAAATTTGTTGTATTTAAATAAGTATCAATTCCAAGGCCTGCATTAAAAGAATTGAAGTTGTCACTGATGGGCATACTCGGAATAATTAATTTTGCTTTAGTTATTCTAGTTTGCCCTCCTGGATAAGTCGGAGGAAGAGAATTTACATAGTCTGCAAAACTTCTCATTAATTGGTCACTTCTAAAGACGTCAGATTCAATAAGAGCAGAACATATTTCTTCAGCTCTAGTTCTTAGTTCTAAGCTTCCCGCTCTAATTAAGTAAGTATTTGTTCCAAGAAGAATTAATCCAGAAAGTAAGGAAAGAGCAACTACTGAAGTTAGTATGATAAATATCCCTGATTCTTCTTGTATTTTCATAGTTTATTGGCTGTAAAAGTAGGCAGATCTAGTTAAAATTAATTGTTCAGTATCTGAGTTAACTGTTTTTCCGATAAGTTTAGGTAAAAGCCCAGGTAGGGCGTATTGGCAGATAACACCAATGCTTTTATTTAAAGTTTCTAGTTCATATGCTGGACTTCCATCATATGGATCGTTAGCTTTAGGATTAATAAAAGTACATTTTAGGCACATATCCCCTTTTTGAGGATCGTTATTATGCGGATCTTTAGGATCGCATGGAAAGCGCACAGAGTTTCCTACGCTTCTTTTTAAAGATTGGTATATAAATGCCAATGCATAAAAATAGTAGTTTGGAAGTTCGTTAAAGTTTAAGCCTAATGTTTCTTGACTCCACTCGTCATAAGTGTAGCTCATAGAGTTTTCTAAGTCCTCAGTGGAAAGTATGCTTTTAACTATTGCGTCATTAGAATCTATAGTTGTTTTATCCAAAACTGGAATTAATCCATTTTCACTGAGTGGGTCATATCCCATAACTTCTTTTTTGCCTCGAGTGATAGAAAGTCGAGTTCCAAAATGAACAGCTGAGGAAAAAGAAGTTATCTGATTTCTAGCAACTGCAAGCCAGATAAAGATATAAACAAAGAAAAGAAAAATTGGCATAGCTATAGCTATTTCTACAATCACTGAGCCTCTGTTTCTTTTGTAAATCATGTCATTCTGGGTTGTAAGGAAAATAAAAAGATGGCCCTTCAGGTCCTTCTTCTGTTAAGATTCCACAAGCGGAAGTTTGAATATCCATTTCTGAATAATCATCATTAGACAAAAAACCAGTCCAGGTATATCTAGATCTATGAGCACAAGAACTAAGTCCTACTATACATCTTTTAGATTTTTCAATCACTTCGTTTAAGGAAATAGATTCTTGAAATGGAGAGCCATCTGGATCTAAGGGGCAAGGTTCTCCATTAGAATTTACACTAGCAACTAAATTGCTAGCGATTGGGTTAATACAGTTAGTTGAAGAGCTATCAAATTCATGCTGCACAGCATATAAGCATACTGGTAAGCTCTTTCTGCCATCAAAGGTGTTAAGATTAAGAATCCTTAACATTTTAGAAAGCGATTCTCTAACTGCAGATTTAGGTAAATTCCCAGTTATTCCAGAACTGCTAATATAAACGCCTTGGCCTCTTAGTGCCGAAAAAGCAATTCTAGCTCTAGCTTTTTCGTCTGCTACTTCTATTTTGACCCAAACATACCAAACAATCGTGAGTCCAAGCCCCGCGACAATTAAAGCTAAGAGCGCCTCTATAAAGGCAGCACCTTTGGTGTTAGACTTAAAATTAGATAAAATCACACTTAAAATATAGAATAAGAATTGAATTTAGTCTATAAAATCTATAAATCGAATGAAAACAAACAAATATTTTCTCCTATTTATATGGTTCCTTATAGGATTTTCTATTTTAAATCTATTTAACCTTCTTTCTCCCTTACTTCAGGAGAAACACGTAGCTGGATGGGATAGCTCAGGGCATTATTTTTTGTATTTAAAGTTTATAGAGCTTATAAAGTCTGGTTCAATATCAACTTTTTCAACAGATTGGTTTGCAGGAATTCCTCTCTTTAAGTTGTATCCTCCTTTATATTACTTTTTTGCAAGTTTGCCACATTTGTCTTCATTTGGAGCCATTTCTAAGCTTTTAAGTTTTAATTTATTTATATTTTTTTTGCCATTAATTTTTTGTTTTTCACTTTCTGCTTTAGCAAAAGAATTTGGTCCTGAAGGTAGTTTTGAATTGACTTTCTTGATATCAATTTTAAGTTTTTTTCTAGGTAGTGATTTTGGACACTTTGGTATTGCTTTGAGTGGAATGATTTTAATTGGTCTGTTGCCTAGTTTTTTAGGAGTTGTTTTCTTAAATTATTTTATTTTATTTCTTTCAAGAACTAAAATATCAAAAAAGAATATTTTTTTTGCAGGAATATTCTTATCTTTTCTAATCCTAACTCATACCTTAGCTTCAATTTTTTCTTTTATTTTTTTGGTATTTTACTTTTTGTTTAAGCCAAAACAAGTAGTAAACATCTTAAAAACTTTATTTATCGCTGCAGTAATTTCTTCTATTTGGTGGGCAAGTTTTTTAAAGAATCTTGAGTTTAGTTCAGGTGTTACTATTGGAGGAACTTTTGGTCAGTTTGAAAATCCCTTATTTGTTGTTTGGCCAAATGTTGATTTATATTTAAAGTCTTATAAAAAGCTTTTTTATATTCAAGAAAGTATAGTTAATATCCCATTTTTTTCAAATATTAGTATAAGTGCTCCAATGTTTTTCACTGAATTGCCTCTTTTGGGTTTGATTTTACTTTTAGCTGGAGTTATTGGATCGATTTATCTCTTAAGAACTAAAAAATTCTATCTACCTGCCTTAGTCTGTTTTCTTTTAGCTATCTTAACTTTTGGGAAAGTTCTAGATGCATATGACACTGGAATTCATTTTTATCGTTTTATTCAACAAATATTTTATCTAAATATATTTTTTTCAGGCATTGGCTTAGCATGTATCTTATATTTTCTAAATAAATTAAATAATAAATATTTTCTTTTTGCCATAATCCTCAAAGGTTTTTTTTGTTTTTACTTAATTCTCACTTTTCTAATTTCTAATTTTTTTCTACAAGACTGGAATAGAGTGAGCTCTTTAAAGAGAGGTAAGTCTAAAGTCAAATTTCGTGTTGCATTAGAAGATTTCCCGCTTTGGGAGGAATCAGAGCTTGTTATAGATGCTATTTCAAGTTTAAATCCCAGTTGGCGTATAGCAGTAGAAAATAATTTTGAACTAGTTTCTTCACTCGGTTCTCCACATTATTTTTCTTCATTCATACCAATAAAAACTAATATGGAAGTAGTTACTGGTTTACTATCCGAATCTTCAATTTCTTCGGAGTTTATTAATTCTACTATTGCTTCTAAAAGTAAGCATTTAATTTGGCATAATGAAAAATTATATTCTGATCAGGAATTTATTTCGCAATCATTAGATTCTATGATTCAAAGATTAAAGCTTTATAATGTTGGGTATATTTTAGCTACATCGAAAAAATATCAAACAAGTCTTAATAAAATCAGTAAGAAAATTCTTAAGAGAATTTTTATATCTAAGAATTTTATATTGTATGAAATTTTAAACAAACAAAAATTAGAAGAAAAGCTAGTATATAAGCCATTTTTATTTTTAGAAAACAAACATATGACTTTTAAAGAGTTTTCGCGAATTTGGTTTAAAAATACCAAGTTATTTGCTTACCCGGTTGTTGGAAGCTATAAAAAACTTACATTTCGAGATGTTCAAATGAAGAATTATTCTGGAATAATTAGCCCCGAAAAAGAAACTTTAAGTATTATAGCTGGAGAGAAAAAATTTGAGATTTCTTTTAAAGATTCTAAATTTCATGAAAAAATATCAAATGCTATTACAAAGTTTTCTACTAAAGGATATGGTTGGAAGATTTGGAGAAACAGTTACTCTTATGATTACTTAAATGCTAGAGAAGAAGGTGTAGAGAAGTATATGATAACTCCTAGTGTTCTCGCTCTAAGGTTTTACGAATAGTAAAATTTCAAGTAAAGTTTAAAATCTCTTACTATAGCTATTGGTCTTTCCTTTAGCAGATGTTTTTAAAGTTTTGATCTTTAACTTTTTTGTCTTTATTTTTTTAGTATTATTTATTCCTCTGTTGCTAATAGTCGTGTTTGAGTAACAAGTTCCATTAGTCATCTTATTGCTGTTCCAAAGATTAAAATCTGAACTATCAGTAACGCCATCTCCATTTAAATCGGCAGTAAGCCAGTTAGTTTGATTAGAAGAAAATTTATTGCTATTCCAAAGATTAAAATCACTTGCGTCAACGCTTCCATCTAAATTTATATCGCCTGGAAGAGACCCTAATGCAATAACTAAAGCCCCAACATCTAAGCTGTTTACGTTTCCATCTAAATTATAATCATAAATTAAAGGAGTTGGATGATTATCGTAAACTCCATTTTCTAATTGCCTAATAAAAGACTTAACATCACTTAAGTTTGTAACATTATTATTGTTAACATTTATCTTTTTATTAGCAGCTAAGCTTATTAAGTAAGTTGTATCTTCAATTATTGGAGTGTCATAATCGTTAGTTCCGTATAGTAATGTTTTGTAAAGTGTTTGGTTTTCTGCTTCTTTTATATTGATAATACTTAAATCTACATGACAAACATTATTCATTGAAGTTGTCATTATTTCAATGGAAAAAATAAATTGTGAGCAATTATTAGTACAAATTACAGAGTCTGTTCTGAAATTCAATCCTCCAGCATCTCTTACTCTACTTCCGTCTGCAGTGATTGTTCCGTTTTGAAAGAAATTTAATTCTTCTGATAGCAATAATGATCCAGGAACAAATCTGGCAAAATTGGTATCTATTTCCAAGGACGCATACATTGCAAACGCGCCTAGTGCTTGATCTCTTAAATCCTCACCATTAATTTCTAACCTATATTTTCTTTCAGGCATTAAGTTTCTTTTGCCGCTAGCTCCAGCAATGACTTCTTGCCCGTTTGTTAGGTCTATTACTTTATTAACATAGTAGGCATATGGCATTTCCGCGCTTAGAGAAAGCGTGTTGAGAAAAATTAGTATATTTATGATTATTAACTTCTGTATTGCTTGTTTCATTCTGTTCTCCTAATTACTACTAGGTAGTTTGTTAATTACTGTTAGAGCGTCAAGCGGATCAACAGTACCGTTAAGGTTTATGTCACATTGGTATTGGTTATTAATGCCACACATTGTGTTGCTGCCATTTGAGCCAATTTCATTAATGACTAATAAAGCGTCAAGTGGAGAAACGTTGCCATCCTGATTGACATCGCAATTATAAATTCCACCAGGGCCACAATCTACGCCATCACTTATCTCGCATGCATCACCTATGCCGTTATTGTTTGAATCTGCTTGATCGAAGTTTATTGTATTTGGGCAGTTATCACAGAGATCGCCTCTAAAATCTAGATCAAGATCATTCTGATTGCTATTTGAAATATTTGGGCAGTTATCGTCGTCATCCTCTATTCCATCACCATCTGCATCAGGTATTTCAGGATTCACGGTAACATTGTAAGTGTCTGTTGTTAGATATCCAATGTTAGTTTCAAATGTTACCCTCAATTGAAAACTTCCACTATTATTTACTACAATATGGAAGTCTGCATAACTGAGAAAGAAATCTTCATCAACGCCGAGAATATCATCGTCTTCAGTATAATAACAATTTTCTTCTATCGCACCGTCTTCAGACTCAGGATCGTAGTCTTCACAAAAGTTTATGTTGTTGTCGTAATTTTCAATATTTTCCCAGCTACTTGTTGGATTGTTATTTGAATCAACATGTCTAAATTCAATTTTACTAGTTATGCCTTCATAGCCACTATTCGCCGTAAATGAGTGCAGTCTAATGAATGCCGAACCTACGTCAAGTTCTAAGTTTTCTTCCGTATCTAGATCTGAGCCATCAACTACTTCAAATATATAGTGTGATATTATTTCTTCATCAATAGTTATTCTCATCTCAAAATCATTTTCATTTGGAGCATATAATTTATAACCCCAGTTAGAAGGTAAGGTAGATACAGAGACAAATCCAGGAATGCTGCTGTCAAAAGTTACCCAGTCCTCATCGCTGCTTTCTTCTAGTTTCCATTCAATGCTTATATTTGAACCGCCAGACTCTGATAACTCAATAATTTGTCCTACGTCTATTACAATTGTGTCTTGAGCATTAACATTTGCTAAAAAGAGAAAAAATAAAAATACATGTAAAATGTATGGTAATCGCATAAGTGCTCCAAAAAAAACTTCAAATCTTAATCTGCACAAGTTCTCATAGTGCTTCTCTAAATATTCAAAAAACTCACTATACAGTTACGAGGAAAATAAGAGAAAATGAAATTTTTTCAAGACAGATAAAAAACTGGTATTTTGTACAATCTACTATTTTTACTTATTACTTCTGAAAGTAGCTAAGTGAAGCAAATGTGATAAATTTTAACAAAACCAGTCTATTTAAGAATTTCTATAAAACTGAAAATCATCATTCAAAACATGCCAAATTTCGGGCGTCTTTTTAACTCCTCCAGTTTTGTCAAAAACTAGCTTTCCTGAAGCCCCTTCATAGTTCAAGCTAAACATAGTGCTTTTAACAACTTTTGAGTCAAATGTCTTGGCTTTTTTAACTGCTTTAACGTAAATCATTAACGCGTCATAAGCAGTGTCAGCAGAGAGCCCTGGTTCTTCCTTATATTCTTTTAGAAATTTTTGCTTGAAAGTTTCATTTGGGGCTTTATAACGTGTAAAAAATGTATTTTCTAAAGCACCTTGAGCTTCTTTTAGTTTAGTTTTGTCTATTAAAATAGCAATTTGTTTGCCCTTGTATCCAAGTCTCTCTAGCTCTTTTGACAGTTGAGCTTTGGTATACCAGCAAGAGTAAAAGATAAAATCTGGGTTTTTAGTTTTAATTCTAAGAGCTTGAGACTTTACATCCGTTACGCCACCTGGATCTATTTCAACAGTTTCAATTACTTTGCCACCAAATTTGGTAAAGGCTTTAGAAAAAGTTTCGCCTTGTTCCATCACCCATGGGTCGTTGCCAGTGCAAATGCCTGCAGTTTTAAAACCTTTGTCATAGGCAAATTTAGCTAGTGCTCTTGTCGCGTATTCATCATGTGGCCAGAGATTAAATAAATTGTCTTCAGTTTCATTAAATTCAGCAATTCCTAAAGAAGGGGAAGTCATAATAAGAGAGTCTTTTCTTTTCGCAACAAGAGGAGCTACAGCTAGTCCTGAAGCAGACCAGGTAGTGCCAATTATAAAGCTTATATCGTTATTGCTTGTAATTTTTTTGAATCCAGTAATTGCAACGGCGCTATTATTCCCAGTTTTTGAGTTTTGGACTTCAAGAGTTAATTGTTTCCCAAGCAAGCCTCCTGATTCATTCACTTCTTTAATTCCTAATTCTATTCCTTTAATAGAATTTTCACCCCATTCAGCGCAATCTCCAGTTAGGCAGAGTAGGGCACCTATTTTGTGTTCTTCAGCATAAATTAAATTGAATTGTAGGAATAATAAAATGAATAAAATATATTTTGCCATGTTATAAATGTTAGTTTATTGTAAATAAAAAAGCAATTTTTTAACTTATTAAATGATTTTAAAAGAAAGAACTATTGGGACAAAACAATTTTCTTCTGCGCTCCTCTGTACGGCAGTTATTTCCTTACTAATAAGTGTATTTTTTCTTTCTTTTAGAAAAACATTGTTAACTTATTGGGCTAACTTTTATCAGAACTGGAGAGATCCATATTTATTAGAAAGGGTAGAGCATGCGCCTGTCTTTTTTTTACTTCTTGCTATTTTTTCCGCTGTAATATTTATTTTAATAAAATTTAATTTTCTTAATAAAAACAGTTTCGAAAAACATTTTATTTCTAAGTTAAAAATACTTTTTTTAATACAGCTATTAATAGTTGTCTTTGTTTCAATTTTTGAATGGCAACGTTTTGGCTCTCCATGTTGGGATGGTTATTGTTATAAAGCTGATCTTTGGAGAAGCTTTTTACTTTCTTTTAATTCTCAAAGCTTTGGTATTTTTTACCAGTCTCTATTGAATTCGCATGTTGGTACGAGTGTTTTGCCACCAATATTAATTGGAAGTATCTCAGCGCTAGGCATATCAATAATCAGTGCATACATGTTTCTAAATTTAATTGTTTGGATTGGTATTGTTATCGTAGCAAGTAAAATCGCTTTCCGATATTTAGATTATAAAGCTTCAACTTTTATAATATTTTTAGTCTTATTTTTTGCTCATATGACTATCGTAAGAAGCTTTTTGTTTCTTCAAACAGATCCTATCGCTGTTTTTTTTATACTTCTCACTGTCTATTATTGTTTCGAGTTAAAAAAAGGTTCAAACCTGAGAGTTCAGTTAAAGATAATTTTAGTCATGCTGCTTGGTTCTTTTACAAAACTTAGTTATGCTCCTGCTTTGATGATTCCCATTGTTCTTAGATTTGTAAAAAATAATTTTAGAATGAAATTTATAGATTTGAAAGTGTTTTTTGCACCAATTGTTTCTATGATAATCTTCATTGTAATTTTGTATTATACAAATTTGAATCTAGCGCTTTCTAAGGAGTATCAAGCTGTTAATCTTGCTATAAGCTCTGATTATATTAAAGATCATAATTTACTAAGGTTTGCTTTACTTTTCTTAGAGACTTTTCAATTTTTTTTATTACTTTTTTTTATAAATAGAAAAACGCAAATTTCTAAACCTCAACAAATGCTTCTTGCCTCATCTCTATTATTTCCTTTTTCTTTAATATTCTTAAAAACTGCTCCATTTTGGTTGAGATATCTTATGCCTTCTATCCCTTTTTTAATGCTTGCAGCCGCACCTAGCTTAGAACGCTTATTTGAGAATAAAAGAGAGCTATTTTTAAGTTTAATTCTTTACTTTGCCTTTAATATTACTTTTATTTTGTGTCGTTTGTATTATTAAAAATTTGGGGAAAAAATTACAAGCTCTTATTTAGCTGGCGTTGGACCGCTCTTAATTCCGACTTCAAGTTTGTCTTCTTTAAAGCTTAGTAGAGCTTCTTTGCCATTTAGCGTGGTAGCTAGCACAACCTCTCGCCCCCAAAGTGCTTTTAAATGTTTCATTGTTTGCTCTGCATAGTCTAGCTGTAAATCTCTTCCATCATGAAAATGTTTTAATTGAAGAATTCTATTTTTTCCAAAATCTGCATCTTCAATTTTAATTTTAGGAATTGAGCCAGTTCCAACTCCCTTGATTAAGGTTTCTTTAATAGTTTTCCACTCATCTTCATCGGCTACTTTAGTAACAACACGATCGTTACCTCTTTTATCGTGTTGAAAGAGGTGAAGCTCTCTCATAATTTCTGGAGTTAAGAATCTTCTTAAAAAAGATGCATCTCTATCTGATTCTCTTATTTCAAAGATTTTTTTTCTTCCAGGAGTTTCATTTTCATGCAAAGAAGAAATGTCGTCTTTAGGTTTATCATCGGTATGCATTCTACCTGTATCGCCTTCATTCCAACGTCGTTCTATATCATGAAAAAGGATAAAGCCTAAATGATAAGGGTTAAGTCCTCCTGGATGAGGTCGCAGCACTTGGTTATGTCTTACAATAAACTCTAAATGTAAACCTTCATCTAACTCAAGTGCATTTAAAATCCTATGATGCCAATAACTTGCCCATCCTTCATTCATTATTTTAGTTTCTATCTGTGGTATGAAATACTTTGATTCTTTATCTACGATTTGTAAAATATCTCTTTGCCAATCTGCAAGATATGGATTGTTGGTCGCAATAAAATCAAGTAAATCTTCTTCGGGAGACATAGGAAATTGATTTAAGTTAGGTGCTTTAAATTCTTCTTTAGGATGAATTTCCCAATATGGATCTTTTTTCTTTTGAGCTGCTTCCCAAGCCTTTTTTCTTTGTTCAGCTTGTGTTTCTTTTTTAATTGCTAAGTTTGTGCTTCGTTGAAGAGATAGTGCATGAGCATGATCTAGAATGTTCTCAACTGCTTCTAAGCCAATTGAAGGATCCTCTATGTAGGAATCAATTCTTTGCGCATGATTTTTAAACATCTCAATTGTGTATTGTGCATCAATGTTTGAAGTAAAGGTAAAGTTGTTAGCAAAGAAATCATTATGACCATATACATGTGCTATTGTTAGAATTTGTAACAATAGTGTGTTGTCTCGCATTAAATATGCAAGGCAGGGATTTGAATTTATAACCATTTCATAAGGTAATCCAGACGCACCGTAGTTGTACATTGTTCTTTGTTTTTCAAAACTTTTACCATATGACCAATGAGAATATCTTGAGGGCATTCCAGAATATGCCATGTATCCAAGCATTTCAGTATGGTCGCAAACTTCATACTCTTGTGGGTAACAATTTAGACCAAACTCATCAACAAGTTTTAAGATTTTGTCGTCCCATTTTTTCATTTCTGAAATGCTTATAGTCATATTTACCTTTAAGTTGCGCTACTTGCTCCTTCTGATACTGTACGTTGAGCTTTTTTTGCTTGTTCCGAAGATCTATCTTTGGTTAAGAAACTTTTAAAACCTTTCCAAAGATCTTCTTTGCCTTCAATAACAATAGTATGAAAATTTTCTTTTGTGATTTTATTAAAAATTTCTAACATGCTCCCGCTATAGTAGGCTCCGCCATTTGGTTTAATTTCTCCATATCCAAAAAGATTACAAACTTCACACAATTCCTCTGCAGCTTTTACTGCTTTTTCATTGTCAGAATAAAAATTGTCACCATCTGAACAATGAAATGCATATACATTCCATAGGCTAGGGTGATATCTTTCATTTATTATTTTTAATGCTTTTTCATAACCTGAAGAGATGTATGTTCCCCCAGATTCAACTTTATGAAAAAACTCATCTTCAGTAACTTCTTTGGCTTCTGTGTGATGAGAGATAAATACTACTTCTACGTTGTTATATTTTTGTCTTACAAATTGATATAAAAGAAAGTAAAAGCTCCTAGCTAAATATTTCTTAATTGTTCCCATTGAACCGGAAGTGTCCATTACGCAAATTACTACAGCGTTCGATTCTTCTCTAGTGGTAGGAGCAACATGATAATATCGCAAGTCATCTGTGTGAAAAGGAAATCTTTTTTCTTCATCTTTAAATTCTTCTTCTCTGGTTCTTTTGACTGCAAACATTCTTTTAAGGCGTGCTTTGGCAGTTTGTTTTTTGTTAAGTCTTGGTCTAATTCCAACGTGTCTTATTCCTTTTCTTTTTCTAGCTTCGTCTGTTACGACTTCTTTGTATGCTTTTTTTTCTAGATCTGGTAAATCAAGATCCTCAAACATAATTGAAATTAGCTCTTCAATTGAGATCTCAGTTTCAAATGCATCTACTCCCGGTTCATTCCCGCCGCCATCACCTTTTCCTTCTTTATCAGGTTTTCCTTTTTGGACAACATCTCCAGGTTTTTGTTGTCCATTTCCTTGTGCAACGCCTGGGCTGTTATCTCCATAGATAAAACGGTACTCCTTAATACTTCTAATCGGAACTTTAATAACTTTGTTTCTATCTCTACCAATTATGGATTCTTCTGCGATTATATCACCTATATTTTCTCTAATACTATCTTGTATTTTTTCTCGATGTCTTTTCCTATCTCTAGCAGATCTATCTGATCTTGCTTCTCTGTTGTCAAAAGGTCGAAATATCGTTCCTTTTGAGCTAGCTTTATCGGTGGACATGTTATCCTCCTAGTCTTTCCATAGATTATTAGCAGCGTATTTCAAAACTGTATCGATGCAACTTCCAGGATAGCCGTTTTTCATAAGTTGTTGAGCCATTAAATCGTATTTACTTTGTTGATCTTCATCTCTAGTTCTTGCTTTGGTTATAATCCTACTTACGTCTCTAACGCTCGCCATTAATTTCTTTTCAATAGCTTCTTTTAGAGGTTCGTAAGATTCATAAGTAATTGTTTCCCCTTTTCTGCTTTTAGACCAAAGGAAAGATATCACTTCTTGTCTAAATCCATCGCAAGCAGTGCCGATTATTGCAATCTGTTCTTCAATGGATTTCATAAATGCTTCGTCTGGTTGAAGTTGTTCTCCAGTATTGCTATCTTTAAATTTACCTTTTGTTACATATGCTTCTGCATGATCTAGATAATTTTGAAATAAACTTTCAGCTTGTTCCTTATATGAATAAACAAATGCTTTAGTAATTTCTTTTTCTAATATCTCAAGATATTCTCTGTGAAGTGTGTCTTGAAGAAATTCTAGATATCTTTTCTTTACGTCATCAGCAAATTCACTTTCTTTGACCATTTGCACTAAAGATTCTCTAACACTTAGAGGGTGAATACAGTTGTCGCCAATATTATCTGAAAGAGCATTATCGAGTGCTTTCATAATAAAACGAGTTGAGATTCCGGTCATTCCTTCATCATGGGCTTCTTCTTTGAGTTCTATTACGTCAATTTTTTTAGTTTTTCCTTTTTCAACAACTTCTTCACCGTTATATAGTTTTAACTTAGTTAACAAGTCGCACTTGTTAGTAGGAGCAAGTCTTGTAAGGATTGCAAACATACTTGCAGTTTCAATAGTGTGCGGAGCAATATCTGCATTAAACTGAGATTGTCTTATGATTTTCTTGTAAATTTTTACTTCTTCTGAAAGTCTTAAGTTGTAAGGTACTTTAACAGTGACAATTCTATCTAAAATTGCTTCATTTGTATGATCGCTCTTGAATCTCTTCCATTCAGCTTCATTTGAGTGAGCAAGGATGCAAGTATCAACATAAATCATACCGTGCCTGCCTGGCGCTGGAATGCTTTTTTCTTGAGTTGCAGTAATCATTGCATGTAGATATTCAGTTTCGTTTTTAAAAACCTCAATGAACTCTACTACTCCGCGGTTACCAACATTTAATGCGCCAGTTAAGTCTAGTACTCTTGGATCTCCTTCTGAGTACATATCAAGTTTTGAGATATCTTCTCCACCAATTAGAACACTTGTATCTTGGTTGTTTGGATCGACTGGCGGAACTACGCCAATTCCTCTTTTTCCTCTAACACTAAAAGAAGTTGTTTTGACAGGAAATTCTTCCCATTTATTTTCATACTCGTCTTTCAATCTATATCTACAAACTGGACACAAATCACCTTCAATTTTAATATTTAGCATTTTTTCAAATTCTTTTCTTAAATGTCTTGGAATTAAATGAAGAGGGTCTTCGTTCATTGGGCAACCATCTATTGAGTAAAATGGTTCAGCAGTTTCAAGTCCTTTTTTAATTTTTTCAACAAGAGAACTTTTTCCAGATCCAACAGGCCCTACAAGATATAGTACTTGTCTACTTTCTTCCCCTTGTAAAGATGCAGAATGAAAGTATCTAATTATTTGACTGAGCGTTTTATCCATTCCGTAGAATTGATCTGCAAAAAAATTAAAGATCTTATGTGATTTTCCCTTGTATAATTTTGCATATCTCGGATCGGAATCTGTATCAATTTCTTCAACTCCATCTTTCATGAGTCTGTTGTATATTCTTTTATGGGCAAGTGTTGAAAGGGAAGGATTGCCTCTAATAATTTCAAGATACTCTAAGCAGGTCCCAGTCCATGACTCATTTTTCTTATTTGCTCTATCTTCTTCAATTAGTGCTTTAAAATCTTTACTCATAGTCTTTTCTCAAAAAAATCACTTCATCTACTGCTATCGGCTTAATTTGCTGCTTTTATTAGCTTTTTGAGCTAATAAAGTTTGCAAATATGGTGTTAATTATTAAGATGTAGATTTTGCCTCTCAGGTTCGGTAAATTTTTAAGTTTTTTTAGTTAATATTATGAAAATATTGAAAAATATATGCATTTACTGGTAGCTTGGCTTTATATGGATTGGCAAAAACAAGCAACTTTAGAAGAAGCACTAGAACATGGCTTAAGAGAGGAAGAGTATAATGGCTTAGTTGAAAGTTTAGGTAGGGAGCTTAGTCTCCTTGAACTTGGAATATGCTCTGCCCTTTTTTCTGAACATTGTTCATATAAGAGCACTAAGAATCATCTTAGAAAACTACCTACTACAGGTGAGCGAGTTTTGATTGGCCCTGGTGAAAATGCTGGAGTTATGGATATTGGAGATGGCGATGCGGTTTGTTTTAAGGTGGAATCACATAACAGCCCAACCTTTATTGAGCCTTTTCAAGGTGCAGCCACAGGGGTTGGAGGAATATTAAGAGATGTTTTTACAATGGGTGCAAGGCCACTTGCTTTGATGAACTCTTTAAGATTTGGAGAAAAAACAAACTCAAAAACTAAACATTTAATTTCAGGAGCAGTTTCTGGAATTGGTGGCTATGGAAATTGTATGGGAATTCCAACTCTTGGAGGAGAACTGTTTTTTCATAAAGCGTATAATGGTAATTGTTTAGTTAATGCATTTGCTCTTGGTTTAGTTAGAACTGATAAAATATTTAAAGGCCTAGCTTCGGGAATTGGTAACTCGATTATTTATGTAGGTTCTAAAACTGGAAGAGATGGAATTCATGGTGCGACCATGTCATCTAATATTTTAGGAGAGGATCTTGATGAAAAAAGACCAACAGTGCAAGTTGGCGATCCTTTTCAAGAAAAGCTGCTACTAGAAGCGTGTTTAGAAGCTATGGGTACTGGTTCTGTAATTGGTATTCAGGATATGGGAGCTGCAGGTCTAACTAGCTCTGCATTTGAAATGGCTGATAGAGCTGGTACTGGTGTTAGAATGGATTTAGATAAAGTTCCACAACGCGAAACTAATATGAATCCATACGAATTAATGCTTTCGGAATCTCAAGAAAGAATGCTTTTGGTCGTTGAAAGCGGTAGAGAGCAAGAGATTTATGATATAGTTCAATATTGGGATTTAGATGCTGTTAAAATTGGTGAAGTTATTGAGAGTGAAAATGTTGAGCTCTATTGGGAAGGAAAGCTCGCTTGTTCAATGCCTGTTAAGACAGTAACACAAAATGTTCCAGTATATGATTGGCCAATTAAAGAACCTGATAACTTTAATGAGAGAAATAATTTTAATGTTTTAACTCTAAAAGAACCTTCTGATTTAAGTTCTACTTGGTTAAAGCTTGTAGGTTCTATTAACTTATGTTCGCGAGCGCCTGTTTACGAACAATATGATTCTTCGGTTCGCTCAAATTCAACTATTTTCCCAGGAGGTGATGCTGGAGTAATTAAAATTAAGCCAAACGAAAGTTTTAGTTTGGGTGATAGGTCTGTACCTTTAGATGCGAATATCAACGGTATAACTAAGGGGGTGGCTGTCACGATAGATAATAACTCCATATATTGTTCCATTAACCCAAAGCTTGGAACAATTAATACTGTAGCTGAAAGTTATAGAAATTTAACAGCAGTTGGAGCAACCCCTATTGGAATTTCTGATTGTCTTAATTTTGGAAGTCCTGAAAATCCTGAAGTAATGTGGGAAATTGCTAAAAGTTTAGAAGGTTTAGGAGAGGCTGCAAGTGCTTTAAATACTCCTATTATTAGTGGTAATGTCAGCCTTTACAACG
>CALJRW010000140.1 GCA_937976335.1 uncultured bacterium | reverse complement strand
GATCTTTAGGTGTTGAACATTATAATTTATTTAAAGCAAAAGACTTAGGTCTTCTTATTGTTGATAAAGAAGAATTTCTTAGTAGGCGAAAAAATCCAGAAATTTATACAAATGAATGTTTAGAAATTTTAGAATTCCTTGCAAGTGAAGTATTAAACCGGGCAGCACTCCTTTCTGCTATTTTAGGGTATTCGAGTATTGCAAATTTATTTTCAGAAAAGAGTGTTTTTAACATTGCCCTTGATAGTCGGCTTGCAAGAGAAATGCCTTATTTTTGGGAAAGATTTCAAGCTTGGACAAAAGAAATAACTCCTGAAGGAAAAAGTGCTAAATTACATCTACTTAAACCTATTGAAGCTGAAGGAGGGAGTGTTTCTATACCTATGATTGGAGTTGCTCGGGCTCTTGACAGTCTCTGAGTGTCAAATCCTTAGCCACTGGAAATTTTCTTAACTTAATAGTAGTCTTATCGATATGAATGATGACAAAAAAGCAGATATCGCGGTAATAGGTTTAGCTGTAATGGGCTCAAACTTAGCTAGAAATTTAGAAAGTAGAGGATTTAAAGTTGCAGTATATAATAGAACAAGTACCGTAACTGACGAATTTATAAACGAGTTTAAGGATAAAAATTTCCTAGCTTGTAAATCTTACGAAGAACTTGCTTTAAATTTAAAAGAACCCAAGCGAGTAATTAGTATGGTTAAAGCTGGTGGCCCCACAGACGCAGTTATAAACAGTTTAAAAGAAGTAATGACTGAAGGAGATATAATCCTAGATGCAAGTAATGCTTGGTACAAAGACACTGACAGAAGGGAAGCTGAGTGTTTAGAAAAAGGAATAAATTTTCTAGGAGTTGGAGTTTCTGGAGGGGAAGAAGGGGCTCTTAAAGGGCCAAGCATTATGCCAGGAGGTCCTAAAGAGACCTGGGTTCACCTACAAGATATTTTAGAAAAAATTTCAGCAATTGCTGATGGGCCATGTGTAACCTACATTGGACCTGGCGGTTCAGGACATTTTGTAAAAATGGTTCATAACGGCATTGAATATGCTGATATGCAGCTACTTGCAGAAAGTTTTCATTTACTAAAATCTCTAGCTGGTTTTTCATCTGAAGACCTTAGTAAAACTTTTGAATGTTGGAATGCAGGGCCTCTTGAGTCATATTTAGTCGAAATAACAGCAAAGATTCTAAAAAAGAATGATGAAGATGATTCGCCTTTGGTTGAGAAAATTTTGGATAAAGCTGGTCAAAAAGGAACTGGGCGTTGGACTGCTCAAGTTGCTTTAGAGCTTGGAGTTGCAATTCCAATGATTTGTGAAGCTGTTAATGCAAGAATTTTAAGCTCAAGAAAAGAGGAAAGAGTTCATGCAAGTGAGTACTATAATCTTGAAACTAAGCCTAGTTTAGACAAACAAGAGTTGGCAACAAAATTAGAGAATGCACTAGTGTGTGCGAAAGTTATAGCTTATGCGCAAGGCTTAAAACTTATCCAAGTTGCATCTAATGACTTTAATTGGGGAATAGATATTTCAGAAGTTGCGAGAATTTGGAAAGGAGGTTGTATTATAAGAGCTAAGCTTCTAGATAATATCCAAAGTGCTTTTAAGGCAGATCCAAACTTAAATAACTTATTGCTTCAAGATGATATTTTAGAACTTATACTGCCAAGGATTTCAGACTTGAGAGAAGTTGCATCTTTAGCTATAAATTCGGGTATTCCCGCTCTTTGTTTTTCTTCTGCAATTAGCTATTTTGATAGTTATTTTACTGCAAACTTACCTCAAAACCTAACTCAAGCTCAAAGAGATTTCTTTGGAGCTCATACTTATAAACGAATTGATAAGGATGGAATATTTCATACTGAGTGGGAGTAGCATTTAGAGTTTGAAATTTTTGTTTTCTTAAAAAATATCTAATAAATGCCTAGCTAAAGTTGTCTTTCCTGAGTGACAAGGGCCAGTAGTAGCACCAATTGGGTAATATTGAGCCTTTTTTATGATTCTTTCTATACCCCCGGCCTGCGACGAGCTCAGCCGAGTCGAGGGAGAACAAATAGTTATCCCAAAATCAATAACTTACAAGGAAACCGACTTGTCCCCCAAAGCTTTAGCAAAGGGGGAAGGTTTTCAAGAAAGAATTATTCGGAAATTACTTTTTGGGATAACTATAGTTTTCCCGCTCGAAAGCGGAAAAACCAAATATCGTTGGGTATATTATACTTTAACTATCTGGATATCCATCAGGATTATCATTTTGCCAATTCCAAGAATGTTTACACATTTCATCAAGTGTGTATTTCGTTTCCCAGCCTAATTTTTCTTTAGCTAGTACAGGATCGGCATATGTAGAAGGCACATCCCCAGGTCTTCTGTCGCCAAAATCGTATGGTATATTTTTGCCAGATGCTTTTTCAAAAGCTTTTATAACTTCAAGCACACTAGATGGTTTGCCAGTTCCAAAGTTAAAAACTTCTAAGCCTGGCTTTCCTTTTTTGATTCTATAATCTAGTGCTGCCAAATGTCCTTCAGCTAGGTCACAAACGTGTAAGTAGTCTCTTAAACATGTTCCGTCTGGAGTGTTATAGTCATTTCCAAAAACTGTAAGTTTTTCTCTCTTTCCTACTGCAACTTGACTAACAAAAGGCATTAAATTGTTAGGTAAACCTTTTGGATCTTCTCCCATCTTTCCACTTGGATGAGCTCCAACAGGATTGAAGTATCTAAGACAAGTTACGCTAAGATCTTTGTTTGCACGCGTGTAATCTTCGAGCATTAGTTCTATCATAGCTTTTGAACGTCCATAGGCATGAGAGATGCCTTGAACATCAATAGCTAAGGTTTCAGTTAGAGGTGGATTTGCATTTTCTCCGTATACGGTTGCTGAAGAGCTAAAGATTAGGCTCTTAACAGCAGCTTCTTTCATTGCATTAAGTAAGCTAACAGTTCCATTGAAGTTTACATCATAATATTCGTCAGGTATTTGCGTTGATTCTCCTACAGCTTTTAGCCCTGCGAAATGAATGACATCTTCAATGTCATTTTCTTTCATTACACGAGTTACTTTCTCAGTATCTCTAATGTCAGTTTTAATGAAAACTGGAGTAGTTTCTGAAAGTTCGTTAATTCTATCTAAGACGGTTGTTTTGCTATTAGTTAAGTTATCAATAATCGTAACTTTGCATCCAGCATTTTGTAATTCGAGAGCTGTATGACTGCCTATAAAGCCTGCTCCTCCTGTTACTAAAACTCTTTTATTTTGAAGATTAAAGCTAGAAGAATTCATTAAGTTGTCCTTAAAAATTTTAAAATGGATAATATCAGATAGGTTTGTCTTGTCAATTTAATACGCCAATGTTTGCATTGTACTTTAGCTTATTACTTCTTAAATGTATTTCTATGAGCTAATTTTAGAGTTTGTATTTTTATTCTAACTAATCTCTAATTCAATCCAAGCTTTAATTTCAGATAAAGGCTCTAAGGCTATAACTCCAGTACTATCACCATTATCTTTAAAAAAATTAAATCCATCAATCATTTGAGACTGAGGCTCAAAGGCGAAAAAATTCTGATTTTCTGGAGAATAAATGACGAGATGTCCTAAATTCTTGCTTGTAGACATAGTGAGAGATTTATTTAAATCTGGCCAAAAAATAGTTGCTTTGCCATCCCAGTCAGCAAAACAGTGATCTAGGTTTTCAACTAAAGGTTTGGCCGATGAAAAGTTTAGTTGTTCGTTTTTTTTGATTTGCATATTTAATGGAAGTGGGACGTTGCCTTCGCAAGTATAATGTCCACTTGAATTAAAGCTAATTAGGGGTAGTTGTGAACTTTCTGTACTCACATTTTCTATTAAAGAACGTCGAAAATAAGGATGAAATCCAAATCCTACAGGAATTGTAGAGGAATGCTCATTTTTGATTGAGCATTCTAGTAATAAAGATTGTGTTTTTAATTTTATATTTTGTTTCATTGAAAATGGAAAAGGAAAGTTAATATCTGGGTAGGCAATAGAAGAAAATTCTAAAGAGCAATTGTCTTTGTTTTGTTTCGTAACATTCCAAGCACGTGCACATACATCTCCGTGAAGTGCATGTGTCTCTTTTTTTTCTAATTGATAAGATTTATTATTAAACACAAACTGCCCATCTCTAATTCTATTTGGATAAGGAGCCATTAAAAAACTAGAAGTTTCCCATGGAGAAGAGAAAGTTTTCTTAGTTGGAGTCATTATATGGATCCAGTTAGAGCTATTATCTTGATTCCTTAAGTTAGCTTTAAATTCAGATATTGAACCTCCTAGTTCTGGTAGTATAGAAACTAGTAATTGATGATTACTTAAGGTAATTTTTTTTAATTCATCTAGATTTAGTCTGTTTTTTTTATTCATTGCTTATTTTAAAAATTGTTACTTTTTGTTGGCTATGACACTAGCATTTTTTGATATTTATAGTAATTTTAAAAAAAAATTGCTTAGAAGAATTTTGGTTAAGGAAAGCAAGAAGTTGTGCCAAAATCAATAACTTACAAGAAAACAGGCATCTTCCCCAAAGCTTTAGCGAAGCGGAAAAGTTTTCA
>CALJRW010000139.1 GCA_937976335.1 uncultured bacterium | reverse complement strand
CGGTAAAACTAAATGATTTGTTGGGTATATTACTCTTTTTTACTTACTTATTTTAACTTTAAGTATTCTGTTCTCATCCACTTCCTCAACTCTAAGCTTCAAAGAGCCAAATTCAAGCAATTCTCCTGAGGAAGGAATTTTCCCTAATGTATGAACAACAAATCCTGCTAGAGTGTCGTATTCGCCTTCTGGAATACCTAAATCGTATTCATCATTTAATTCATAAATCAAAGCAGCACCTTCTGCAATTATTGAGCCAGTAGATAACTTCTTAGATGTTGAAAATGATTTTCTTCGATCGTGTTCATCAAATATTTCTCCTACTATCTCTTCAATCAAATCTTCAACAGTAACAATTCCATCTACCCCACCATGTTCATCAAGAACCACAGCAAAATGAAGAGCATTATTTCTAAATTCATTTAAAAGATCGTCAACTTTCAACGTCCCTTCAATTTTTAAGGCTTTTCTTAGAAAATTAGAAATCTTAAAGTTCGGCTCAGATTTTCCTACCAAAGTAATTAAATCTTTGGCTATCAATACCCCTTTTACATCATCAAGATCTTCTCCAACAACTAAAAGACGCGACAAGCCATTTTTTTCATAAACTTCAATCACTCTTTTCAAGGAATCATCAATATTTACAAAGATAACATCTTTTCTTGGAGTCATAACTTCACTTACTAAAGTCTCAGAAATATCAATAACTCCTCGAATCATATCACTATCTTCTTTCTCAAGCTCTCCAGCTTCTGAACTTTCCTCTATAATTTCTGTTATATCTTCCGGGGTAGCAGAAACACTTCTTTCAACTACTCTCTTAATTCCAAAAAAAGAAAGAACTGAATCTATCAGAAAAGATATAAAGCTAATGAAAGGACCAAAAACTTGATTCACAGGAATTAAAAAGAAGGAGCTATAAGCTAAAACTTTTTCGGGATTACTTAAGGCAATATTTCTAAAAATTTGACTTAAAATTAGTGAAAGAAAAATCACAATAGCTAACAGCAAAAAAATAGCAAGCGTTGGCTGATTATATGAAATAAAACTTATAAACTCTTCATGCTTAGAAAGATATCCAAGAAAAAAACCTGAAATAAGCGCAGAACCCACAATTCCAAGCCTTGTCACTAAAGAATATCGTTGGGAATTATTTAATATTTTCAGTGCCTTTTTAGATATAAAAGTTTCTCCACTATCCTCTTCTTCTAATTTCCATTTTCTACTTCGGGTTACAGAAACAGAAGCCGCCATTGAAAGCAGGTAAATACTAAAAAATACTAGAAATCCGACAATCGGCAACAACAAATCAATATTAAACATAGAAATCCATGAAAACAAAACAGCGTTATTATTTGTAGCTACCTCTAAGCTAGTCATATTAGAAATGGGAAAAATCAATAGCGTAAACCTCTCTCCTTATAATAAGCTTTATGATAACACTATGAACGTATCTGAAGCTAGTCGAGAAATAATGTGGAATGTTGGGCATATTGGCAATTCAATTGCCATGTATACGCTCTTCGCTCTGAGTTTAGCTATAGCAAGCCTTGGATTCTTGCGTCATGTAGAACTTTGGATTTCTGGGAAAACAGCACCTGAATTAAAAGGGAATTATCTTACCCGCTTTAAAAATTTATTTGTTTGGGGCGCGGCTCAAAAAGGAGTAGTACGTTCAAAAATTCCTGCAATTGCCCACACCTTAGTTTATGTTGGTTTTTTAGTTCTTCTTTTTACAACTACGATGGTAATGCTAGATCATGACTTTGGCATAAAAATTTATCATGGTCGCTTTTATCTTCTTCTAACAATTCTTAGTGACGTTTTAGGTTTTGGCGTTTTAGTAGGTTGTTTAATTTTTGCACATCGTAGATTACTTTCTAAGCCTGACTTAATACATTCAAAACCTGCAGATTATCTTTTTCTTGGCGTGCTTGCCCTATTAATTATTCAAGGTTTTTTACTTGAAGGACTTAGAATCTACGCAACTAACGACCCTTGGGCTTACTTCTCACCTATTGGTTTATTGTTTTCAAAATTCTTTTGGTTCCTATCCATTAAAGCTACAAAGTCTCTTCACTTTATCACATGGTGGTTTCATACAATTACAGTATTTTTAGTGTTTGCTTTAGCTCCCTACACAAAATTTTTTCACATCATCTCAAGCTCAATAAATTTATTCTTTAAAGATTCAGGTCGTCATAAAGGAGCTTTAAAATCACCTGGCGACTTAGAAGCAATGATGGAAGGTGAAGAAGAATTCTCATTAGGTCTAGAAAGCATTAAAGACTATTCATGGAAGCAGATATTAGATTTAGATGCTTGCACAAGTTGTGGCCGATGTCAGGATGCCTGCCCAGCATATAACTCTGGCAAGCCTCTATCTCCCAAGTGGCTTATACTAGATACTCGAAATCATGCTGTTGCTTTACACTCAGAAGATAAGCTTAGAAAATCCTTTATACCTAAATTTCTTAGAACCTTTGATAAATTCTTAACTGACACATTTTTCTTAAGCTATTCTGGCGTTAACAAAACAGAAAATGGCTTTAACGCTAGCGGAGAATATAGAGCTAAGAACCCACTTACTCAAACTTCAGTTAAATCGTTAGGAATCAATGCAGATGAAAGAATAGCTGGAGGTGTAATAGACCCGGATGTCTTTTGGACGTGCACAACTTGTATGGCATGCGTTGAAGCCTGCCCTGTTGGGATTAATCATGTAGACCAAATAGTAGAGAACCGAAGAAACATGGTTCTTATGCACGGCGAAATCCCTAACGAAGCTCAAACAACTTTAAGAGCACTTGAGAACAGAGCTAATCCATATGGGGCTCCAGAGGATAGAATAAACTGGACCGACGGTTTAGATGTTCCCATCCTAAAAGAAGGTGATTCAGTCGATATTCTTTACTGGGTAGGATGCGTATCATCATTTGACCCAAGAAAACAAAAAATTGCACAGGCTTTAGTTAAGATTTTTAACAAATTAGAGATTTCTTATGGAATTCTAGGAAAAACAGAAAGTTGCACTGGAGATCCTGCTAGAAGACTAGGTGAAGAAAACTTATTTCAAATTTTAGCCAAACAAAACATTGCAACTCTTAACTCTGTTAACTACAACACTCTAATTAGCAACTGCCCACATTGTTTTAATACTATAAAGAATGAATATTCCGAATTTGGTGATATAGGCAATGGCAAGACTCCAAAGATACTTCATCACTCACAATATTTAACTAAACTGCTCAAAGAAGGGAAATTAAACCTAAAGGAAGGCACAGAAGAAAGCTTCACATTCCATGACCCTTGCTACTTAGGACGCTACAATGATGAATATGAAGCTCCAAGAAAAGCTCTAAAAGCTGTCAAAGGTCTTAAAATAATCGAAATGAAAGAAAGTAGAAATAAGGGAAAATGCTGCGGAGCAGGTGGCGGACATTTTTGGATGGATTTAAAAATTGGAGAAAGAGTTAATACACAAAGAGTAGAACAAGCTGCAGAGACAGGAGCTAAAAATATTGCGACTGCTTGTCCATTTTGTATGCAAATGCTTGAAGATGGGATTAAGGCTACTGGAAGAGATGCAGAAATGAATGTTCGAGATATTGCGGAAGTCATTGCGGATAATTTAATTTAAAAATTAATTAATCACCTCACCTCCCCTGTTCCTATAGTGCAATCCCTGCTAAAATATAAACATGAAAAAAATTTTTCTCTTATTGTCTTTCTCAATCTCTTTTCTACCTCAACTATCCTTTGCTTGCGACTGCCTGCCAATAGCTAGCGCAAGAGACGCTAAAAAAAGTAGCACTCATATCTTTAGTGGCACTGTAATCGATAGAGAAAGAATAACCTTAGAACAAATAAATCCAAACTATAAAGAATATATAATCACTCTTATGGTACATAACATTTGGAAAGGATTTGAAGGAAAAAAAATTAAAATCAGAACTCCATTCTTAAAGAGCGATTGCAGTACTTACTTAGAAAACAGCCATAAGTATTTAATTTATGCAGTGGGAGGTGAAGTCCCAGTTGTTAATTTTTGTTCCAGAACCTCTCATCTTAATAGCGATCGAGCTAGAGATGATTTGTTTTATCTTGGAAAGCCTCAAGTTAAGAATTAGAATTTTTTTTAGTGACGCAGAGATTTAGAGATGTAGAGCTTCTAGGGGCTTTACATTTCTTAAAGAACGTCAATATTCTTTCTAATCAATACTAACTACTGCATAACCTTTAAAATCGGTATAATCAGCATCCATCCCTTCTATTGTTCCTTTCCTAAGGCCAACATGATAATTATCAGATCCGCCAAATAAGTAACTATTTTCTAAAATTTCTAAAAGAGCTTTTTCTGCATTGCTGAACGGACATTCATGTTCTTCTTTCCTTTGAAGACTTCCAGCTATATCAAGAAGAACTTCAGGACTAGCATTTTCACTTGATTTTTGACTTAATTCTTGTACTGATTTTTCTCGCTCAGATTGATTTTCTCTTCGATTAACTATTAAAAATTGTTTTTTTTCTTTGTCACTATTTCCAAGATAGTCTTGAAATAAAGGAGTCAAATCCATGCTCTCGTTAAATTCAAAAATTGCATTCAGCGGCTCACCTTCTATAGAAACTAAAAAATTACCATTTTCGTTATAACTAATATTTAGTCTGTCATAAACAGGAGCTGAAATCTTTTTGAAAGCTTGTGCTAGCTCAGCCACGATTTCAAAAGCTCTTTTAGAATTTTCATCTGTTAATAACTCATCTGAACTAGTTATCTTTTCCAATTTAGTCAATAAATTTTGAGCATTTATTAAAAGATCTTGAGCCTTTACATTGCCCAATTCAGGTATATCCAGAATACCTGCCATAAAATTTTCTCTAAGAGTATTTATTCTAGGACCTAACTCTTCCACTAAACCTTTAATATCCATACGATCTACAACACTTACACCACTCATATAAATCCCCTTATTTAATTAAGACTTTAACGGCTTTAGATAATACATCTTTCACCTCCTCTGAAGCAGCGCGATGATGCATTAAAGACACAATCTTTTTTCTAAGTTTAAGCTTAAGCTTTTCACTATATTCTTGAGCCTTTTTATCATCCTTCACTTCAGAATCTTTCATCTTGGCATTTTTACTATTTTTAAGAACTTAAGTAAATTTTTTTTATGAACAAATTTTATTGGGATTTTTTTATAAAGATTTCAAGCATTTTCAAGTACTTATTTACACTAGAAATAAAAAAAAGGAGTGAAAAGCATCAATCTTTTCACTCCCTTATTAGTAATTTTTAAAAACTATAAAACAGCTTCTTTAACTGCCTTAGCCACAGAGAATTTGACTCTCTTTTTTGCAGGTATTCTAATAGGAGCTCCAGTTGCAGGATTTCTCCCCATTCTTGCTTTTGATTTTCTTACGTATAATTTTCCAACACCTAGCAGAGGAATCTTATAACCTTTCTTTAAGCAATCAACTAAAAGATTATTAAAATCATCACACAGCTCTTTTGCTACTGATTTTTTTTCAATTCCACAATATCCCATTACATTTTGTACAAACTCAGAACGAGTATAACTTAAAGTTCTTGTGTTTTTAGGCCTACTACACGATCTTGTTTTTTTAATAGGAGCTGGAGCTGCTTTAGCAGTTGTTTTTTTACCAGTAGCCTTTTTTGTAGTTTTCTTAGTACTTGTCTTTTTAGTAGCTTTCTTCTTAGTTACTTTCTTACTTGTTTTTTTATTAGTCGCCTTCTTCCTCGCATTACTGTTCTTCGTATTGCTCTTCTTTGTACTACTCTTCTTTGTACTAGCAGGCTTCTTTCTAGCAGTATTTTTCTTCTTTTTTGTTGCCATTATAATGGTCTCTCCATAAATATTATAAAATTATTAAAATAAGTATTTTTTCAAGGAATTAAATCTTCCTTTTGCACATATTAAATACAAAAATTAAAAATATGCAATAAAAGAATGAAGTTTTTTTTCCTGTAGATAGTTATCCCTCCCTCCTTCGCCAAGGCTTCGGAGGACAAGCCAGGGGGATAGTAAATCCAAAAAGCCATACTTTTTTAAGACAGATTTTTTTACGTTTGCTAAGAATTACATAGTTTTTTTAATTTAAAAAATTCAGAACACTCACTAAATCTTTCTCTTCTTTTATCTTTCAATAACCTCTTTCAAAAAAAATCTATTATTTTCAAATGCTTAAATCCTCTTATGATTTTTTGCTTTTAGATGTAGAGTAAGACTATGACAATAAAATCTTATTTCCCAACACATATTTATTCAGAAAAAGTAGAAGCCAGCGCCAAATCCAAACTTAACAAAGAACTTCTCATTGAAGCCTATCAACTACAAAAGGTTGATAAAGCTGGAGCAAATTGGTCAAAAACTAATTATGTTGGTGGCTATACTTCTTATTCCTCATATTCTGAACTTCATAGGTTATCTTCAACATTTATGGAATTTGAAAAAAAAATTGATAAACATGTAAAAAAATTCTCTAAGTTTTTAGAATACGACTTACATGATGGAACTCTATATATGAGCGAATGCTGGATTAACATTATGCCAGCTAATACCACTCATAGCATGCATATCCATCCACTTTCTGTTATCAGCGGAACCTACTATGTAAAAACTCCAAAAAACTGTTCTGATATTAAATTTGAAGACCCTAGAGCTGATAAATTTATGGCAGCTCCTCCAAAAAAAGAAAAACACAGCGATAAAAATAAAGCTTATATTTCGCATGCTGCTAAAGCTGGAAATGTAGTTTTATTTGAATCTTGGTTAAGACATGGAGTTGAAGCTAGTCTTATTAAGGATGATAGAATTAGTATTAGTTTTAATTATAATTGGGGTTAAACTCAGTAATGTTTTTCGTTTATGCACTCATTTCAACTATAGGCTATGCTTTTCAAAGCTCACTTATGGTCGGCTACTATCGCTTACTTGATACTCTTTCTGCAATAACATATCGCTCTCTATCACTCGGCTTCACTATGCTTCCCTTGGCGCTACTTGGATACATTTATGGACCAAACAACCTCATACCTTTCATACCTACAATTTTATTAGCAGGCCTCTTAACAACCTTTGCATATTGGGCTAGAGCATTATCATACTGTGTGCTCCCAGTAGGCATAGCTGTAGGAATTTGTGAGGCACTTAAAACAATAGCAGTTATAATTTGTGGGGTTTTATTCCTTAGTGAATTCCTAACTACTACTCAATTATCTATTTTAGGATTTTTGCTTATAACTATAGTTATACTTGGAATACTCAAAGAAAGAAATGACATTCCTGTTAACGTACTACCTATTAAAGGATCTATATATTGCTTGGTTTATGGAATATTTAATGCTCTTTCCATAGCCATGATTGCAAATGCCTCTAGAAGTATTCATCCATTCTTAGTTGCTTGGTCATGGCAGCTATCAGCTGGTGTTTTTGGACTACTTATTGCTCTTATACGTGGCAAACTAGGAAGGTCCTCATTTCAGATAGTTTCTAAGAAAGATACTTTTAAAATCACTATTTACACATCTCCTTCCGTAATTGGAACCGGATTTTTTGCACTAGCAATTTCTCTAGGACCAATTGCTATAGTTTCAGCAATTGGCACTCTAACTATAGTAATTACTACAATACTTGCTTTTTATATTTACAAAGAAAAACTACATCTAAAGCAATGGATTTTACTAATTTTGATTATGCTTTCTATCTGTCTTTTGAAGATTATTCATTGAATTAATAGACTTACACACTTTATGTCACAGTGCCTGACATTCAGTTACTACATGAAAAATAAAATAAAACACAAATAATTAAATATAGTTTTCTATACAAAACGTTTTTCTAGCCAATCAGCAATCTCTTGAATACTTGCCTTTTCTTTTATAACTTTTTGTATAAGAAATTTTTCAGTTTCTGTAGTATCAATTTTTACAATAATTCCGTTGATTTTCAAAAAAATTAAACAACTTGCAATAGCAATTCTTTTGTTTCCATCTAAGAAACAGTGATTTAACATAAAACTTTGAAGCAGAGCAGCAGCTTGTTCAGATATTGATTCATAATATCCAGACTTCACTCTTGCAAGCGCGCTTTCTACGAGCCCCATGTCTAAAACTCCTGCGGCACCTCCAAACTTTTGAATTAAAAGTTCTTGTAGAAAGATAATCTCTTCTACCGTAGGATAGAGAATAGTTTTCATCTTTACTTAGCTAACTTTTCTAGCAAATCTTTGTTTTCTTCAATTATACTGTTTGCTGCAGATCTAAAAATAGGTCGTATCTTTACTCTATCAAGATGTTCTTTTACTGCTTCAGACAATATATCTGCAATATTTGCTTTGCTAGCCTTAGAGTATTCTCTTAAATCTTTAAGAACTGCTTTATCCATTTTTGAACTAAACTTTTCTTTTTTATCTTTCATGTTCTTATTATATCTTGATATGTCAAGATATGTCAAGATTAAGATAAAATTTTCTGTAACTACAATGCTTTTAGAATGCAAATAAACCCAAGAATTAGTCTTAGTTATAATTATAATAGGAGTTAAGCTGCACTCTAACTCAGCAACTTCTTCTCTCCCTGAATACTATTCATCTGCTCTTTAAAGTCTTGTACCATATCATTATTAACAGCTAAAAATAGTTGTTCAGCTAAATGAACCAAGCTGTGTTTTTCAAGTATAGTAGTAGGAAGTTGAGTAGATTCTTGTCCATACTTAGGGTGATTTAAAATAAAAATGATTTTAAACTTAGAAAGACGATTTACTAATTTTTTAGATGCCTTATATTTTTCATGTAAATTTATAGCATTGCAATCAGACATCCCTACAAGTTCATCAGATATTGGAGTGCTTCTTCCAAGCCATAATTCGTCTCCTATACCTCCTCCACTTTCCTCGTGAGCAAAACTTACAGACACCCCTTTTTCAATTAAAGGCGAATCTATAGCTTTAGTTTTTGAAATCGAAGAAGAAAATGCATATCCAGCCTCTCCTAAATGTGCCACTGCTTTCCAATTAACTGGAAATCGTGATTCACATTTCCAATCCGGGGAATCAGCTTGAATAGTTTCAAAAAAATCCCATACCGAATTAAATTCATCTTTTAAGATATTAAAATATTCTGACCAAATTTTATAATTTTTTTTAATCTCCTCACTCATATAAGCATTTCTTTCTTTTTCAGATTTGTTCATAAAATCTAAAAAATTGCTAAATTCTTGAGTAGGAGTTCTTCGTCTCTTGGTATACTTTTGTAATGTGCGAATTAAACGATTAGGACTTAACTCTTCCTTTTGCTCTTCAACAAGTATCGGCAATTTATTTTGTTTTTCTTCAGTCATTTAAAAAAAATATGAGTTTTACTTATTGGGCAATTAAATACGTAAAATTAGATACCCATGTTGGCATTATACCGAGTAGTATAACAAAAATTGCACATAATGTAAGCAAAGCCTTAGTCCAAAAATTAGCGTTCACACTAAATGTAGCAGAATCAGATTCTACAAAATACATAGCAACAATTACTCTTAAGTAATAATAACAAGCAACAACTGCAGAAAGCACTGCCGCGATAACTAAGCCAATATAGTTCTGCTTAAGAACAGACGTGAAAATATAGAATTTTCCAAAAAGGCCACCAAGTGCGGGAGGAAGTCCTGCAAGCGAGAGCATAAAGATAGCCATAAGAGCAGCTAAAAAAGGTTGTTTCGTAGCAAAGCCATTAAATAAACTAATTTCGTCATTGTCTGATTTTTCATTCATCTGAGTAAGTAAAATACCAAAAGATCCTACTGTCATTAAAGTGTAAATCAAGAGATAGAAAATGATAGCACCTGAGGTTTTTCCTAGTACTTCATTATCAGGAACTAACAATGCCATAGAAATATATCCAGCATGAGCAATACTTGAATACCCTAACATTCTTTTTAAGCTTTTTTGTCTTAAAGCAAGCAAATTTCCAAATACAACTGTTAAAATTGCAAATAACCAAAGTGCTCTTGACCAAACATTAGAAAGATCGCCAAATGTTAGCCACAAAACTCTAATAGCAGCAAATATAGCACTAGTTTTTACTACTGTTGCCATATAAGTCGTAATACTAGTCGGCGCTCCTTGATAAACATCAGGCGCCCAAAAATGAAAAGGGACAAGGCCAATCTTAAATACAATCCCTATAACAATAAGACCAAGAGCTAAATAACTAAGAGGACTCAATACATTCACTGTTAAAAGAGCAGAGGAAACTCCTGCGAAGCTAGTGGTTCCTGAGAGGCCATACAACAAAGCTATTCCATAAAGTAAAAAAGCAGAACTAAAAGAACCTAGCAAAAAGTACTTCATAGATGATTCAGATGATGATTTTTTTGAAATACTAAAACCACACAAGGCATAAAGAGACATAGACATAATTTCTAAACCTATAAACCATGTAATGAACTCAGTTGCTGAACCAAAAATAATTGCTCCAAGACTAGAAAGTAAGATAAGCGCATAGTACTCACCTTCAGATCTAACTCCTTCTTTCTTGGTCGTAACGGAAGAACTTAACCAAAATACTAGACCAGTGCCTAAGAGAACTAAAAAACTAAGTACGAGAGACCACGAATCGAAAGCCATAGTCCCTGAAAAAATACTCTCGTTATGATCAAAAGAAGTTGCATTATAAGAGAAAGATAAAAATGAGGTTAAAACTATTATTATTGAAAAAATTCCCCTAGGCCACGGCTTTTTAAGAAATACATCTACTAAAATTAAAAGCAAAGCACCAAGCCCTAAAACTAACAATGGAAGAACAGCAACTAAATCTTTTAGAACAAAATCGGTCATCTATTTTTTCCTCTTACTATCTCTATATGTATCTTTTAAAGCCTTATTAAGATTAAAAGAAGCTCTCGCAGATTTATCATGCTGATCAAGATACTCACTTCTTTCGCTTACTAAAGAAATAAAATTATTAACAGAAGGCTCAATAACTTTTATAAAAGGCTTAGGATATATTCCCATAAAAAACATTAATATCAAAAGTGGAATTAACATAAACATCTCTCTGATATTCACATCAGTTAGGTCAGCATTTCTATCTTTATCAAGCTCACCAAAAATAGTTTTAAGATAAAGAGTCAACATGTAAACAGCACCAAGAACGACCCCACTCACTGCAATTACGGTAAAAATTTTAAACGCCTTAAATGAACCAAGAAGAATCATAAATTCTCCTATAAATCCTGAAGTTAGTGGAAGAGCAATTGAGCCAAGTGTGAAAAGTAAAAACATAAAAGAAAAGACAGGCACTTTTGAAGCAAGCCCGCCGTAATCTGCAATTAAGCGTGTGTGCTTTCTATCATATAAAATGCCAACTAAAATAAATAGAGCACCTGTTGTTACCCCGTGACTAAGCATCTGAAAGATAGAACCGGTTGTAGCCATAGTATTCAGAGCAAAAAGACCCAAAACACAATAACCAAGATGAGAAACCGAAGAATAGGCAACTAACTTCTTAATATCAACTTGCCGCCAAGCAATTAGAGCACCATAAACTATTCCAACTACAGCCAAACCGACTATAAAAGGAGTCATCGCTTCAGAAGCTCGCGGAAATAGCGGGCAAGCAAAGCGAATAAATCCATAAAGACCCATTTTAAGAAGAATTCCAGCTAAAACAACAGAACCGCCCGTTGGAGCTTCAACGTGCGCATCAGGAAGCCACGTGTGAAACGGGAATAAAGGAACTTTAATTCCAAAGGCTAGAGCAAATGCAGAGAATAAAATAAATTCTTCTTTAAAGCTTAGTTTTGTTTGCAGTAAATCAGTTAGTAAAAAAGTAATTTGTCCTGTTTGTTTATAAAACTCCCAAACAACATAAATTAAGGCTACAAGCATTAAAATACTACCAAACAAAGTATATAGGACAAATTTCACAGTTGCATAAATCTTTCTTTTTCCACCCCAAATACCAATTATAAAGTACATTGGAGCAAGCATTAACTCCCAAAAAACGTAGAACAAAAAAGTATCTAAAGAAAGAAGAGTCCCAAGCATTGCAGTTTGGAGCATCAGCATAGAAATTAGATACATCTTAATATTTTTGCTAATTGAATAAGAACCTAGAACAATGATAGGCATTAGAAATGTTGCAAGAACCACTAAACTTAGGCTAATCCCATCAACTCCTAAATTGTAGTTAATACCTAAAGTATGAATCCAATCAAATTTTTCTGTAAATTGATATGCGTAATCTGAAGAATCAAAATTACTCCAAAGATTTAAGGAAAGTAAAAACGTAAGAATTGTAGAAATAAGAGCAACAACTCTAGGAGCCGGTAAAATAAAAACAGCAAGTGAACCAATCAATGGTAGAAAAATTATCCAAGACAATATGTTGTTACAAGTAAAACACATAATTTAAAACACAAAACAAAGTAAAATAACTACTACAGTACTAAAAAGAATTCCTAAACAATAAGTTCTAGTTTGACCAGACTGAAAGAACCTACTTATTTCACCGGTCACTTCAACTACCGAACCTGTACCATTGACAGCGGAATCAATAAAACCGACATCAATAACCTTCCAGCAAAAATTCCCAATCTTTTCAAGCGGAGTAACAACACAGAGATGATAGACTTCATCAAAATAAAACTTGTTATCAAAAATCCTATGAAGATAAGAAAACATAGTGGATATTTTTTCTGGCATTGCTGGATAAAATTTATACATAATAAATGCTAGAAAGATTCCACTTAGACCAGTCCAAGAATGCAATAAAGAAGCAAATATTGACTCATGTTCATGTGTTTTAGAATTTAATATTTTAGATAAAAATTCCGGCAATCTATCTTGTAAATAAAATCCACCAATAACTGATAAACATGCTAAAACAATGAGTGGAATAGTCATAGTAAGCGGCGACTCATGGGGATGAGCGTGACCTTTATATTTTCCAAAAAAAGTCATAATCAAAGATCTTGTCATATAAAAAGCTGTAAGGAAGGCAGTAAACATAGCTAAGTAATATATCCAATGACTAAAGCCACTATGTTCCAAAGCTCCTAAAATTGCATGCTTTGATTGATATCCAGACAATGGAAAAATACCTGAAATAGCAACAGTTGCAACTAAGTATGTGACAAATGTTATTGGCATTTTAGAAGCTAAACCACCCATTTGGCGCATATCCTGTTCATGATGACAGCCATGAATAACAGAACCAGCACACAAGAAAAGACAAGCTTTAAAAAATGCATGCGTTACAACATGGAAAATAGCAACCCAATACGCTCCAGCAGCTGCAGCCATAAACATAAAACCTAACTGACTAACAGTAGAATACGCTAAGACTTTTTTAATATCGTTTTGAACTAAAGCAGTTAAGGCAGCAATAAAAGATGTAAGAATAGCTACAACAACTATAATTGAAGCTACTTGAGGAGCTTGTTCAAAAATAAAATGTGTTCTGGCCATTAAGTATAGACCAGCTGTAACCATAGTTGCAGCGTGAATTAAGGCAGAAACAGGCGTTGGTCCTGCCATTGCATCAGGAAGCCAAACAAAAAGCGGAATTTGAGCAGATTTTCCTGTTGCTCCAATAAATAAGCAAAGCGCCACTATACTAGCAACTGACACTGCCTTGTTAGCTTCAAAGAACTTAGCGAGGTCTAGAAAATCTATGCTGCCTACAGCGTAGAATAGCAAGAAGATACCAATTAAAAAAGCAGCATCACCAATTCTATTAACAATAAATGCCTTTCTTCCAGCTTTAGCGTAATCAGTTTTTTTATACCAAAAGCCTATCAAAAGATAAGAACAAAGCCCCACCCCTTCCCAGCCAATAAAAAGCATTAATAAGTTGCTTCCCAAAACTAATAAGAGCATAAAAAACAAAAATAAATTTAAGTAAGCAAAAAACCTAGGTCTTGAAGGGTCCACCGCCATGTACCCAATTGAGTACAAATGTATTAAGGTTCCAATACCTGTAATAATCAGACACATAAGCATTGAAAGTGCATCAAGCCTTAAACCAAATTGAACAACCTGTTTAGTGGATGTTGCAAAATCATTGATTGAAATCCAATCAAAAAGCGTTTGTTTAAAAATCACAGATCCGCCTTCTAAACCTGTAAAAAAATAACAAACTAAGAAGAAACTTAAAAAAGCTGCAAGAGTGGCTACCCAACCAGAAACTGCTTTATCTATCTTTCCAGAAAGAAAGCTCAACAAAGCTCCAACAAGCGGTATAATAGGAATTAGTATTAATAAATTTTGCACTAGAACTTAAGCTCCCCAAAATCAGTTGTTTCTGTTGTTTCAGCATTTCTAAACATAGCTATAATTATAGCAAGCCCAACAGCAGCTTCTGCCGCTGCAACAACCATTACAAAAAAAACTGCAATTTGACCATCTAAGTTGCCGTGAAGTTGCGAAAAAGCAACAAAACTTATATTCACAGCATTTAGCATTAGCTCAATACACATAAAAACAACAATTGCATTTTTCCTAACTAAAACTCCGATCGCACCAATAGAAAATAAGACAAAAGAAAGTATTAAATATGCACTAATTGGAACCACTTCCCGCCTCCCTTTTTTCTAAAGAGCTAGTTTTATAACCTTGAGCTAGAGCAATAGCCCCTAAAAGAGCGGCTATAATCAAAAACGAAGCAATCTCAAAAGCGAAAAGAAACTTCCCAAATAAGAGCCTTCCTAAATCTTCAGCATTACCATGAACATATTGAAATTCTTCACTTGGAAAATGCTTTATGACTAAAGGGAAAAAAGCTAACAGGAGCGAAGTCAAAAGAATAACTCCCAGTATCGATCTAAATGAAATTAAATCTCTCAATTTTTCTTTCTTTAAGTTAAGAAGCATAACTACAAAAAGAACTAAGACAACAATTGCTCCTGCATATACAATCACTTGTGTAGCTACCAAAAAATGAGCATTAAGCATTGCAAAAATTGCAGCAACTCCTATCAAAGTTACTATCAAGCAAAGAGTACTCTTAATCGCACACGGAAAAATAACAACCCCCAAAGCCGAGGCGATGATTAAAAAACTTAGAAGATAAAATAAAACTTGTTGAAAGATCATTTTATTTACCCATCCATAAAATAAATGCAGCAGTTAGCACTAGATTAAAAAGACTAAAAGGCAAAAGTACTTTCCAACCCAATGACATTAGTTGGTCGAATTTAAACCTAGGCAAAGTCCACCTAATAACTATTTGAAGAACACAGAAAAAAACCACCTTACCCATAAAAACAAGATGACCAATTAAAGCAGAAAGCCATGTTCCTTCTGGAAGCTCAATAAAAGGCAAATGCCAGCCACCTAAAAATAAGATTGTTAGTAAAATTGCAAAAAGTGCGATTTCAGCAAATTCTCCCATCCAAAAAAGCAAAAACTTCATTCCTGAATATTCTGTAAAATAACCAGCCACTAATTCAGATTCGGCTTCAGGTAAATCAAAAGGGCCTCTTTTTGTTTCAGCCATTCCAACAATAAATAAAACAATAAATGCTGGAAATTGAAAAATTATTCCCCAGTATTTTTTTTGGCTTTCAATTATTTCGTATAGGTCAAGTGTCCCGTATATTAAAATCATCGTAACAAGCGTTAAGCCCATTGCAAGCTCATAAGAAATCATTTGAGCTGCAGCCCTTAATCCACCAAGCAGAGAAAACTTGTTGTTTCCAGCCCAACCAGCAAGCGCAACTCCGTATACTGAAACTGACCCCATAGCAAAGATGAATAAAACCCCTGCATTTACTGTCGCAATTTGAGGTCTAATATAATATCCAGCAAGTGTAAAATCAGGGGCAAAAGGGATAACTGAAAATGCTAAAAAAACAGGAAGGACTGCCATAAAGGGAGCAAGGCAATGCATAAAATTACTAGTACCGGAAGGAACATAGTCCTCCTTAAGAAGCGCTTTAACTGCGTCACATACTAAGGTATTAATAACTCCAAGAATTCCAAAGATTCTAACAAAAAAGAATATAGGTTTTAATAATAATTTGTCTGTATAAAAATAAGAACCTGCTCTATTAGCACCAATTCTATCTTGAATTAAAGCTGAACCTTTTCGCTCAATCCAAGTACACATTGAGGAAAGCCCCATAATGATATTAAAAACTATAAATACTTTTACAAAAAGAATAAAAAATTCCACTAGAGACTCACTCCTTCAGATTTAATTTTCTTAATAGTACTTCCACTTAATTTTTCTTGTTCACTAAAAAACCAATTTGTTAGTTCACGATCGCTTTGGGCCGAAGTTGTAGGAATATTCAAACTTTTTGCTAAAGACTGAAATATTTCCCATTCTGTTTTTGCACCTTTAGGGCCATCCAAAACAGATTGAGTATATTGTAAAAAATTATCTTTATTAACTAAAAGACCTGATTTTTCTAAAACACTTTTGCCAGGAATAAGCAAATTGCAAGAATCCATAAAGCCCGATTCAGAATCAAGACATATTGCCACAGAAGATTCCGCGTTGTTTATTGCTGAGAAAACACTAACTGTTTTATCTCTATCGTCAATTGAGTTATCACCAATAAAGATTAAATTTGTGAATTTCCCAGCAGCTAAATCTTTAATCGCAGATTCATATTGAGCGGCTATATCACTTCCAAGCAATCCAACAAACTGTGCTCCTTTATAATTTGCAGCGTAATCAGGGCTTATTAATACCGCTTCTTCTTTTGAAAGCTCACGCTCTTTATAAGCAACAACTACTTGAGCTTTGCATTCAGAGGCAGAAAGAATTTGTTTAAGTAGATAAAATTCTTCAGTTAAAAGATTTGGAGAAATAAAAATTGCAGAGCTTTTTCCAAAAGCACTGCTTAGTTTTTTAATAGCATCATCAAAGTTAATTTCTGATTTATTTTCAAACGAACTTGTAATTCGAGATTTAGGCAAGAATCTTTCCATTCCATAACGCCCTTCATCACACATCCATTCTTTATTCACTTTTGAGTTTAAGCGCGCCTTAACTTGAACAACTTGATCATCTCTAACAGCAATTTTCGTATTACAGCCTGTAGAACACCCTGGACATATTGCATTAGTCTCTTTTGTATACCAAATTCTAGTATTAAACCTCCAATTTTTGTGAGTAAGAGCACCAACAGGACAAAGATCGACCACTGTTGAAGCTAAAGGATTATTAAGCTCCTTGCCTGGATTAATAGAAATTACAGACTTATCTCCCCTATTAAGCATCCCAAGCTCTCCCGTCTCTGTAACTTCATCACAAAAACGAATACACCTTGTGCACATAATGCAACGTTCACCATCCAAAATTACATTTGGCCCAAGCGATTCTGCTTTAACTTTCTTTACTTTTTCTTCAATAAACCTACTTGGTTTAGCGTTATATTCATAATGATAATCTTGCAACTTACAGTGACCTGCTTGGTCGCAAACTGTGCAATCAAGCGGATGGTTTATTAAAATAAATTCTAAAGTTGCTGCCTGCGCATCCTTAACTTCCTTACTAGTTTCCTGAGTTCTAACTTCCATTCCATCTTGAGCTTGCGTATGACAACCAATCATTAACTTTGGAGCACCCACAACTTCAACCTGACACATTCTACAATTTCCAGGAACTGATAAATGTGGATGATAACAATAATGAGGGATTTCAGTTTTTATTTGCTTTGCAGCTTCAATTAAATTAGTCCCTTTAGGCACAGTCACTTCTTGCCCATCAATTGTTAAGGTAACAGTATCTTTCTTCTCTTCAGTCACTAATGAGCTCCAAGTTCAAAATTTAACGCTCTTCTGTCTAACAAACTTTTTGAGCTATTTGATTTTTTGATTTTTGCAACAAACTCGTCTTTAAATTTTTCAATAATACTAAGGTAAGGCAAAATCATAGTATCTCCAAAAGCGCAAATTGTATGACCTCCTATTTGCCCACAAACTTTTTCAATTAACTCTAAATCTGTTTCTTGCCCCTCGCATTTTGCAATTCTAGCAAAGATTTTTTCAATCCAATGACCACCTTCTCTACACGGAGTGCATTGTCCGCAAGATTCATGTGAATAAAAATGAGAAAGATTGAGAACAGCTTCTGTCATATCAGTGGTATCATCCATCACTATCATCGCAGAAGAACCCATTGCAGAGCCTGCAGCTTTTAAAGATTCCGCATCAATATTTACACCCTTACAATCTTCTGCTGTAAGAACAACAGTAGACGAACCACCAGGTACTACAGCTTTTAATTTATTACCATTCCTAATTCCCCCAGCTTCATTCTCAATAAAATCAAGAATAGGGTAGCCCATATCAATTTCATAAATTCCAGGCTTATTGACATGACCCGATATACACATTAAATGAGTCCCAGGGCATGACTCTACTCCAATCTTAGAATAAGCTTCTCCCCCATTTTGAATAATCCAAGGAACAGTTGCTAGAGTTTCACAGTTATTTATTGTTGTGTGTTTTCCATAAAGACCATAGCCAGCAGGAAACGGTGGCTTTAATCTTGGCTGACCTTTCTTACCTTCAAGCGATTCCATAAGTGCCGTTTCTTCACCACATATATATGCACCTGCACCTCTATGAATTGTCATTTCATGGCTAAAGTTTGAGCCTTGAATATTTTTACCTAAATAACCTCTTTCGTAACATTCTTTAATCGCATCTTTTGTTCTTTCATATGGAAAGGCATATTCACCTCGAACATAAATAAAAGAATGAACCGCTTTCATTGCAAGTGAAGCTATAAGCATTCCTTCAATTACAAGCATAGGATTTCTTTCCATTAAAAGCCTATCTTTATATGTTCCAGGCTCTGACTCATCTGCATTGTTAATTAAGTAGCTTTCCTTATCCGAATTAGTAGGCATAAAGCTCCACTTAACTCCGGTTGGGAAACACGCTCCTCCTCTTCCTCGCAATCCTGATTTCTTTACTTCTTCTATAATTTGAGCAGGCTCCATTTTCAAAGCTTTTTTAAAAGCTTCAAATCCGCCAAGGCTTATATACGTGTCTAATTGATGCAGATTTTCATTATCTAAATTAGCACTTAATACTTTATGGTGTTCAGTAGTCATCGAAAAATTTATAAATTACTAGATTTTGGGTAATTAGCTAAGCCCTCACCTATTTTATCTTTTAAAGTAGAATACCTTAGATCAGGCTTTTCCTTCTCAATTGCATCCATTATTTCACCAATTTTTTCTGGAGTTAGATTTTCAAAATAAACATCATTAATTTCACACATTGGTGCCGTACCACAAGATCCCAAACATTCAACTTGCTCAAAACTCCAATTCCCATCTTCTGAAACTTCATTTGACAATATACCTAAACGATTATGCACATACTCAGTAATTTCTTTTGAACCAAGCAATGCACAAGACAAAGTTCTACAAACTTGAATATGATATTTTCCAACAGGCTTTTGGTAATACATTGTGTAAAAAGTTACTAATTCTCTAACATGAACAGGCGAAAGGCCTACTTCTTCAGAAACCCACTCAATAGCAGAATCTGTAATATGTCCTAACTTTTCCTGAGCAACAAACAAAAGTGGCATAGCGGCCGACCGTTTATCGGGGTAAAGAGATTTTATTTCCTCAATTCGCCCTTTTTCAATATCCGTAAAAGAAAGTGTTTCAGTCATTCTAAGTATTTTTTATTTAAATATATTGAAATGACATTAATACGGTGAAATGAAGATGTAAATATATAGAGAAAAAGTAGTTGTTTTGGTAAAAAACTACTAAATACTTGAAAATACAAGAGTTATATATGTTTATTCAACATATTCTACTAACCTTGCGATAAATGGGGCATTACGCCTTAGGATATCAAGACTTAGATTTCTTAAAATATTGGCTCTAGTCTCCGATACATCAAGTACAAGTCCAATCTCTAGCCCTGTACAAGATTCACGATCTTTTTTTGGCAAAGCTTCTACATTCCAAGCTTTTATTGCTCCATTTTGACTGTTCTCAATATATTCCTTTTCACTTTTTAATAAAGCAATTTGAGTTGCTGATAAATTTTGATTATTTATTCTTTCAGAACTCAGCATATTTACTAACTCATCATGCCTATACAATCCGTAATACAAAACTACTGAAATAAATTTTCGAGCATCAATAAGATTATCAATTAAAGCTTGCTCAATACTCTCTCTTAAATCTTCAAATAAATTTCCATCACTTACAAGTGTTTCTATAGAAGACTCGTCCTTATCTGCAAGTATCTCTGAGTAAGCTGAAGAAGTTGAGTTAGAAAGATCAAGTCTTGCACTAAGAGAAGGATATTTTTTCGCAGCATTTCTGACTACTGCATCAACATCTTTACCATTCTCTTTTATTCTCACTTCTAAATCATAAGGGTTAACTAGCTCAACTTTTGTAGCATCCTCCACCTCACTAACATAAGAAGAAAGTTGTTGTTCAAGATGTACTGGCAATCTTACCAGTCGTTCTGTATTTGCAACGGCTCTTTGAATATGAGTCTTAATCCAATAAAATGCCATCGTGCATACTCTTATATTTTTATTGGTTTTAGAAGATATTCTATTTGGCTCATACTTATCTACGGCAACCATCATACCAAAAAAACCATCCTGTATAAGATCTTTATAATCTCGCCCAGTATAGAGAAATTTTCGAGCAACCCATGCAACCATTCTAATATACTTCCAAGCCATATCATTTTTTTGCTTATTGAGACTTAAGCTTAACTCTTCTAACTTTTCTAAACGCATTTTTCCTGCGCGAGTTGTTTCTCCTATGATTGAAATATCTTTTTCT
>CALJRW010000138.1 GCA_937976335.1 uncultured bacterium | reverse complement strand
AGGGCGTAGCGAATAGTATTAGGCAAAAATAGGTGTGCATTTACGCTTGTAGGAATATTTTCCTCATTTAAGCCCATTAGTACTAAATTTTCTTTTGTATCACTCAGCAACTCTAACCAACCTAAAACTTCAATAGTATTTTCATTTTCTGTATGCTCTCTTTTTTCTAGTGTATAAAGTTCAGAAATTTCAAAAATAGTTTGCTTAAGAAGTAAATTAATCGGATAGAGCTGATTTGAATTAGAATCTTCTAAAATGCTACAAAACTCTTCAAGTACTTTTTGTGCGGGCTCTAACTTATTCATTAAAGAATTAAGTTTCTTAAGATTAACACCCCAATCAGCTAATGATATTTTTTTTGGGAAAAGTAAATTAAGAATATTATCAATTTCTTTAATTAACATGTTAAGCTGTTTATCAGATTCCATATAATTTGGATTATCATGCGCCACTTGCTCTTGCAGATGGAACTCTTGATACTGATTAAACATAATCAAAGCTTCTAAGCGATTACAAGATTCGGAGCTCAAATTAGTAGAGATTACATCCCAAGCAAAAGGATTTCTTAAAAGAGTTGAAAGAGATTGAAAACTTCTTTGGATTAAATAACTTTCAAAGTCTTTTAGAGTCCTAACAAAGTGTGAATTTTTCAAAGATAAACCTTTGGCAAATTTCAAATTTAAGCTATCAAAAGATGATTTTAATAAACTCGAAAGACTTTCATCAATTAAACCAAAAGTAACTTCATCTTTATTAGAAGAAAGATCCTTAATGTCAGCAGAGACTGAATCGAGCATTTCAAAAAAATTCCCCGAAAACTTACATTCAATTCGTTCATTTGAAATTGTTGAGTTAATCCACTCTTTTTTTACTAAGGTTCCTAAGTCAGTAAATTTTTCTTTATAGGCTTCTGTACAATAAATTAAACTACTAACCTCTGAATCAAGCTTTTCAAAAATCTGCATTGATAAATTATTTAAATCTGGGAGTGCAATCAAATAAATTTTATTTTCACAGTGAATAGAATCTTTATTTAGCATTTCAAGCCAGGAGCTATAAGATTCATGTAAATTAAATTGGTTTAACTTCTCTATATAAGTTCTAAAAACCTCATCTATAGCAATCCAACGCTTTAATTCAAAATCTAAATTATTTTTTTCCAGATAAGCAATCACATCTGCAAAACTAATTCCACCAGCTGAAATATCTTTCCAAAGAACTTGCAAGCTTTTTGCCAGAGACAACTTTACACTATCAGAATCTAAAAAATTTGTATCATTAGTTAGTGTGCTAAAAAGCTCAGTGTTTGAATCACATACTGCTTGATACCAAAAAATTGTAGATTCAATGTTGTTTATATATTCTTTTTTCTCATCAAGTAATTCATCAAGAAAACTACCTACAGTAAAAAGTTTAGGTTCTATGAGCTCAATTTGATTTTTAGAAGTTTGTTTCTTTAGAAGTTGTAAAAAGTTTCTAGCTCCATTATTACCTGAAAAAATAATAGAAAACTTTTGTAAGTCTAACTTGCCATCAATAGAGTAATTTGAATAGAAGTATTCAACAGTTTGCTTAATTAAATTTTTATTCCAATCTAAAAAAATTCGCTTCAATGCATAACCTCTGGATTGAGATAGAACATATAAAATCTGGGAATATTTACAATAAAAAATTCGCCACCTTCATTCTTAAAAGTATAACTTCCATACATTGAACCTTCTACATCAAAAATCTGAGTCCAACTTGAATATTTAAATTCAGCACCTGGTTCAATAATAGGACTTTCACCTACAACTCCTTCTCCTTTTACATCAGCACATTGCTTACTTCCTGAAATCACTATCCAATGGCGATTAAGTAATTGAACTGTATCTTTACCTAAGTTATTAATCTTCACTTCATAAGAAAATGAATATATTGAATTATCAACATCAGATCTATTAGCTAAATACTTTGCCAAAACTGAAATCCTAATATTATTGGTAACTTCTGTTACTTCTTCACTTATCATCTTAGTATTCACTCTAAGTCATATAGAGTATTTTATACATATCAAACTTTAACTATCTGAAATTACTCTTGATATTAATTGTTATCGTTTTTAGTCATTTTTAAAAATAGAAAACTTGTATTTTTAAAACATCGTTCTATTGAAGTGAAGTAAAATAAATCTTCTCTCAATTTAATCGACTTAAAGATAAAGGTGAATATCAGCAAAGATTATGAAACTCTTCACAACAGAAAATTATTTTAATCAGTTTGAAGTTAGAAAAAATAAAAAAACTTTTTTTAATCTTTTGTTGATTTAAGAATCTTCGCTTTGTACAAATATATTAGAGCAAGGAAAACGAGCTCGCTTAAGATGGTAAGGGTAGATTGAGCCATCGTCCGAAAGAGAACAAAAATAATTTGTAACTCGGGGTGATGCTGATTAAGAAATAAAAACTTAATTGCACACTAACGGACGAACTTCACTGGGTTAATAAAGGAAAATTTTGGGAATAGATTTTCTTACCAGAGAACGCAAGGTCAAAAATAGATTGTTGAATGTTTTTTATAAATTAACTTCAACTAAAGGTCTTGTGGTGCTATTAAGCTTCTAAAGCTTGAGACAAATAAATTCGTTAACTTTAGAAAAGAAGACTAAGGTTAGCCTGATAACGTAAGTTATTAGTGATGTCTTATTTAGATTGAAGCAAATGATTAGATTTAAATATCTAACATATAAAAAATAATGTACTCAGTACATTATAGCACAGTCCCAAGAATAGTAATGAGCAACGCGACACTCGCATTATTCTAAGGTTCTAGACCGACGGGACCCTTAAACGTTGCAAATGATTTAAGGAATCAATTTAGGTACCTACTTTAGTGCCTAAATGAGGGGAATGGAGATAAACTTGAATGAATTAATTCAAAGACTTTAAAGCCTCCAAAAAACCCTTGGCTCGACCTACCATCAAATTATCAGTTTACTACTGGTAACTGTAAAGTTATCGAACTCTGATGGGCGTACTCGAATTAGGTAACTAGCTCTCGAAGAATGCGTAAGCATTTTAAAGTAAAAGGCCAAAAAGCCGAACAGGTCGTAAGTCACTGTTAAAAGTATGGGAAACCATTCAAACTCGACCTTAAAATTTTACTTGCTTTGAGAAGTATACTTGTTCCGACTAACAGTATGAAATAAGACTCGTAGTCAAAGTTTTTAGGACTGGTCATCACAACATAGATTAGTACCTCAAAACACGCGCGCGGAGGGATTTATCCCCCGCGTTTTTTTTTGATCTTTTTTCAAAATTTATAAGAAGTAGAAAGAATGTTCTGCCATACTAATTAGCTTGCCTAGCTACCAATAATTAAAAATTAATACAAAAAAAACAAACTCCCATCTCAAACTGACGTTGTGGTGGTTGTTAAATTGACTGTTTTCGACACAAGGTTGCCGAAAGTTCTTAGTAAAATTTTATTTTTATTCGCAGATGATACAGAGAAATACTGCACTAGTAACATAGCTACCAATAATTAAAAATCAATACACAAAAAAAACAAACTCCCATCTCAAACTGATGTTGTGGTGGTTGTTAAATTGGCTGTTTTCGACACAAGGTTGCTGAAAGTTCTTAATAAAATTTTATTTTTATTCGCAGATGATATAGAGAAATACTACACTAGTAACATAGCTACCAATAATTAAAAATCAATACACAAAAAAAACAAACTCCCATCTCAAAGTGATGTTGTGGTGGTTGTTAAATTGGCTGTTTTCGACACAAGGTTGCTGAAAGTTTTTAATAAAATTTTATTTTTATTCGCAGGCGATGCAGAGCATCGTCGAGACTGAAAATAGAATTTTATTAAGAAATTTCAGTAAGATTGCGTCGAAAACAGCCAATTTAACAACCACCACAACATCAAAAAAAAGCCCCGGCACTTCAAATAATCTAAACAGACTTAGGAGGGAACACTGCTTTGCGAAGCCCCGGGGAACCAGCGATCAGTAGCTTACAAAATTTGCGCGCTATCTGGTCATCACTAATTCGAACTTAAAGTATCTTAAAGTTTGTCACAAGACCCTGTTTTTAAATGTTTTTTTGAAAAAAATTTTTATTTTGAAATTTAACCAAAGAAAACAGCCAGTTAAGCTTTTAACTATTCTATAAGACTAGTTTAAATTTTGCAATTTTTATTATATTAATATATCAATCTTAGGAATCTCTAGTTTTGTTTAGAACACCTGCTAAGAAAGCTAAGGTTTGGAAGAAAAATAATCTAAATTCAGTTTATTGGAATGGTTTAACTTTTGTGTTAAATTTTTTCTTCACTAGGCCGACCTAGCTCAACTGGTAGAGCAGCTGATTTGTAATGAGTAGGGACGGTGAAGGTTAAAGCCAAAAAGGTTTTTGTATTAGTTTGATATTATTAGTTTTTATTATGTCTGTGATGCATTTACAAAGAAGTAAAAACTACTAATGTCAACAAAGTGTCAACAGAATGACTTTAACTCTAAGAAATTTGTTGATATAAACTGATGTAAATTGAAATAAGCCGACCTAGCTCAACTGGTAGAGCAATTGATTTGTAATCAATAGGTTATGAGTTCAAGTCTCATGGTCGGCTCCAGTTTTTCATTTTCTTTTCTAACGCCTAGATGTCTATCTACGATAAAGCTAAAAAACTGCTACCCAAACTAAAAGTTTATATACAAAATTTCAATAATCTTAAAGTTGAGAATGAAAAACATGAGCAATACGTTTCATATAAACTCACAGAGCAAGATAGTGTATTTTTTAGACGAATTTTAGGCAACAAATTTGATCACGTCAAAAACGAAATATCATTAGCTATTGATATTTTTCAAAGACGTGCATTGACAGGAGATAACGGGGAAAATCTGAGATTAGAGTTAAAGAAAATCAACAAATTACAAAACAAGCTTCTTGATGCATTACAAATTCTTACAGAACTGCACCCTGATATTCTAAATGAAATTTCTTGTGGCTTATCTGAACAAAGATTTAACTTCCAATCTTATCAAAGCAACCCTGCAAAACACATCAAAGGTATCTTTATCGGCCCTAAAAATTATTCGTCTCTACCAAACCTAACTAAAGAGCTATACTCACTTGTCAGTGTCTGCTCATATTGGGAATCATTTACTAAATATTCAAATTTCAAACCTGGGCCAAATGAAAAGCACCCTGAACAGCTTTTATTACTATTTCTCCACGGTTTATTTAATACAAATCAAATTCCAATAAAAGATCACAATGAAAGTATCTTCTCTAGAACATATCTCCAAGTTCTTAGAATTTGCGATCATAAAATTTCCAATCCAAGAGCAATAATAAGACGTACATTGAAAAAGTTTAAGTTAGAATTCTCATAGCGTAAAAGCGTATCTAACAACTCAAATTTTAACGTAGATAAAGACGTACACAAACAACTTACTAATAAGTACACTAAGCTTCTTTAAATTAAACGAACTAAAAGGAGTATTATATGAACAAACTATTACCACTTAAAGAAGTATGTAACAGAACAGGCTTATCAAAAGTAAGCATTTGGCGTTTAGAACGTGAGGGAAACTTCCCAAAACGTCGCCAAATATCACCTGGTCGAGTTGGGTGGCTTAATTCAGATATCAATAATTGGATTGAAGAATTACCTCAAGCAACTGGACAAAAAGAGCTGGAAGGAGGTCAAGATGAAAGACAAGAATAAAGTAAAAAGCTCTGTGTTCCCCTCGAAGAGCACACAGAGCTTAGCAGATTCAACCCCTTTAGAAGGAGTCAAAGTATGATTAGAAGAATACCACAATACAGAACTAAATTACCAGTTCCAAGAAAAGGAACTGTTTCATATAAAATTTTACGAATTCTTTGGAAAATCGGCAAGTTCGAGACCAATGAAAATAATTATGCCAGCATTGGTGCATTAAATTATTTGATACATTTAGGTTACTTAGCTGATTGTGATGTATACAAAGAAACCGAAATTTTTAAATCATCTGGAATAGCTTCTGAGAATACTTTGCTTGTTCTTGGCTTAGAAGAAAGTCATAGAAGAAATTGTAAATCTTTTGATGAGTATCTAAAGATAAGACCTGATTGACCAAAGAATCTATGAAATAAATTCTTGAGTTTAAATAACTTCATTTCTTGCAACTTCTGTATAAACATCAACTTGACCTACAATTAACCACTCTAAACCACCACTATGTCTAGTAGTAACAAAAATTTCAAAAACTTCTTCGAACTGCTGATCAGTCTTGACTTTATCAAGCAAAACTAAATCCATTAAGACGTTTAGAAAATCATCTTTTTGCTCTAAGCCATATTCAGTTCCTAAAGTTATATTTAAATATTGAGCGAAGTAATGTGATAACGAAAAATACAACAGAACTTCAGGCGAAACATCTTCCTTAGCTTGAGTATGTCCCCAAATCAAATCATCCCACCTTGCATCTCCATCTTTAGGTATAGAATCACTAACCGAAGCTGCTTCGCTTCCATTCTTCATTAATCTAGCTAATTCCTTAAGTGCTTTTTCAGAATTTTCACTTTGGAATGACAAACCTTCTGCTACAACTTCTCTCAATTCTTCACCTGCTTCTTTAACTTTTCTAAGAAAATTTGGACAATTAATTGAAGATGCACTGTTAATTTGTACACCTCTTTGCTTCATTCTTTCATGGCAATTAGAAATAAAATCAATATCATCTTTTGTAATGTCAAAAATAGTATTAATTAACCTAGAAAAATTTGAATAAATTTGAACTGCTTTGTTGTTAGAT
>CALJRW010000137.1 GCA_937976335.1 uncultured bacterium | reverse complement strand
TATAGAAAGTCCAAAAAGTAATTTCCGAAAAAGAGCTTTTTGGACTTTCTATACCCCCGGAGGGAGAACAAATAGTTATCCCAAAATCAATAACTTACAAGGAAACCGAAGGTTTTCAAGAAAGAGTTATTCGGAAATTACTTTTTGGGATAACTATACTTAAATTTTTCGGAGTAAAAATGCCTAAATATCTAGAGATACAAAAAGGGGAAATAGCTACAATAATAATTTCCCGTCCAGAAAAACTAAACGCGCTTGATATGGATGTTCTAAAAGAAATTGATGAGGCGTTTTCGAGTTTAGGAAAAGAGACCAGAGCAGTTTTTCTAAGAGGTGCTGGAGAAAAAGCTTTTGTGGCAGGAGCTGATGTTGAGCAAATGACCAGAATGAATCAATCTCAAATACATGAATTCGTAGATCTTGGTCAAAATTTAATGAATAAAATAGAAAATTTTCATTGTCCTGTTATTGCTGTTGTACATGGATTTGCTTTAGGTGGTGGATTTGAGCTAGCTCTTGCTTGTGATATAATCCTAGGTACGGAAAATGCAAGATTAGGACTTCCAGAAGTTGGGCTTGGCTTAATGCCAGGCTTTGGTGGCACTCAAAGAATTATGAAAAGAACTTCACTTGGCCAAGCAAAGAGACTAGTTTTTACAGCTACTCATGTAAAAGCAAGTGAAGCCAAGGACTTAGGTTTAATTGATATACTAGTAAAATCTGAGGAATTAGAAGACACTATAGAGAAGTTGAAAAAACAAATTATGAAAGTTGCGCCAATGTCGGTGGCAGCTTCTAAGAAAGTTATGAACGCTTATTGTGAGTCTGAATACAAGCAAGCTCTTAAGGACGAAAGAGATGCTTTTATTGAAATTTTTGGAACTGAAGATTGTAAAGAAGGAACTAGCGCTTTTGTTGAAAAGAGAGCTGCGAAGTTCACTGGTAAATAACTAATGAGCAAGAAAGCAAAGGTACATAAAACAAAAAGTTTTTCTGAATGGCATAAAGCTACATATGCTCTTCAAAAGGAAAGAAAAACAAGTTACGAATCAATAAGCTTTAGAGAGCAAGATCCTCTTACAGTTCCTAAGGATGAAAGTGATGCAAGCTATCAAGAAAAAATAGGTTATCCTGGTGAATATCCCTACACGCGTGGAGTTCATGCCACTATGTACAGAGGGCGACTTTGGACAATGCGGCAATTTGCAGGTTTTGGATCACCTGAAGATACAAATGAACGTTTTAAGTATTTACTAGAACATGGTCAAACTGGGTTAAGTACTGCTTTTGATATGCCTAGCTTAATGGGTTACGACGCAGATCACGCTCTGTCTCGCGGTGAAGTTGGAAGAGAAGGGGTAAATGTTTCGACACTTGAAGACATGGAACGACTTTTTGCAGGAATATCTCTTGATAAAGTTACAGTTTCTATGACTATTAATTGCTCAGCTACTGCGATTATGGCTATGTATTTTGCAATGGCAAAAAAACGTGGCATTGATTTAAATTTACTAGGTGGCACAATTCAAAATGACATCTTGAAGGAGTTTATTGCTCAAAAAGAATGGATTTGCCCTCCTGAACCAGCAGTAAGATTAAATTGTGATGTTATAGAGTTTTGTGCAAATCACGCGAAAAGATTTCATCCAGTTAGTATTAGTGGTTATCATATTAGAGAGGCGGGTTCGACCGCAGTGCAAGAACTTGCTTTTACAATTGCAGATGGCATTGCTTATGTTGAGCATTGTCTAGATCGAGGAATGAATATTGACGATTTTGCCCCACGACTTTCATTCTTTTTTGATATTCATAACGATTTTTTTGAAGAGATAGCTAAACTTAGAGCTGCGAGAAGAATTTGGGCAAAACTAATGAGAGAGAGGTTTTTTGCCCAAAATGAACGCTCTATGAAATTAAGAACTCACGCCCAAACTGCAGGTGTTAGTTTAACTGCACAACAACCTGTAAATAATGTTGCAAGAGTTGCAATTCAAGCTTTAGCTGCAGTGCTTGGAGGAGTGCAATCTCTTCACACTAATTCAATGGATGAAACTTTATCACTTCCTACGGAAGAAGCCGTTAAAGTTGCTCTAAGAACGCAACAAATCATAGCGGAAGAAACAGGTGTGCTGAATACAGTAGATCCTCTTGGTGGTTCATATTACGTAGAAAAACTAACTGACGAAATTGAATCTGAAGCAATGGAGTATATTAACAAAATAGATGAATTAGGCGGAATGCTAAAAGCGGTTGATCTTGGTTTTCCACAAAAGGAAATTGCAGAAGCTGCATACGAATTTCAAAAAAGAGTAGATAAGAAAGATTACGTAACAGTTGGTGTTAATGGATACACAGATGAAATAGATCAAGAAATACCAACTCTACATATTGATTATGATTCGGAACAAAAACAAATTGAGCGAGTAAAGAAATTTAAAAAAAATCGTGACAACAAGCAGTGTAAAATTGAAATAGAAAAAATAAAAATTGCCTGTAAAGAAAAGAAGAATGTCATGCCTTATTTAATTGATGCCGTTACCGTTGGAGTTACACTTGGCGAGATAAGTGATATTTATCGTGAGGTGTTTGGGGTTTATACTGATCCTGGGTTGGTTTAGCTGAGCTCCAAAGAAAATATTTAATTTAGTTATGCAGATATCAAATGCGATAATAGTAGGTGCTGGTATAGCAGGTCTTTCAATGGCAAAAGCTTTAGAAAAGTTAGATATTGAAGTTCTTCTGCTTGAAAAAACTCAAAGATTTAAAAGTATAGGAGGGGGAATCACATTATATCCTCATGGAGCTAAAGCGATTGATTGCTTAGGGTTACTGGATCAGGCTCGTTCTATAAGTCATGAGCTAGTGAATTATAATTTATTTTCGGATAATAAGTTGTTGTTAAAAGATAATCTTTTACAATTTAAGTATCAAACAGGATTTTCTCTTTTTTCTTTTTCTAGAGACCAATTAGTAGAGCTTTTTGCTAATTCTCTTAAGAGAGATTCTGTTCGATTAGGTGTTGAAGTATTGGAAGTAGGCAATGAAGAGAGCAGAGCTTGGGTTAGGACTTCAAAAAATGAATTACTAAAGGCTGATATAGTAATTCTTGCTGATGGAATTAATTCTAAATTTTTTAGCGACATTGTCCTGAATAAAGTCAGTGCCAAGAAATATTGTGGTTATTCTTTCTGGGGTGGATTCTTAACTGGTGCTGATTGTATCCCAGTTTCAGACAAATCAACCATGGTTACGTTAGGAAAAGATAAACTCTCTTTTATCTTAACTTTACCTAATAAAAAACAGTGGTGGTATTTAATTGCGAAGATTTCAGAAGAAAGTTGGATTGGTGCTGATAAAATAAAACTTGCTAAAGAAGTTTTCTCTAATTGGTGTAAAAATACAAAACATATTTTGAGTATGACTGAAGACGCTTTTGCCTTTGGTCTCCCATGTTTTCAAAATAAATTTGTCAATAAATGGCATCAAGGAAGAGTAGTTGGTATTGGAGATTCTGTACATGGGATGGGTCCAGTTGCTGGTCAAGGGGCAAATACAGCAATGCTAGATGCGCTTGTTTTAGCTAAAAGTTTAGTTTCTGAGAGCAACTTTAGTTCTGCTCTTAATAAGTTTTCAGAAGCAAGAAATGATATTATCTCACAGTTGTATATTATGGAGGAAAAATCTGCAGCAAGTAAAATGCATTCAGATGATGATTTTGTTAGAGAAAGAAATCAAAAGTTAGGTAGCTCAAAAATTATTAACCTTCTTGAACCTGTGATGCCTGTAATTACTGCGCATAAAGATGTGTTTGATTTTTTTTATGAATTGTAGTGTTTTTATTTATTCCCTTAAATTCATTCTTAATCAAAAGTTTAGGATATAAGCGTATTCATATTAATCCTTCTTGAGTTATAAAAATAATTAGAGCTGAGAGTTTCAAGGGTTTTTAGAGTCACATGAGTTTTTTCAATAAATCTTTTTCATATTTATTGCCTAACGAAAGGGCTAAGATTTTGAAAAAACTCTAATAATAAACTACAGTAACTCTAGAAACCCTTGAAACTCCCAGCTCCAAAGAAAAAACAGATAACATTATCAAAGAATATCTACTTTAGTTAAGGTTTGTAAATCTCAGGATTTAAAAAAATTTGATTACAAAGTTTTACTATGTTCTAATAATAACTATAGAAGTAAGTCCCAGTATGAGTAGTATTCACCAAACAAGTCAAAATCCATCACCAAACAGACAGTTAATATCTCAAGAAAATCTGCTTATTTTGAGTTCTGATGAAAAGTGTTCCCTTGTTGAATCAACTGCTTCTGGTTCAAGATTAGTTAAAGTGATTAAGAAGACAGTAGAATCTCTAACCGAAGAACAACAAAGAAAATCTTATAAAATTGATTTGCAAAAACACGGTTTTTTTATAGCTTTTAAACACTCTCAAGAAGGCTATTTGTCAACAGTTCCTGCAGCGCTCAAAAGGATTAGGTTTAGAGCTTCCGACCGAGATGGAGAATTGCAAATTGAAATAATAGAAGCGATCGACAGTCTAGACGAAGATTTAATCTCTTCACATCGTAAGTCAAAAAAACGTGCTGTTTTAAAGTTAACTCAAAAAATAGAAGTTGAAAAAATTAAAGCTATCGTTGATGGAGACAATAATATTGAACTAGCTCTTGATGAGGATATTCCTGCTTTTTGCAAATATATGAATAGCAGAAATCTAAACATAGTAATGTTTGAAACCCTTGATTCAGCTAGTAGTGTCGCTTTTGGTGTTATTAACTTTAATGCAGGTTCCAGCAATATTGAAAAAGTCATGAATTTAACACGCTTTCAGCTACATAGGGATATAAAAGTCGAAATACCAACTGAACCTGTTGAGTTTTGTAAAGAATTTGTGACTTGGACAATTCCAGCGCAGAGTATTGTGGATGTTAGCGGAAAGAAGGGTGCTTTACCATGCACTGATTCAGAGCTTCCTCGCATTAAACGTGATAATTTTTTCTAAAGTAGCTTAAGCTGCGCTCATATACTGATTCCATTCAGCCAGACCGGGAATTTCTTGAATGTTAATTTGAGCTAAGCTTAAGTTAGGTGTTTCTTTGACTAATTTTTGGAGATTTTTTAGTCCTTTTTCTATTTCGAAATATTTTTTCTCTTTAGCCCAGCGCAAAAGCTCTAATCTTACCTCTGTAATTAATTTTACATCATTTGATTGAATAGCGTTTTTAAGTAGAGCTAAACGTAAAAGAGTTTTTTCATCAGCTTTAAAGTCAGGATTTTCAATTTGTTCTTTTATTGCAGTGCAACGAGCTGTTGGATGTAGTTCTCGGATGTGTTTTAAAAATTCATCTTCAGCAAGATTATTAGCAAAAAAGCTTATGTTTGTTACTCTAAAAGCTCTTATAGAATCTTCTATTGAGGTAGAAGGTTTAGTCGAGTGGTTTTCTAGCTCATTACATAGAGAAGCAAGTACAAGTCTATCTCTCCATTGTCGAGGCATTTTTTGTAAAGGCACTGAAGTTTTACTAATCTTATTTATTAAATTTACTAACTTCATTTGTAGCATTGTTGATTCAATTTCTAGCGGATCAGGAATTTCTCCATTCTGATGGTAGTGGTTAACTTTTTCTTGATAAGCGTTAACTATTTCTTTTCTCGAATCTTCTAGTGCATAACTGAGATCTTGAAAAATATATTCTATCTGATTTTGTTTTAGTCTCGTGCAGAATTCTAGTACAATAGTGGTTCCTTCTAAATCCATTTTTAGTAGTTTACTAAAAAGTTTTTTTAACTTATCGAGAGTTTGATGTGTAGGTGGGGATTCATCAGTAAAATTAACATCCCAAAGACTTCTGAGAGCATGAATATCAGAAAGCCACTGTCTATATTCATAATCTGCAAATTGAGTAGACTCTTCAGGGGTCAGCCTAGAACTTTGAGAATCTACCCAAGTACAAATGGCTTCTTCGATTTTTTCATGTCTAGCCTCCAAGGCTACTCTAGAATGCTCTTCAAGTAATTGTAAATTAGCGTAGCTTCTTGGAAGCATAGCCAGTAGACTAGGTATTTTTTCTAATCGTTCTGCTTTAACAGCATTGATTAAGAGATTAGAGATTCTTCCGGGAAGTAAAGATGTAGGAGAAAAAAGAATAGAGTGAGGTAAGTCAATAATTTGAGGTATTTTATCGTCTTTTTTTCCATCTTCTTTGATTGAAAATATTTCAGCGCAATCGATAATTTCATAAGTTAAACTTTCAGGTAGAAAATTAACATGCTGAAAACGATCGAAGACCTCAAAAAGCTTAGTTATAGAGTCGACAAAACCTGATTTATATCGAAGTGCATATTTCCCCCCAAGTTCATTAAAACACCGAGAGCAATCGTTAAAGAGAGCAAGTGCACCTTCAAACTTTGCTAAGCTTTCTTGAAAAGGCATTACAGCTTCTTTTTTTGCAACTTGGGCTTCATATCTTCTGCTAGGCTCAAGTTTTATTGATTCTACATCAAGCATTGCTTCTCTAAATTCTTCAATTTTCGGTAAAAAGATAGCGATTTGTTTTCCAAACCAATCAGTCATTTGCTGCTGGAAAGTCACATCTTCTAAAACTACTCTCGGTAAGTCAGTACCAATTTTTCTAGCTATTTTTGGTTTGATAGTTAAGTTTTCAGTGATTATTAAGTTTGCAAGTAAAAAAGATTCTTTTGCGTGAATAGCTATTTTTTCTGCTGAAGAATTTTTACATAGTTCTTCAAAATATATACCTGCATCATCTAAATCAGATTGGTTTCCAATCCATGTTACACAATCTTCGTATAGAAGAGATCTAAGTTTTATTTCAGACTTGTTATTAAGATTTCTTGCAATATTAGCGCTAAAGTTAGAAACCTCATCAAGGTTTGTATCTTGAGGAAATCGCAAATTGAAATTTTCTAAGAAAGTCATTCTGACTTCATTTGAGGTAGAAGGGTGAACCAATAAGCCTAAAAAAGTATCAGGATTTTCAGAACAGGTTAAATTTACAGTAGGATAAAGAATGCCTAAATTCTTATACAAGTCTAGAAGACTATCTCCTTCGCCAAGTTCGCAAATATAGTTAGCTAATTCAGCAATCTTATCTAGAGTGGACTCAGGTAAATTTGACGGTAAACTAGCCGAAGGCGCATCCAGACTCGAGTTCCGTCCTTGCGCTAAAACTAAAGTATCTCTAATTTCTGTTAATTGTTTCGTCATTTTTTTCTTTTAAAGAAGTAACTATAATGACATATTCCTAGTTTTAAGCAAGTTAAGCACATAAAGATATTGGAAAGAATTGATCCTTGTAGATTAATCTTTTTTTATTATCTCAGGTAGATTACAATAAGAAAAAATAAGAATTAATTAAGCTAAGGATATAGATAATGACGGATTTAAAATCAAAAACTATCGGCTGGATTGGGACAGGTATAATGGGAAATTCTATGTGTCTTAATCTTCTTAAGTCAGGTTTTTCACTCAATGTGTATAATAGGACTAAAGAGAAAACAGAGAATTTAGTAAAAGAAGGGGCTACTTATGCAGAAACTGTAGCTCAGTTAAGCGCTAATTCTGACATTATCTTTACTATTCTAGGTTATCCCAAAGACGTTGAGAGTGTTTATTTAGATGATAGTGGAATTATCAAAAATGCTAAAGAAGGTACTATTTTAGTTGATATGACAACCTCTCAACCTAGCTTGGCTAAAAAAATAGCTGAAGCTGGTAGAGAAAAAAATATTCAAGTACTTGATGCTCCAGTATCTGGTGGAGATATTGGAGCAAGTGAGGGAAGTCTTGCTATTATGCTTGGAGGAGAAAAGGCAGCTTATGAAATAGTGCTCCCAATATTAGAAAAACTTGGTAAGAATATAAATTATTTTGGTGAAGCAGGTTCCGGTCAGCACACTAAAATGGCTAATCAAATTGTTATAGCAAGCACTATGATAGGTGTAGTTGAAGCTTTAAGATATTCAGAAATTGCTAATTTAGACTTAAACAAGGTTGTTAATATGATAGGAAGTGGAGCTGCAAGCTGTTGGTCTCTTACAAATATGGCGCCTAGGATAATAGATAATAATTTCAAGCCAGGATTTATGATTAAACACTTTCTCAAAGATTTAAATATTGCAATTCAAGAAGCTGAAAATATGAAGTTAAATTTACCTGGTCTAGCACTCGCACGTAAGTTTTATCTTAACGCTTCAGAAGCAGGGATAGGTGATGAAGGGACTCAGGCTTTGTATAAGATGTATTAATTCAAAAATTAACTTTGGAATTTAGCCTATTTAACTGATCAAACTACACTTTTTCACTTCTTTTCAAAGCTAAAAAATAATCATATAGTATTATTAATTATTTTAAACACTTATGACAAAAAAACTTCCAATAAGAGTAATGGTAGCTAAGGCTGGTTTAGATGGTCATGACCGTGGTGCAAAAGTTATTGCTCGCGCAATTCGAGATGCAGGAATGGAGGTCATTTATACAGGACTTCATAACACGCCTGAAATGGTTGTTAAGAGTGCAATTGAAGAAGACGTTCAAGCAATTGGTCTTTCAGTTCTCTCAGGTGCGCATATGACTCTTTTCCCAGAGGTTGTTAAAATTTTAAAAGAAAAAGGGGCACAAGATATCCTTGTTTTCGGTGGCGGTATAATTCCTAAAAACGATGTAGTTGAATTAAAAAAGCTAGGAGTAAAAGAAATTTTTCTTCCAGGAAGCTCAACAGAAGATATTATTACTTGGATTAGAGAAAACGTTCCAGAAAGAAGTTAATATGAAGGAGTATTATGCAAGAAGGTAATTTTTTAAGATTTTTTGTTGTCACTCTCTTTAGTCTTGGAATGATTATAATTGGCACCCAAGAGCTACATAAGATGTATGTTAAAGGTGAAATTGGTAATCAATACCGAGGAAAGCGACATTCCCCAAGAAGGTATATAGAGATTTTTTATGGAGCAGGTCAAATAGAAAAAGCGGCATTTGGCAAAAGGATGAAAGATGCCTCTAAACTTACACAAAGAGAGCATTTGGATGACGGCGATAGACGTGATATAAAGCGTATAATCAAAAAAATCTTTAGATAACGAGGTATAATGAAAAAGAAAATCTTAATGTTAATTATATTGCCATTGGCTTTAAACGCATGTGTATTAGCCCCGTTTATTCAGTCTTTTAAAGAGATTGGTGTTACTGAGGCCGATAGAATTGTCTTATTTGAAAAAACAATGAAAGATTTTGAGGTTGCTTGGCAGGCTGGTAGGCTTAGTCGAGTTCTACGATACGCAGATGAATCCAACCGTGATAGCTTATCTCAGCTACTTAGAAAAAGTAAAAAAAATGAAAAAGTTGTCGATATTACAGTCGATGATGTTGCCTTTAATGAGGATGCACGTGAGGCTGATGCTGAAGTGATAGTTAAGTATTATGAAGTTCCTTATTATGTAGTGAATGAAAGAATTGAGATGGAAAAATGGATTTTTACTGTTAATACTGGTTGGAGATTAAAAAGTAAGGAAGTTCTTAGTTCTGGTCTTGCAAACACTCTTTAAAAAAAATGTGGCACTGTGTATGAATGGTGTAATTAAACAATATTTAGCAATCTTTCTACTTACTACTGCTTTTAGCAGGTTATCTTGTAGAGGAAATTCTAAAGCTGAGACTCAAGTAAAAGTAAATTATAGAAGTTATTATGTATTATTTTATTTGTTAGTAATTACTGTGTTATCTGCTTGTTCCACCAATCAAGCGCCGAAACCAGTAATTAAAAACTTAAAAGCGATAGCTGAAACACCAAAAAATTTTGATTCTGAAACTACAATTCCAGTTTCGCTTTCTGTGCTTCAAGAAATAAATGATGGAGAAAATCTAGTAATAAAAGCTAAAGTAAAGGCGCTTGCTCCAAGAGAGCTGGCATTGAAATTTTTAAAAGACGCAGTGGTTAAATTACAAACATTTAACCAATCTACTGTTGTAAAAACTAAAGAAGTGACGCTCCTCAGTTTAAAGAGTTTCGGACAGCCTTTTTCATTGCCTTTTGAATTTGCCATTGATATTAGTGCGAATTTTGCTTCAAGTTATCAGATTGAATTAGCTTGGGGAGGAAGTGTTAAGGAAATTAAAGCTGCTGAAGCTAAAGTTTCTAATGTTACACTCGAGAGTACAAGTTTAGAGCAACGTGAGTTATGTGATACTAGCCCTTGTGAATTAACCTATGCTTTTAGTGGCTTAGTTAAGAATGTGGGTTCAGGCATAGTGAATGAAGTGACTTTAGGTGTTAGTTATGTTTGGGAAGAAAAAGGATCTAATTTTGATTTAAGTCAATATATTCCTGAAAATGAAGAGATGTTAGTTGTGAATAGCTTAAACTTAAACGTTGGAGACACTACTCCTGTTAAGCTTAATCTTGAGCAAAGAATACCAGTACGAGCTGATGGACAGTATAGGCCGGTTGTAAGAGTGCTTGCTGTAAAATAAGTTAGAAGTTTTTCTATACCCCGGGAGGGACAATAAATAGCTATGCCAAAATCAATAAGTTATAAGGAAATCAGTGTATCTCCAAAAGCTTTAGTGAAGTGAGGCATGTCTCCCGTAGCTTTAGCGTAGGGAGAAAGGTTTTCAAGCAAGAATTATTTGGAAATTACTTTTTGGGATAACTGTATTTTACTATAAGCATAAAAAAAGGCCTAATACAAAAAATTAATTATTTGTATTAGGCCTTTTTATAAAATTTGTTGTTCTGCTAATTAATCAGAAACAACACAAACTTGCACAGCACAAGGGCCTTTTCGTCCTTCGCCAATTTCAAATTCAACGGTATCACCGTCTCTTAAAGAATCTCCTTGGATTTCAGAACGATGAACGAATAAATCTTCGCCTCCTTCTTGTTCAATAAATCCAAAACCTTTTTCGTCATTGTAAAACTTTACTTTTCCACGAGCCATCTAATTTTCCTTAATAATAATGTAATGTAGATATATTTTATTTTCATTTGAAAAAGTAATTTCAATTTAATAACAAGATATATCAAAATAAAAATTGCTGAAAAAAACATATTGAATAATTCTATCTCTCGTAAGTTAAAAAACTTTAGTAGACATCCCTATACATTCAAATCAACCCAGGGATAGTACCACGAGATGTTGTAAATAGCCAAATTTATAGTGATTTTTATTTGATTAGAGTTAAATTAGAGCAGTTTTATTTTAGATTAAGTGTTTTTTTGCTATCACTACTTGCTTATTGGCTTTTATTTGAGTGCAAAAACCTAATGTGTTTTAGTATATACTGCTCGACATTTGGTTTTACTGTTTTTTTTCTTGAAATTTATGCATAGCATAAATTCAGATTTATTTGTTCGAGCAGTATATGTGTTTATTACGGCAAAAAATGGCTTCGCCATTATTTTGCTCGCCCAACAAATCATTTGGTTTTCCCGCTTGAAAGCGGTAAAACCAAATGTCGTTGGGTATATGTGTTTATATTGGTTAGATTTGGCTAAAGCCAAAGTCTCGCTCATCACCAAAAAATTTTAAGTTTCTAGGAAAAACTCAAAATAGGTGATTATATTTTCAAGCCTTATGTCAGAAGATTTAGTTAATATTACAAATTCAAAAACTAAAGAGCCACTATATATTAAAACATATGGCTGCCAAATGAATGTTTACGATTCTGACAAATTAGAAAAAATACTTGAAAAGTCTCACTCTATTGTCGACACCCCTGAAAAAGCTAATTTAATTTTAATTAATACTTGTAGTGTTAGAGATAAACCTGAACAAAAACTTTATAGTTTACTTGGGAAGCTTCAAAAATTAAAAAAAACTAATACAGACTTAAGAATCGGAGTTGGAGGTTGTGTAGCTCAACAAGAGGGTGAAAATATAGCGAAACGTTCGAAAGCAGTAGATTTTGTATTTGGAACGCATAATCTTTCTTTAGTTCCGAGTTTGTTAAAGCGAGTAAATGAAGGACTTGGCCAACAAGTTGCTGTTAATTACCGAGATGAGTGGGAAGATCTGCCTTTAGGTTTAAGTGACAAAAGTAGAGTTTCTGCATTTGTTTCTATTAGTAGGGGGTGTAATAAAAATTGCGCATATTGCATAGTTCCAGTAACACGTGGAAAGGAAGTTTCGAGAGACCCCAAAGAAATAGAAAGAGAAGTTAAAATCGCGGCTAGGCGTGGTGCTAAAGAAATTATTCTCCTTGGTCAAACAGTAAACTCATACGGACTTGATTTTAATCCAAGAATGAAATTTTCTGAACTTCTTGATAAGATTTCACAAGTTGAAGAAATAAAAAGAATTCGCTTCATTAGTCCGCATCCACAAGAAATTAGGAAAGATTTTTTTGAATTAGTTAGAGATAATGAGAAAATTTGTAATCATGTGCATATGCCTCTTCAGTCTGGAAGTAGTAAGATATTAAAAGCAATGAATAGAAACTATAAACGTGAAAGATATCTTAAAATTATTGAAGGTTTAAGGGAGCATAGTCCTAATATTTCTATTACGACTGATATCATTGTTGGATTTCCTGGTGAGAGTCAACAAGATTTTGAAGATACGCTATCAGTTATGAAGGAAGTTAAATTTGATAATTGCTACTCTTATATGTTTTCTCCAAGGCCTGGAACTATAGCTGAGAATATGGAGGGGCAAGTGCCTAAAGAGATAATGTTAGAAAGACTCCAAACTCTTCAAACTTTGCAAGATGAAATTAGTATTGAACGTTTAAAATCTTTTGTAGGAAAAACTGCTGAAGTTTTAATTGATGGCCCTAGCACTTTTGACTCGACTAAGCTTCAAGGAAGATTATCAGAAAATATTCGTTTAAACTTTACTAAGCATTATGAAGATCTCTCACCTGGGGATATTGTAAATGTGGCGATTTCAGGGACTTCTAAGTATACGCTTAAGGGTGAGGTTATTAGGTAAATTTTTATAATTTTCTAACCACAGAAGCACAGAAACTCAGAATGGATATACTGCTCGACATTAGGTTTTACCGTTTTTTTTCTTGCAATTTATGCATAGCATAAATTCAGATTTATTTGTTCGAGCAGTATATGTGTTTATTTCGGCAAAAAATGGCTTCGCCATTATTTTGCTCGCCCAACAAATCATTTAGTTTTCCCGCTTAAAAGCGGAAAAACCAAATGTCGTTGGGTATAT
>CALJRW010000136.1 GCA_937976335.1 uncultured bacterium | reverse complement strand
CAACCTTATTCCATTTTTTAATATTAAGTTTTGTTTTTTAAGAATTGGTAAATTATCATATCCAAATTTTACATCTATCATTTCTACTAAGTTTTTAGTATCTCGAGCACTTGAGGTGAAAGTCGTTTTAGCAGTTTTTTTTGGAATTCTAGAATAACGCGCTCTTAACTCAGCTTCAATTTTTTCAAACTCTTTTACTCTGTAATTTGCTTTTGTTCCTCGAGCTCTTGGGCTTTTTGAAACCCATTCTTTTTCATTTCTATGCTTATTTTTTAAACTTGAGAGTTCTGCACTCTGCTGTTTCCAAAATTCAACTCGCTTTTCTACAAAATTATTATAAGAACCTGCATTTCTAAAAACTCCATTTTCGTAAAAGGGCGATATCTCACATACTTCTTTTACTGTTTTTTCTAAAAAATATCGATCGTGAGAAATTAATATCCAAGAAAAAGTCGCTTTTTTTAATAACTGCTCCAACCAAAGCAAACCTGACAAGTCCAAGTGATTAGTAGGTTCATCAAGTAAAAGTAGCTGTGGCTCTTTAGCTAAAGCAATTGCAATAGATAAACGTTTTCTCCATCCTCCTGAAAGTTCCGAAACTTTCTGTTCATAATTTTCAAAACCAACCTGAGTTAAAAATTTCTTTGCTCTTGTACTTGCTTCAATTTCCGAAAAATCTTTTCTTAATTTTTCAAAAATTACCTTTTCTATTGTTTCATCTAATTTAAAATCATCTACTTGAGGAATATAAGCAATTTCAACTGAAGAGTTTCTAACAACTCTTCCATCATCCGGAGTTATTTCTCCAGCCATTATTTTCATCAGAGTTGATTTACCAGAACCATTAGGACCTATAATGCCTACTCTTGCTTTATCTAATATACCTAGCTTTAGGTCTTGGAATAGTTCTCTGTTTCCTAATTGATGAGAGATTGAATCTAGGCTTAATATAGTTGACATAATAATATTTTAAATTTTATACCCTAATATTTTTCTTATGAGTCAAGATTTTTTCTGATTATCATTATTTTTTTTTGGGGGAGCTGGAAGTTTTAAGAGTTTCTAGAGTTACAAATTTTTGTAACAAGAACTCCTACAACTCTAGAAGCTCTTACAACTCCCAGTTCCTCAAAAAAAAACTTTATGATTCAATAAAATCCTCCAATGTATGATCAGGATTCTTCTTTAACAAAAACTCCTTCTCCCACTCATGAGTATACAGAACTATTACATTCCCTAAGGCATCTTTAGCAAGCATTGAAGTTGTGCTTTTCTCAAATTTATCTACGTCTCCTATTAACCAAGAACCAAATTTATATGACATATATTCTAAAATTACATCTACATTGTACTCATTCTTAAATCTCGACTCTAAGACTTCAAACTGAAGAACTCCAACTGCTGCAATTAATGGCTCCATAGTGTTCGAACTAACTGAATCAAGAATTAAAACAGCGCCTTCACTTCTAAACTGCTCTAAGCCTTTTTTAAAAGATTTATGCTTACCAACATCTTTAGGTCTAATTTTAGCTACCACTTCAGGAGGAAATTTAGGAAGTGATTTAAAGTTAAATCCTCCATTTGTTGAAATAGTATCCCCAATTGCAAAAACGCCTGGATTAACAACTCCCACTATATCTCCAGGGACTGCCTTATCAACGGTTTCTCTATTTCCTCCAAACATCGCGTGAGATCTACTTAAGCGAACCTTTTTGCCAGTCCTAGAATGCATCACAGCATTTTCTCTATCAAAATATCCAGAACAAACACGTATAAAAGCCATACTATCCCTATGTCTTGGATCCATGTTCGCTTGAATTTTAAATACATAGCCAGAGAACTGTTTATCACTTGGCTCCATTTGAGATTTCTCTCCAGATTTTAGAAAAATCTCTCTTTCCATAGGATAAGGCGCTAAATCGGAAAAAGTATCGAAAAAGAATTCTACTCCAAAATTAGTTAATCCTGAACCAAAACAAACTGGAGTTTGCTGACCTGCTAAAAATAATTCTTTATCAAATTTATTACCAGCTTCTCTTAGAAGCTCTAACTCAAATGTTAAAGACTCTAGAATTTCTTTATGAATTGATTTATCTTCTAAAAGTTCACTTAAACTCTTCGTTTCAAAATCTATCTTTGCAGAACCTACATACTCTTCGTCTTTTTTGAAGAGAAGCGCAGTTTCAGTAGCTAAATCTATTACACCCTTAAACTCTTTACCTGAACCAATTGGCCAATTTAAGGGCGTGCTTTGAATACCAAGTACTTCTTCTAATTCACCTAATAAATCCAGTGGTTCACGTCCTGGCAAATCTAATTTGTTAATAAAAGTAAAAATAGGGATATTTCTCATTTTACAAACTTGAAACAGTTTAAGCGTTTGTTTCTCTATCCCCTTTCCTGCATCTATAACCATCACAGCACTATCAGCCGCAGTTAATGTTCTATAAGTATCTTCAGAAAAATCTTGGTGACCAGGAGTATCAAGAACATTGATTACTTTTCCTTTATAAGGAAATTGCATTACAGATGAAGTAATTGAAATACCTCTTTCAGCTTCCATTTTCATCCAATCAGAACTAGCCCCTTTTCTGTTTTTTCTACCTCTAACCATTCCAGCGGTTCTTACCATTCCTGCGTATAATAGAAGTTTTTCAGTTAAAGTAGTTTTTCCTGCATCAGGATGACTAATTATAGCAAATGTTCTTCGCTTCTTTATTTCTGAATTTAGGTGTTCTGGAGTATTCAATTCTTTTTTTTTAAATTAGAGTTTGTTTATAGCTTGAATTTAAGAATTAGTAAAAGAGTTAAATAAGTTTACAAGATATAACAATTAAGATAATTTGATAGCTATGACAGATTATAGAATAACTAATTTTCTCTCGACAGAAAATAAAAATATTAACAAAAAATCTCTTTGTACTTTCCCAACACCAATTACTAAATTAGATACTATTTCAAACGAACTAGGTCTTAACTTATTCTTCAAACGTGATGACTTAACAGGCCTAGGCATTGGAGGCAATAAATTAAGAAAACTTGAATATCTTTTAGCTGATGCGATAAGTGTTGGAGCAACACATATAATAACCTTAGGAGGAATCCAATCAAATCATTGTGCTCAAACAGCGCTTGCATCTAAAAAATTAGGTCTTGATTGTACCGTCATTATCGCTGGCAAAGCACCAAAAAAAGAAGACTATTCTGGAAATTTAAAACTTTATCAACTTTTAGGAACAAACGTTTGTATTGTTCCTGATTTCCCTGACAGACAACCTAAAGCAGAACAGCTTATTAGCGAACTAGAAAGCAAAAATGAAAAACCTTATTTAGTTCCTGTTGGTGGCTTAACCGACATTGGTGCACTTGGCTATATCAATGCAATGGGAGAACTAAGTGAACAAATAAAATCGTCTGGACAGAACTATGATTATATAGTTGTGCCTACAGGCTCTGGAGGAACACTTTCAGGAATTGTTCCTGGAAAAGAATTATTTTCTATTAATTCTGAGATTATTGGGGTTGCCATAGAACCTTCCGACGAAATGGTTCCAGATCATGTAAATGAATTTACAAAAATAGCCAATAATGCTTTAAAGCGAATTTCTTCTGATATAATGGTCAATCCAGAAGATTTTAATATAGATTTTAATGTCGCTTATGACTACGCTGTTATGAGAGAACTTGAACTAAGCACTATAAAACAAGTTGCTCAAAAAGAAGCAATTTTTCTTGACCCTGTATACACGAGTAGAGCATTTGCAGGATTTTTAAACTTAGTTAAAAAAGGTAAATTTGAAATAGGTTCTTCAGTTTTGTTTTGGTTTACCGGAGGAGCTGGAGCAATTTTTGCTGATAAGTATAAATTTTAACTAAGCAAAAAACTTCTAAAATCTCTAATAGTCATCTCAATCATACTTTCTACAGACTTAACAATTCGACTCTGTTTTTTTGCTAATTTTTCTAAAAGATTATGAAGCTCTTCTAAACGCTCATAAGCTTCAATAACTAAGGGGGCGTTATCTTCATTTTCATTAATTTCATCAGGCAAAGATTTTGCCATAATTTCTAAATTTAAAAATTCTCTTTTGTCAGAGCTAACTCCAAACTTTTCTAAATATTTATGATATTTATCAACATTTTCAAAAAAAGAACTAATTTCTTTTTTTAAATCTCTAAGATTATTTTCAGTGCTATCGCTTGGCCTTAAAGATTCTGCGAGTATGCCCATTTTTTTAACAAATCTTTCAGACAAAGCGTCAGCATAAGAGGATGCTAAATCTTTCATTACTCCAGCTAATTGAGCATCTAATCGAACTATCTGAAGCCCAAACTTTGCTACTTCATTACCAAAATTTCTTATTACCATCAGATTTGAATTTTCACTACCTTGAAGATGCTTTCTAATTCGATTATTTATTGCTCTATCTGCGTTTAAAAAAAGAGCATCTGCTTCCTGAATAGTTTCTAACAATTTGCCTAATTCTAATCTTAAAGCGTCTCCTATATTCCCTTTATCTAACTCATGTTTAACGATATGACGAAGTAGAGCATTTCTTCCAGCTTTAGTTGCTGCAGTTTGAAGTATTCTTATATCTGAAACTAAATCAGGAGTTATAAGTGAAGACATCTCTTCTTGACCTCTCAACCTAACTTCTGAAGGAAAATTACTAGACAGCTCGCCTTGCTTTTGTTTTGATTTATTTGCTCTTGCAACCATAGTTATTAAAGTAAAATTATATTTAATTATAGTTTTACTATTAATTAATAGTTTTTGAAATACATTTCTATAACTAACTGACTAAATATCTGAAATTAAAGGATTATTTAATTGAAGCATATAGAAGACCTTTTTCATAATGATTTCTGCTACGAGGAGTAATGTCATTAAGTTAAGGTAAAACTGAATAATAGATAAGAGAGCTACTCAACCGTAACACTCTTAGCTAAATTTCTAGGAAGATCAACATCTGTCCCATTAAAAACTGCGATATAATAAGCAAGGAGTTGCAAGGGAACAGTCATAAGAATTGGGCTTAAATCACCTGAAATAAATGGAACTGAGTGAACAACTGATGCGACAGAACTAATCAAATCTATTTTAGGAGAATCTGTTATTGCGATAATTTTTCCTCCTCTTGCCTCAACTTCTTTTAAATTTGATAAGGTTTTTTCAAATAAGACATCTGATTTTTGCAATATAACAACAACTGGCACATCTTCATCAATTAGCGCAAGCGGGCCGTGCTTAAGCTCACCCGCCGGATAACCTTCTGCATGAATATAAGAAATTTCTTTTAATTTAAGCGCTCCTTCTAATGCAATTGGGAAACAAATTCCTCGTCCAATATAGAAAAAATCTTGACTTTGATAAAACAATTTTGCAGTTTTTTTAATAGCCTCTTCGTCTTTTAGAGCTTCAGCAATAGCTGCAGGAAGTTTTATAACTGCATTAACTTTTTCATGAATAGTTGACTTATTAAGAATGCCTCTTTCTTGACCAAGAAAAAGGGCAAACATGTAAAGCGCTTCAAGTTGTGTTGTAAAGGCTTTTGTTGAAGCTACGCTAATTTCGGGTCCTGCTTGAGTGTAGATGACATTTTCAACTTTTCTACTAAGAGAAGATCCTAATACGTTACATATTGCAAGAGTTTTTACTAACTTACTAATTGATTCAGTTGCAGCAAGAGTATCAAGCGTTTCTCCAGATTGAGAGACTGGTATTAAAAGCGTATTTTTTGATACTGGCTTATCACGATATCTAAATTCTGAAGAATAATCTACTTCACAAGGAATACCCGCAAGTGTTTCAAAGTAGTATTTTGCAACTAAACAAGCATGCCACGCAGTTCCGCAAGCTATCATAATTATTCTATCAATTGACTTAGCCTCTTCTACTGAAAAATCTATATTTGAAAATACAACTTTAGAATTTTTTATTCTTCCTCTAACAGTATCAACCGAAGCTTCTACTTGGTCATATATTTCTTTTAACATAAAGTGTTTATAGCCACCTTTTTGCGCAGTTACCGGATCCCAATTTATAGTTTGCGTTTTTCTTGTAACTAAGACTCCATCATTCTCAACTTTTATTGAATCAAGCATAATTTCTGCAATATCCCCATCTTCAAGAATCAACACTTCTTTAGTGTAGTTAAGAATTGCTGGAATATCACTCGCAATAAATTTCTGATTTTCAGAAAAACCAATAACTATTGGGGTTGAGTTTTTAGCAACTAAAATTCTATCAGGATTTTCTTTATCAATTGCTAAAAAAGCGTAACTTCCTCGCACTTTTTTACAAGTTGCTTTTAGTGCTTCAAAAGGCTCAAGGCCATTCTTAATTTCTTGATTTAAGAGATGTGCTGCAATTTCAGTATCTGTTTCTGATTTAAATTCACATCCTAATTTCTCTAACTCTTCTTTTAACTCTAAATAGTTTTCTATTATACCGTTATGAATAAGACTTACTCTTCCTGCAGAATGAGGGTGTGCATTAGTTTCAGAAGGTCTGCCGTGAGTTGCCCAACGAGTGTGCCCAATTCCAAGACTTGCCTTAGATTTTGTATTTGTAAACTTTTTTTTAAGTTCTTCTAACTTGCCTTGGGCGCGAGTAACTGTGATTTCACCATTTTCAAGTAAAGCAATACCTGCCGAATCATATCCTCTATATTCAAGCTTTTGTAAGCCAGAAAGTATTACTTCTTGAGCCTTATTTTCTCCTATATATCCTACTATTCCACACATATTTTTTTCCCTGTTTTCGGTTTACCGTTTTCAGTTTTCAGTTTTTAGTTTTTAGTTTTCAAATTACTAGACAGCTACTTACAAAAAAAAGAGTTTCACTTAAGATAACTCAGGTTACTACCTCTATCAGCTATAGATTACATAAAATATTACAATATCACAAATAAACCTTGTATTTCAGATTACAAAAGATACTGCAATCACATAATATGAAAAAATTTAATTAAGAGATGCTCTAATTTGGTCAATCCAGTATCTATTAGTTAAAATCTTTGAATAGTCAGCGTAATCAAGCTCGCGAAACTCTTCTTTCCATTTTTTTAAATTATCAAGAGAGATTTCTTTAAAGTCATCCAGAATCTTAACAGGTAATCCTTTATACAAAGGATCTAAAACAGATTTTTCTACAATTACATATGAACCCAAAATTAAAGCTTCCCATGTTCTGTGACAATCTAAACCTGATCCATGTGGGCTAATAACAAACTGATATTCAGACATTTGTTTCCATAAATTTACTCTAGGCATTCTTTTTTTCTGAAAAAAAACTGCTGGATTTTTCTTTAAAGCTTTGTAAATTGATTTTCTATCTTTTGTAATTTTATCATCACGCCTAACTAGATGTCTATTAGAATTATTAAATTGAAAACCTGCATGAGCTAACTCTTTTTTAGCATTGAAATCAGTATCTATATAAGTTTTTAAAAGAGACTCTTGGCAAAGAGGAGCCATTTTTTTATCAAACCTCCATGAGGTTTTTTCATACTGACTATGAAAATCAATCCCTAAAGGCAATGGCGAAAATTTATCATGCTTAAAATCACCAACATCCATGTTTTGTGCGTACCATTTTATTAATTTAGGATTATCAAAACAATGAGAAAATTCATCTATACATAGCTCTTTTGGATAACTTATTGTAGAATCCCCACTCACTAGAACAAACTTTGATTGAATATTAGGATACACTTCTCTTAAAAAACGACAAATGCTATGCCCTTTTACCCACACAAGATCGTTTTCTTTAATTTCACTGTAAGAGCTTATGTTAAAATCTATATTTAAATCATAATGATCGCAAATCATCGCAATACCTTTACTCCACAAAGTTTCAGTCGAGTTAGGATAAGAACAAAGTTTTTGCTTTTTGGATTTTTTAAATATTTTAAAGATCATTAATTTATTTACAAAATACTAAGACTGTTTAATTGTTAAATTAAGAAATCTTTTATAAAAGCTAATCTACAAGACAAGACTAACTGATGCTTAGCTGGAGTACAAATTAAACATATTCTGATAGATTATAACTCCTAACCTCATCCAATTAATACCCTCTACTCCTAAAGTAAAAATTTTAATTAGAAAAAGAAGTTATAGCAGAAAAATAAGTCTTAGCAATTTTCTGTTCACCTGAGTTACCTGGGTGAATTCCATCGTAATTGTCACTTACAAAGTAGCCAGCAGCTTGATTTACAACTACTACAGGCGAAAGACTTGTATTCTTCAAAGAAATTTCTGAAATTTCATTGTTTAGGCTAGCAATTTTATCCGTATTTCTAGAACTTGGGATAACTCTTGATACAACAAAAGCCGTGTCAGCTTTAATTGCTCGAACAGTATCAATTAAATTTTCTATTTCTAAAACTGTGCTAGATACAGATTGACCTTGAAAAACATCGTTTGTGCCTAAATGTATTAAAATAATACTTGGTCTAAATGTTTCAATAGAACTAGAAATAATTGAATTTATCTCATCTACTCTATAATCCCATCTCCCTTCATGATCTAAATCAAAATCAGAGTTTGGAGGTGTAACCTGATTGCTATTTCTAAAACCAAGTGAAACTCCTCTTCTACTTCCAACAAAATCAACTTCACATCCAGCTGAACTTAAAAGTTGCCATAGCGGTCTTCTAAAACTGTTTTGACCTTGCTCAGACTCAGTAATTGAATCACCAAGAGGCATAATTGTAAGTGGGCCTGACTCACGCCCACAAGTGCTTAAGGCATTTAGTGAGCCTTGAATATTTGAATCATCGTCACTACTGTTGCTTCCACAAGCAAATGTAAATAAGATTATAAACGCACAAAAGCTAAAATTCAAAACATTGATTTTATAGTTTTTTGTCATTCTACAAAATTTAAGGCTAATACTCATATTCAATACTAAGTGTTTTGTCGATAAATAAGACAATTCAAGTCTTGAAGGATTCGAATCCTCGACCCTCTGATCCGAAGTCAGATAAGATGGGTCTGTCTGAAAACAGCCTAAAAAAGTGAATTTTTGAATAGAGCGATGGTTTTGCTGAGAAAAACGGATTTAAATTAATTTTTTTGAATTTAGTTTTTTGTTTTTTAAGCAATTAAGTGTAAGAAATTGCTCACAA
>CALJRW010000135.1 GCA_937976335.1 uncultured bacterium | reverse complement strand
GCTTTAATTTTAGGATTTGAGTTAGAAACAACTCTACCCATTAAAGTCATAAATTGAGCACCGTTTTTTTTATCTAAATTGCTAAGATTAAATGCAGGCTGGAGAAATGCAGTAAGCAATTCGCTAATCTCAATTGGCTTTCCTTTAGCTTTACTTTTTAAATCTTCTAAACGATCTGTTCTTTCTTGATTAACTTTTTCTATTCTTCTTTTAACAACAGCTAAAATTAAATCTTCTTTTGAACCAAAATGATAATTAACTGAGGCAATATTTACATTTGCTTTTGAAACAATATCTCTTATAGAAACCGCATTAAAACCAAGTTTGGCAAAAAGGACTTCTGAGGCGTCAAGAATCTTATCTTTTGTACTCATACGATCATTTTAAACAAACGTTTGAATAAAAGCAAGTAAATACTGAGATTATGGCCATTCTATACATGAACTCAGCAGAATATTGCTTCAAAAATTTATATCATATATGATATAAAACATATGAGAAGCGAAAGTCAGCAGTCAAGAATTGGTAGTATAATTAAAGATTTACGTGTCGAGCAGGGAATAACGCAAAACGACCTTGCTCAATCAATGGGAACAAGTCAAAGCGCTATTGCTCGAATTGAATCTGGTGGCCAAAACTTATCGACTAAAGAATTAATTAAACTAAGCGTTGCGCTAAAACATCCGATAGTTAGCTTGTCTAACAACGAAACTGATGATTATGAAATTTTTGGTGGAAAAAAGTTATCTGGCACAGCTATCACTAATCCTTCTAAAAATGGAGCTATCGCTCTTCTTTGTGCAAGCCTACTAAATAAAGCTGAAACAATACTGCACAACATCCCTCAAATTGAAGAAATTCATAGAATGAAAGAAGTGCTTAATTCAATTGGAGTTGAAGCTAAGTTTATAGATAAACATTCAATTTCAATAAAACCCTCAAGAGAGATTTTCACAGAAAATATTAACTTAGGATCGGCTGGTGCAATGCGAAGCACTATTATGCTTATGGGACCTTTAAGCTTTATTCTTCCAGACTTTAAATTACCACATTCTGGTGGCTGCAAAATGGGGAAAAGAACAATCGCAGCCCACAAACATGCTCTTGAGAGTTTTGGAATAAAAATTAAAACTCATGATGACAACTATACAATAAAAACTAAAAAGCATAAGCCAGGCCAATTCACAATGTATGAAGCTAGCGATACAGCTACAGAAAATGCACTAATGGCTGCAAGCAAAATAGAAGGCGAAAGCATTATATACTTTGCTCAACAAAACTATATGGTACAAGACGTTATTGGTTTTTTAAAAGCACTAGGAGCTAATATTAAACAGAGCGGCGTTGCTACTCTCACTATAAATGGTCAAAAAGAATACAATCAAAAAATAGAATACTACAACAGCGAAGACCCAATTGAATCAATGGCTTTTATAACAGCTGCTATAGTAACTCAATCTCAATTAACTGTTTCAAGATGTCCAATAGAATTTCTACGACTAGAGATTCTTAAATTACAAAAAATGGGTCAAAAATTTAAGATTAGCAAACCATATTTATCTAAAAATGGATTTACTAAACTCGTTGACATTGAAGTAATTCCTAGCAAGTTAAAAGCGCTTAACGATAAAATTCATGCCCTTCCCTATCCTGGAATAAACATAGATAACCTTCCTTTCTTTGTACCAATAGCGACTCAAGCCGAAGGAAATTCTCTTATCCATGATTGGACTTGGGAGAATAGAGCTTTATATTATACAGAACTTAATCGGATGGGAGCAGATATAAAGCTAGCTGACCCACACAGAGTTTTTATTTCAGGAAAAACTGAACTTAAAGCTGCACAAATCGTCTGTCCGCCTGCACTTAGGCCGAGCGTCATAATTCTTATTGCAATGCTGGGAGCTCCTGGAAAGTCTATTTTACGAAATGTGTATGCTATAAAAAGAGGCTATGAAAATATCGTTTCTAGACTTAATGATCTTGGTGCAGATGTTAGCTTGCTAGTGGACATTTAGAATCCTCAAGCCCTTTAAAAACATTAAAACCTGCGTTTTTAGACTTTTAGTAGCTTTTGGCGATCTCTACTTGCTTAAGAGAAATTTCCAAAAGATTACAATCTTTATATAGACTCGAATCAAGTGCTGGAAATCGCTCCTTAATCATTTCTTCAAAACTAAGCCCATCCTTAGCTAAGCAATGCACCTTCTCCCAGTAATCAATCACATCTTCAAGATATTCCTTCACCCAAAACGCTCTAGAACCTGCATCATATATAGCACAACGCTCTAAAGGGTAGGCAGGATTTTCGTACTGCGATTCAATAAATTCAGGCGCCATAAATTCCGTTCTAGTTCGTATTAAGTCTGTTCCTTCAAGTTGAATTTTTAAATTAGTAGTTTCATCTGCGACATCAAAACAGGCGTCAAAAAATATTATATTTGCAACTGCTTGAATTTTTTGCTGGGCATTAATTTTTTCAAGAAAACTTAAAATTCTCTTTACTGCTTCCTCTCCACCAATTGTAAAAAAAGTTAACTCAGAAAGTTCAACTGATTGTTCTCTTGATTTTTCAACTATAGAATTCAAAGCATAAGTTAAGCTAGTTCCAGTAGCAACAACATCTCCCATAAAGGCTTGAAATATTTTAGGAAAGAAAACTTTAGAGTAAGTATTTTCTTTAATTAACCATTCATTACTATCTTTAGAATATTCGCGTTGAGCGCTTACAAAACTGGAACTATGTAAATTCCAAGAGAATGAATCAGCTAAAGCTTCTCTTAAGGAAAAATTTAGACCACCTCGTAAAATATTAAAAACCACAGATTCTTTTTCCTTAGAATTTAAGAGCTTAAGCTCTTTTAAAGTTTTCAAAGCATCAGAACAAGCTTGCTTTAAATAATTCGTATACTTAGTACCAATGATAAAAGGATTGTTAGTGATTGCACGAGATTCTGGCGACGAGAAGACATATGTTTTTATTATTTTTGAAGAAAAGTTGTCTAAACAGTAGAGCCCATGTTTTAAATCTGCTGAAGAATTTAAATTTATTCTTGAAGCTGCTGTTAATTTTTTCTTATTTTCGTTACTCAAAGCATTAATAAATAATAAATTACTTTTTTTAAAAAGCTAATTAGGATTATATGTCGAAACAGCTCCATGCTCGGCTAAATACTCGCATATATCGTCGCATGTTCTCCAAGATTGTGCGTCCGATAAACTTATCTGAATTCTAAAATGTTCACCAAGAGCTTTAGAAAAATTTGGTAACTTTTCTTCTGCAATTCCAAACTCTCCTAACTTGTAATTAGCAGCCATAATTGAAGCAGGATTGTCCTTCGAAGGAAAAAGAGACTGTGCAACTTGAGAAATGTCTTCTACAAATCTCTGGTAAGGAGTAATATCTTGATTTCTTAAACTTCTTTGCTCTGCCAACATATAATTCTCCTTAAATTTAAAACTTACACACAGTAATATTAATTGTATTAACTACAGGCTTTACAGTCAAATGTCGTAAGTTATCCACTAATCATATCCAAAATTTTACCAGAACAAATAAGCTCTTTCAAAAACATATGTTTTTCAGCAGTATTTTTTTGATCTGGTAAATTCTCTAAATCCCAAAATCCACCAATCGCTCTCGCCGCTATTGCTCCTACAAAAGAAGTTTTAAAGATTTCTTTTTGCGTATTCTTTAAAAGCGAAAAAACCTCTTTTATCAATGTGAAAGCTATTTTTTCCTCTCCACAACAGGCAATTAATCTCTGTGAAAGATAGGCTAAATCATAAAACATTGGCCAATTACTTCTAGCATGTTCAGCATCTATTAAGCATATGTAATCCTTCCCTTTTTCCCAATGAATATGCCAAGGCGTCAAATCTCCATGATTTAACGCCGGATAGTATCTACTTTTGAAATTTTTCCTTACTACTTCTAGAAGCTCTTTAACTTCTTCCTTATGTTCCTTTACATCATCAGACCATTCTTTAACAGTATCTAAAAATTCTTTTTCAGGTTGATCTTTAAAATCAAAAAGCATAGAAAAACTTGGTTGAGAATGTATTTCAATTATTGATCTAGCTATCATCTGAATACAATTCGAAAAATCAGAGGAAATAGAAAAGTTTGAAAGTTCCCCAAGAGAAGGCGCTTCTATAAATTGAGAAATATAGTAAAATTTATCGTTAAGATTTCCTTTTTTTATAATTTTTGGAACTTGAAAGTTAACTGTATTATTTTTGAAGATATTTTCATTCCATAACACTTCGTTTCTTGTATGCTTACCAATAGGCTTAGTAGAAGCAATTTTAAAGAAAAACTTGTTATTATCTTTGACTAAAGCGCCATGCCCATGTCTCCAAATTTGTTTAAAATCTAGAAGTTCATAGCCTTGACTCTCTATTAATGTTAAAACAGATTTAGAATCAATTGCTTGAGAAGAAAAATAATTCTCATCTTCGTTTTTTATCCAACCTGGTTTAATTTTTGTATTTTCTGAACTCATATCTATCTAAATCATCTAGTCTTAACTCTTCTAGCTCACATTATTCATAAACTTGGTTACTAAAAAAAATACAAAAAAAGCGATCTAGATAATATCCAGATCGCTTTCAATAAGTTGCTTAGTAAATCAATTTTTTAGAGCTCCTCAAAGAACTCAGAAAAATACTACCAGCGATCCCGAAAATTTCCGCCGTTGCCTCCATTTCCACTATTACCGTTGTTACCACCATGGTTTCCACCTCGTCGACGATTTCCACCGCCATTTCCACCTCTTCGATTTCCACCACCGCGACCACCGCGATTATCTTCTTTAGGTCTAGCTTCATTAACTTTAATTGTTCTTCCTCTGTGTTCTGTATCGTCAAGCTCTTGAATTGCTTCTTCACCAGCTGCTCTATCAGAGTATTCTATGAATCCAAACCCTTTTGATCTGTTATCATACTTATCAGTAATAAGTTTAGCCGATTCAACATTCCCGTATTTAGAAAAAAGTTCTAAAAGATCTTCTTCTGTTACGTCATAAGATAAGTTACCTACATATAGTTTCATTTCTATTTTTTTCCTTATAAATATCGTCAATGAATTTTTTTTTGAGGCCAGAAAGTAACAGATCGAAAACAGAATGTAGTTCTAGTAGCTAATATCTATTGCATCAAATTTATTGACATAATAATAGCCCCAATAGTCGCATTTTTAGGGCCTCTTATCAAACTTTTTTTAATATATTTAAAGACTTAGGAATGGAAGTTTTTAAAGGCCAATTTAAACTATCTTAAAATCATAATCTTTAAAAAGAAGCCTAACGAAAAAGCTAAGATACTGAAATGATTAAATTTTTTGCTCTCTATTTTCGAGACTCACTATATGCATTTTTTTTACTTCTTATTGCTTTAAATATAAAAATCAAAAGAAAAAACAAACTCAGAATCAGTTAACCCAAGATGCCTTTCATATTCATAAGAAAGCCTTAGATTTATATCTTCAGACAATGAAAATCTGATATTTGGCTTAACATTCATTAACTCTCTCTCTGATTTCAGCAGATAACTATAGTCTGCATCAAACCATAAGCTTAACCACTCACTAAAATGATGAACTAAACCTACCCTTAAACCAAGCCCTCCATCAAAATTAACATTGTAATAATTATTACCTAAAGCTTTAAATTGAGGCATAAAGTAAAACCAAGATTTTTCTCTTGCAACTGATTTACCAAAAGTAAAGCTAAATTCAGGTACTAAAGATTCTTTTTTTTCATCTCTAACTTCAAACTCTCTTTGTCTTGCGTTTGCTTTTAAACTCCAAGAAAAAGGAGAAATAAACTGATCTGTTTTATTTAGAGAAATAATATCAATAAATTTAAACTCCTCTAAACGAATTTTTGGCTCACTTCC
>CALJRW010000134.1 GCA_937976335.1 uncultured bacterium | reverse complement strand
AACTGTTAGTTATTTACATCTGTAACTGTATTCGACAATTTCTCTGATTTAGTTCTTTAGTTTCGTAATTCTTTCTTTATTTCTTTTTAACTCTCTCTATTCTTTCTGCTTTTTCTTGATTCGAGTTAGGGGGGACTAATTGAAGGCTAATTGAAGAAGGCGCTATTATTAAGAAACTGGTCAAATTGCAGTTTCCATACTAAAGTATACCTCAAAGTCCCACGTCATCTTTACATAGGTGTAGCTATAATAAAGCTCGGTTAAGCAAGGAAATGTTTGGGAATTTATTAAAAAGTTTAATATAATAGGAGTATAATATGGATTTAATGAAAATAGGCACTAAGCTTTTAATGTCAAAGCTTGTTGGTGGTACTACGGACTCAAGTCTTGTTCAAAATGCTTTAGGACGTTTCCTTGGAACTGGTGATACATTTGATATCGCTAGCTTAGTTAGCGGACTTCAATCAGGTGGTTTAGGTGAGATAGTTCAGTCTTGGTTGGGAGATGGTGAGAATGCGGCGATCTCTGCTGATCAGTTAAAAGGAGCAGTAGATGGTAATAAGCTTAAGGAGCTTGCTTCTGCCCTAGGGACAGATGAAGGCAGTGTTCTTGCTGGTTTGCAAGAAGCTATTCCACAAGTAGTAGACAAAGCAAGTTCTGGTGGGTCGATTTTAGATTCAATAGGCGGACTTGCTGGTGCTGCTAAACTGGCAAAGGATTTGCTAACTTAAGTTTTTAAACTTACGGCACTGTCATGGGCAGTGCCGTTCATATAAGATGGTTATCCTAAAAAAAATCTCTATTAGCTCATATACATTATTCTTTAAAAGAAGACTCTAAAGCTTATCCTAAATTGTGCAATAAATTCTTACCTAGGCGAAACGCTTTGAGCAATATCAACGAAGGGCTCAGCTTTTGATAGAAGTTTTATCTTTGTAAATGGTTTGCAAGCTGAAATGCAAGAAACCAATCTATCAACGGCTTCATCAAAACACTCCTCTATTGAGAGAAAAAGTTGATAGGCAAGATTATCAAATTCATAATCTTCAAGATAGTTTATACGACATTCAAAAGCATTTTCTTCAGATGCAAAACCGAATAAGTTTTGACAAGAATACACGACAAAAATGCGTTCACCGTGTATGTTAATGAATAAGTCAAACAAATCAGAGGGCATTCAAACAGTTTGCATATTTGTCTGATTTCCTGAATTTTTTACATACATAATCTCTAAAAAGAAATATTAAAGCTATCTTTTTGAAAAAATCTATATATAGAGAAGCATGTTGCATAAGTGTGTAGACAGGTAAGTGTAATAGAGAGAATTCTGTCATGAGAAGAGATCCTTTGAAAAGACACAGTAATTTGGAGTACTAAAAGATGTTAAAAAAGATAGCTAAAATTTTAATGATTAATATATTTTTATTCTTAAGTTTTACTCCTGCCTATGGCTCTGATTCTCGAGTGAGACCTGGAGCATCGTTTTTAGAATACTTTAACGAGATGCCAAATGCTAAATATGGAGGAACTCCATTTGTTAAAATACATATTCCAAATAATTTTAATTTTGAAGATGAGTTTTCAGCGATTTTTTATATGAATGGTGGCAATATGCCTCCCATTGTCTACCCTAGTTGGACAAATAGAGAAGATTTTATTTGGGTAGGATTGCCGGGTTTTAACAGTGATTTTGGAGCAAATAGAAGTCCGGTTGGCGTAGAAGATGCAGAGGTTGCTTGGCCATTATTTAAAACGATGATTCAGAGAGTTGAATCAATCATTCCAAATATGTCAACTAATAAGCAAAAAAGATTAATTGGCGGCTACTCAACAGGAGGGCAAATGACTACAGGCCTATTGGCATCAAGTCATTCAACAGAAGTGCTTACCTTTTTTAATAATTTCTTATTTATTGATGGTGGAGAAGACGATTTTTCAGCAGCAAATAATCTATTGGTTGAGAATAGAGCGAGTGCATTGTTTTTAGAGAACGGAAATTATCGAGGAACAGGAGGTTTTCCTTTGTCACGTTCTCAGAAAATTGATAGGCCTCATTTAAATATATTGATAGCAGATGAGTTTTTCTCTGAGCATGTTAATACTTTTTTAACTGTAGAGGAGCCACCAACTAGAATTAATCCTTCTATTACCTTTAGAAACCCACGACATAATTCAAGTGCTTACATTGGACAAGCTCTACTACTCAAGCCAACTGCAAATGATATAAACTCCAATATTCAGAAAGTAGAGTTTTATAAGGATGATATTAAAATAGGAGAAGATACGACTTTTCCGTATCAATTAAGTTGGACTCCAGATTCTTTAGGTTCATTTTTGTTTCATACAAGAGCTATTGATACTACTGGTTTAACTGGCACATCTGTGAAACAGAGAGTTAATGTCTATGAAGAAATTCTTCCTGGAATTGAAGCGGAGGCTGAGGACGGAGTGCGAGTTGGTAATTTAACTCCTTCTACAGATACGGATGGAATAGTTGGTATTAGGCTTAGAGATGGTTTCGTTCCTAGTGGTAACGATAGAGTAGAAATAACAGTTGATGTTCCATTGCCGGGATACTATAAAATTCGTCCAAGAGTTTATAATAATACTCCAGCATATCAAATGGAAGTTCAGGTTAATAGTTCTGAAGCAGTTTCTTGGAGAGTAGAAGAAGTAGATAATTATAGAGAACTATATGTTAGAGATATAGACAGTACAAATGATTATTTAACTTATTTGTCTTCAGGTCCAAATACAATAAGTTTAACGTGGTTAGATGAAGGAAGTTGTATAATAGATAAGATTACTCTTGAGCTTAGTGATGATGCCAGTCAAGTGAATAACTATAGTTTAACCGTAAGTGGAGGTCTTGGTTCAGGTGCGTATGAAGCAGGTGAGGTAGTTCAGATAATAGCTGACGCATGTTTACCTGATGAGAGATTTATAGCTTGGGAAGGTGATGTTGCCAGCATTGAGAATCTTAGTTCAATGGAGACAACTTTAGTAATGCCTGCTAGCGATATAAGAATAGAAGCTAAGTGTGGAGTAAATTTATTCTCTCTTGGAGATGCAAATCTTGATGGTTTGATTGATGGTTCTGATTTTTCAATTTGGAATGAAAATAAGTACACTACTGTTCCGCGAGGCACTAGAGCTGATTTTAATCATGATGGGGTAGTAGATGGTACAGATTTTAATATTTGGAATACAAACAGATTTACTAATGCCCTTCAGAGGTCAATAGTTCCTAAAGTTAGTCAACAACCCAAGGTTGAGATTTTTAAAGAAAAAAATAGTTTTTTAAAGAAATATTAAGAAAGAACTCTTACGAGCTAAGAAAAGCAATTTAGTAATTTAAATTAATCACATCTAACTTACTTTTTTTAATAAAAACAATTAATTAGTTGGGGTTATGCGAAAACTAAGATTATTAAAAAGTTAGGTGGGACGAATGTCTAACTTTTATCTCGCAGCTATTTAATGTAATATGGTGAAGCTATGGAAAATCAAACAAAAGATAGTAATTCTGTTAAAAAACCTTTGTACCATAGAACCGCCAACACTATGTGCAGTGCAATAACTGGGGTAGCTATTGGAATATTATTAATGAAATTGATAACTGGAAAAAGTTTTGAAAGTTTTGGATTACATGCAATAGGAACAGTGTTTGGTACTGCTTGTATATATTCGATTTCATATTTATTAAGTGTTTTCGCTAAGAAATAACTAACAATCAAACCTGTAAGGTAATTTAAGTTAGCCCCATCTAACTTACTTTGTTTAATAAAAACAATTAATTAGTTGAGGTTATGCAAAAACTAAGATTATTAAAAAGTTAGGTGGGACAAATGTCTGGGGATGGAAGAACTTTGGTGCTGGAAAATATACTACTAAGGATGGTGGTCAGATAATAGAGATAATTCCAAATGAGAAGTTAACTTTTGACTGGTCTCCAGCAAATCATCCTACAATAGTTACATTTAATCTTTCTGATTTGGGTGAAGGAACTTTGGTTGAACTGGTTGAAACTGGGTATATTCTTGATGATGTAAACGATCTAGTAGGATGTGCTGTTGGCTGGGGAGAAGCCATGACACTCTTGAAGTTTTATTTAGAGAAAAATATTACCTATGGGATAGTGCCTGAAGATAAGATGGCTAGTTAACCATGTGGGTCTATTAAATTGCCTATGACATTGGTGGCACTAATTCCTATCTTTGTTTAATAAAAACAATTAATTAGTTGGGGTTATGTGGAAACTAAGATTATTTAAAAGTTAGGTGGGACGAATGTCTAGGAATATCTAGACGAATGTCTAGGAATATCTAGTAACATTCGTATTCCTCTAACTTTTTGAAGAAGTATAGCTCTTACATTAATCTTAGTAGTTAATTGATTTTATTAAATAAAGAGAGTTGGGTGGTACTAATCCCAAGTACTATTGATCCTGTTCCTCTAAAGCTATATTTGCTAATCTTCTTCGTATGTTAAAAAAACTACTGATAATTTTACTTATTCTGTCAATTCCTATTTTGTCACCCCCTCTTTATTCTCAAGATGTAGTTCACGATCCGTGGGAAGGTTATAACAGATTCATTTTTAAAATGAACGACAAAATAGATGTGAATTTTGCAGAACCTGTTGCAAGTGCATATGATTATGTAACTCCAAATCCTGTAATAAAAGGAGTTAGTAACTTATTTTATAATTTAGATTATCCATCACGTTTAGTTAGTGATGTTCTTCAACTTAAATTTGGTCAAGCTTTAGTTCATACTGGGAGATTTTTAATTAATTCAACAGTTGGAATTGTAGGCTTAATTGATGTTGCAGAAGAAATTGGCCTTGAAAAACATCATGAAGATATGGGTACTGCATTTGCAAATTGGGGAATTGGCCCAGGTGCTTATGTTGTTATGCCTTTTTATGGTCCAAGAAATATGCGTGATGTTATTGGATACTGTTTAGATACAATCTTAAGTCCTCTTTTTTGGGTGCCTTATTTTGATATTGCAAATTGGAGCTTTGGTTTAAGCATAGGAGTTTCCGCAGCTAATATTGTAAACTTAAGAGCCACTCTTTTAGAGGTGGTAGAGACTGCAAAAGCAAGTGCTCTTGATTACTATCTTTTTTCTCAATCTGCTTATTATCAATTTAGAAATGGTGTCATTTATGATGGAAATCCTCCTGGACAAGGAGATGATTGGCTTGATGAAGAAGAAGATGAGGATTGGTTGAGTGAATAACTCGATAGTTATCTCAAAAAAGAATTTCTCTATAATTTTATAGTCGAAAACTTCTCCCACTTCGCTAAAGCTTCGAGCGATAAGCCACATTCTCTAAAGTTCTATGCTGCAGTTTTGGGTGACATGCAAGGGTTTTCTAAGACTATAGAAAGTCAAAAACACTTCTTACCCAAATGCAGGTTAAGAGTGTGAGTAACTTGTTCATAGTAATTCTATAGTTATCTCAAAAAAGAATTTCTCTATAATTTTATAGTCGAAAACCTTCCCCCGTCGCTAAAGCTTTGGGGGACATGCTGGTTCCCATAAGCTATTGATTGGGATAACTATTTCCCATCCCTTCGGGGGTATAGTATGTCCAAAAAAAGTTTTTTTAGGGAAATTCTTTTTTGGACTTACTATATTATGAACAAGATCTAATACATATACGAAACATGTTTAGCTTACACGTCACATTGTACATTAGTTGTTGGTAAACTAGCAGCTATAGTATTATTGGTGCTAAGTTGAGATTGAGCATTATTATTAATATTTCTTATTCTTCTTCTTCTCTTATTGTATTGACTTCTAGTAATTGTATTCTTTCTTAATCTCTTTTTAAGTTTTCTAAGGGCTCTTGTCCTTAAGTTACGAATGTTATCTAGCATACTAATCTGAGAATTTGCATAGATGTTTATAGCGCTTGAAATATCTATCGAAGAACAACTAGGTCCAGGATTGGTACAGCTAGTTACAACTGAAGGGTAATTTACATTAACTTCTATCCAAGCAGTATTACTCGATCTCTGTGCCTCTTCAAAAATTGAATTTGCTCTATTTCTAGAGACTCCAGCATTTAGTGCCTGAGTTCTCATTCTAGATGCGTTGTGTAGTAGCGCATTTGAACCTATATCAAGTTCTGGAATTGGTGTATTTATCGGGAAACATCTGTTTAAACAACTAGATCCATCTCCAAAACATACCCCACAAGTGTCTTTTGCCGCATCTCTACCATCACAAACTCCACAAGAGTCAACAACTTCTGTAGTTTGTGGTACGTCTGTGCATACCCCATTAGTATGAATTGCATAAATTCCAATTTCAGATGCAATATCTACAGAATCTAATTCCAATGTTATTGCTCCAACATTTGTAAAAACCGCACTCGTTCCAGTTCCATTAAATAAAGAAAATGGAATATCAACAGCAGATGTAGATAAATCACTAACTATAAAATGAGTATATGAAACAAAAAGAGCTGGGTTCGTGGCATCATAAAAAGTCCACCTGACTTCACCATCAAATCTAGAGTAATCATAATCAATGTGGAACATCAGTCTATCACTTCCATCAGCTGTAAAATCTATTCCATTTAAGCCACTTGGATTTGTTAAGCCAGGAAGTGTGTCAGCATCCCAGGTAACAGTTATTAAAGCAGAAGAGTTAATACCAACATTAGTTTGAAGAGAAGGACTAGGAGTTGAAGGCGATTGAGCAACAATAGCAGTGCTAACTACACCTCTATTAGAAGTTCTTTGAGTTTGTACTGAACGTGTCCCACCTAAAATTTCAGGATCAATTTCCATGTGTGAATACACAGGGTTTGTACCCGCTGGATCGTTAATATTATTTAGAAGAATAATTGCTGACGATCCAAGGTTTGGTTTACTCCAATCTTCTAAAGTGATTGCATTTGCATTACCAGTTATTAAGATAATGATGATTGAAAATAATAAATTTCTCATGTAGCCCCGTTTTTTGAATTTTTTTGCTAATTTTTTTTATTCTAGCATTTCTACTATTATACTTAAAATTGATATATTAACAAAATTTTTTACTTATGAGATTTGTGAGAAATAAACAAAAAATCAAGTGATTTAAAGCTTGTTTTTGCTCATTTTGCCTCTAATATTTATATCAGTTTTGCTAAATGAGCTATCTTGTCGCCTTATTATTTCTAACTAAACCCCATCCCTTTTATTTTTGTTATGTCTATATTAAAGAAATAAGTGACTTAACAAATGGAGTTATTTAGGTAAGTTATTCAAAAATACGTAGAATGCCTTAGTATATAGTCACCGATTTTGAGTTTTTCCTAAAAACTTAAAAATTTTTGGTGATGAGTGAGACTTTGGCTTTAGCCAAATCGAACCAATAAAACCGCATATACTAAAACACAAAATTTAGGCAAAGACGTTTAGTCTT
>CALJRW010000133.1 GCA_937976335.1 uncultured bacterium | reverse complement strand
AACAGACTTAGGAATACCAAATACTAATTGACTAGAATTAAAAAATAAGCCAGTTACAGGCAAAAGATATAAACAAATTACAAAAATAAAACTTAAAAAATATAAAATTTCTTTTTTTCTAAATTTTCTAAAAGACATATTGATACTCCGGTAACATCGATATACTCCAAACAAGATCAGCAATTCCGGCTATCTTATCTTTTGTATTCATATTTTTAATTGCAACTTCAATTTCACTCTGTTTTGGCTCACGACCTAGCAATTCTCTATAAACTTTCAAAATTACTTCTTCAAACTTAAGCTTATTTAGATTTTCAGCACCTCTATTTAAAATTTCCTGAAACTCTTGCCCATTTATTAATTCAAGCATTTGCATGGTTGAACTTTGAGTATTTCTAAAAGTTGTAACCTGTTCTCTCTTTGGTCGCCCTAAGATATACTGAAGTTCCGTAAGATCTGCATAGACATGTCTTAGATTAAAATTTTTAATTATATAAATTTCGTAAGATCTACTTTTTTCTTCATTTGGCGCAATTTTAAACTTAAACTTAACATTATCAAGTTTGGTTTGTGCTAAATTCAAGTAAAAACCACCAAATGGTTTAAACTTAACTTTTGAATCAGTATAAGAAAAATCAGATCCTATTTTTGTAATATACTTAAGCTCATTAAGTTTATATACTTTTTTATTACTAGATAATAAAAAATCATCTAAAGATACAAAATCTAGTAAATTCTCCTCTTCCTCCTCTTGATTTCTAGGACTTTGATCTATATTTACAATTGTTGTTTGATTTAATTTTGCTAGCTTAGCTTCACCAACACTTTCAGAATCAAGAGATATCTTTTCTTCGCTTTCAACAGTTTGAATCGCTTGATGCTTTGCTCGAAGCTTATCTAGTCGAGTTAGGACTTTTTTCTTTGACTTAACTAAAACAAACAAGCTATCAGCACCTTTGATATTTAAGTCAATTTTTTTTGATTCTCCATTTTTAAAACTTCCTTTATATAAAACTCTTTTATCCAATCCACTTTTTTGAGCGTATAGAAAAAGTTTTAATACACGTTCAAAATCTTGATTTTTAAAATTATATTTAATGTTCATCAAACGATATATTACATCTAGAAACTGCTCTGCAGATAATCTTTTTGGAAGAGGACCTTTAAAAACATAATCTTCTTTCGCAAGCTTATTTTCATTAAAATCAGCTTTATATTGATAGGCTTTTGAATTAAGAATTAACTTTAAAGTCTTTTTTAGATCGTAGGAATTTTCGATCAAGTCATTTGACAACCAATCTAATAACTTTTGATTCCATGAAGGGCTGTCTAATTCATCTATTGGCTCAATTAATCCAAAGCCAAATAGTTTACTCCAAAATCTATTTACTATTGTTCTAACTAAGCGACCATTTCTTTTACTAACCATCAAATTTGAGAAACTATTCAATCTTTCTTTTCTAGCTTTTGTTAAAAGAGAGTTTACCTTAGCACGTTTTTTAAGGCCTTTAAATTTTGTAAGTTTCTCTATGTTTGTAGTTAAGTTCTCAGTTAAGGGAGAGCTAACTTCTCCAATATCATGTAATGGAAAAGCTGGTGGTGAATATTCACCTAAAGGCTGATTACATTCATGCTTTTCAATTGGACTTAAAGCATAAATATTAGCTATTCCGTAGGTATCATCAAGCGTCCAAGCATCAGTAAAACTATCATGACAGGTTGCGCATTTCATATTAATGCCCAAAAAAACTTGCCCTATATTTTGAGCTGCCTGAATGGCTCTATGCTCAGTTACATTTGACAACTCATTTTCTTTCCACCACAAAATCCCTCTTGCAAAACCTTTAGAGCTATTAACTTGAGGATTCACTAACTCTTTTACAAAATCGTTATAAGGCATATTGTTGTAAAGAGATCTATATAACCAAGGTGTTATTTCTTGCCTATTACCATGTAAGAATCCAGGACCAGAGTAGCCGTTTCTTAATGCATCGTTCCAAAAACTTAGCCAATGAGAAGCGAAATCGTGCTTTCTATTTAATAGCTTGTTAATTAAATTCGATCTCTTATTTAGATCTTTACTTTTTAAAAATAACTCCCGCTCTTTCACACTGGGAGTTATCCCAATTAAATCAAGATAAACTCTCCTTAAAAAAGCTTCGTCACTTGTTAATTTTAAATTTTTAATATTTTTTTTCTTAAAATAAACTTCTAATATTTTATCAATAGGATTTTTTTCTGTCGACTTAGGCACTTTAACTTTAGCTAAAAGGGCTGAAACTTTATGAAATTCTTTTTCTAGCTCTTTTTTTTCGTAATTAGCACCTTGGTCTATCCATAAAGACAAAAGATTAATTTCTTCTTCGCTTAATCTCCTTCCCTTACTTGGCATGATTCTATCAGGATCTTTTCCTTTAACTAAGCTAATCATCTGACTAGCATTTGAATCTCCTATAACAAGAGCTGGACCCTCCTCTCCTCCTTTTAAGGCTAAATCGAGACTATCTAACCGTAAACCTCCTTTTCTTTTTCCGTTTAAGTGACAATTACCGCATCTATCTTGAAGTATAGGATGTATTTGGTCTGAAAAAGAAATATTTTTTCCAGCTGAAACAAAATCGTTTGTAGTTTTAACTATACTTTCTTTAGATGATAATTGAGGCAAAATCTTTAAAGCTTTCTCTTCTTTTTTAGTAGCAGAAAAGTAATCTGTCCCGTGAACCAAAAGCGCTCCATAGTGCGAAGTAAAAGCAATTAGGATTGCAAGAATAAATAAAACATATCTAAATCTTGTTACTCGGAGAGCATCAATTTTAGTTTTTATAAAAAATGCATATAAAAAACAAAATACAGATATTACAGCGACACTTACTCCTAGCCATCGATGATAAAAAAGTAAGTCTTGAGTTTTGCCGAAAAAACCTTGAGATTCAGCATGAAACCAACCAAAAATTGCAGCCAATATTCCAGTTAGCGATCCAAAAGCTAAAAGAAGAATGGAATGATCGGATAAGGAATAGTTTTTTCTTAAAAATCTCCAGAGCTCAATAATGCAGGCAAGTAAAAGTAAGGCAATTGGGAAATGTACTATTAGTGGATGAAATTTTCCAAGTAATATATATGAGTTGCTGATATCCAAAATTACCTTAAAAATAAAAGAGTCAAAGTTCTTAAAATATTTGATTTCTTTAAATGAAGCAAAAAGCTAATTTACAAATTTCTTTTTTTATAAAATAGCTAACTCTATATAACTTAACTTACTGAAATATTTAAAGAACTATTTATTATTTTTTTGCATCCTATTAGACTAAAACAGAGCTATATAGTAAAGATAGTGTTAGTATTTTATTTTGATGTTGTTTATGGATGCTAGAGTAGCTAACAAAAGTTTAAGCGCAGATGGTGTTAAAAATATACGCTCTCTCCTAAGAAAAAGGATTACGCTAGATGAGCTTATAAATGCATGGAACGCTGATCGTAGTGTTCGACCCCATGCTACCCTAACAAGCTGTGCTATATTTTCAAAACTTCTGATTCGACTTCTTAAAGATGATATCTCAGAAAAGAATCTTAAAACACTTAAATCAATTATAAAGTCTCAAATTTCACCTTCCATTCAGTACTGTCAAAAATTGTTGACACCTAGGCAGGCCAGTATTTTTCTAGGACTAGCTTCTACTCAACAGATGCATGATGCTTTTACGGAGCAAGAGAAAATTTTTTTTACTTACGTACGTGATAAATCTAAAAAAGACCTACAAGTTAGAAATGCAAACAACGAAACGACTACTGCTCAGCAAGAAGATATGAGCAAAATTATAATATCAGAATCCAGATCTAAATTTGAAAATCAATATTTCAGTCGTAAATCTACCACAAACCGATTTGCAACCCTCAGAACAAATTTATCAATGGAAAAGCTAAGAGATAAGGATTTCACTCCAGAAGAGCTTCGCTTAAAATGGCTAAAAGATCTGAATGTCTGGGGAGTAGAAATGATAGAAAAAATTACCCTTCTTGCTGAATTAACTTCTCAACTTATTGATCGAGGCGAAAAAAACTTACATCAAATAAAAAAAATTATAAGAAATTGGATTCCATACTTCATTGAAAGCATGCCGTTATTAATTTATCCAGAAAATCTTAATACTATAGCAGATTTAGCTTTTCACGAAAAAATGGATAAAATCTTTACAAAAGGTCAGAGAAGGACCCTGCTTCATCTCAAATCAATACATAATCATCAATAGAACTTTTTCTATAATAGCTACAAAGATAAGCAAAAAAACTCAAAATATTAAGAGTCACATCCCCCTACACCCCCCATAACCCATTTAGAGAGTATTTATAGTATTAGTAAATACGGTTTTTAGAGGTTTTTTTAATGAATAAGGTAATATTAGCAGTTTTGCTATTTTTTCTAATGATTCCAGCTAGTTCTATAGCTGAGAAAAGCAAAAGCACTATCCAAGTAGTTAAAGGACAGCAGTTATCTGCTGCAATTGGCCATTACGCAAGAGCTCGCTCACTGATGATTGCAGCAATCAGAGAATTTGATAAAGGGCTAGTGTTGGGTAATCCAGCAGCTTTAATTGATGCAAAAGAATGGAGAAATTCCGTAATTGACAGGGCAGAAGATCTGGAAAGAATTCTTGCTCCTCAACCAAGAGCAACAAAGGATGGAGCTAATTTTAGCCCTGACTCAAGATTATTAAGTGAAAGTTTTAGGTAATTAAAAATGGATGATGGATACGTAATACCGGCACTAAATGAAGGATGGAGCTTTGCAGGAGCAAAGCCTATGGAATGGGCTTCAGGCTTAGTTGCAGCGATTCTTGTTAAAGAATTTTTCATAAGCAACTTAGGTCGCTCAATGCCTCTTTTCATAATGACTTTTGTTTGTGTTCCTATGCTTTTAGCTACAGTTAGAAAAATGTACCCAGATGAAGAAAGAGGCGTAAGAAATCATTTAATGTCTCTAATGGGAATGGCTCCACCAGATATTCCACCACCTGCAGCTTTACAACCTGTTTATAGTGGTTCTCCAATGAGAGAGATGGACAAGACAAAAGAGTTTGTTGCATTAGGACTTAATTTAGTAACTGACTCAGAAATTGTAAATGCAGAAGAGGAGTTTATGCAAAGTATGCATTAAAATTTAAAAAGGGATTTTAAAAAATGGGAAAAGCATTATCAATTAAAGAAAACGCAAGAGAAAGTGCAAAAAAGCTTTATCAACAAAGTGGATTTCGTGAAGGGAAAAATAGTTCTGACACACTAAGCCTTTGGGAGAACTATCGCGAGCAAGCAATGCTCTGGAGAGCTTTAGCACTTCTTCAAATTCCAACAACTTTAGTTGCTTTAATATTAGCTATTGTAATGTGGTACAATAGTGAAACAATATTAAACGTTCCTGCCAAACCACTTCCTGGTTTTTACCAAGCTGGAGAAATTCCAGATGCTGAGTTTATTGGAATGTCTACAGAGTTTGTTAATTTAATTGGAACCTACACTCCCTTTACTGCAAGAAGACAATTTAATGAAGCTGCTAAGTACTTAAGCGATCCAATCTTAAGTAGATATAGCACTGAAATGCTTCAAACTGAGCTAAAGGCTATTGAGAATACTCAAAGAACTCAAATTTATTATGTTGATCCTACGAAAACAGAAATCTTTAGAGATGAAATTAATGGAACTGTAGAGGTCTATTACGAAGGCACTAGACAAAAGCTTATTGCTGGAAGACATGTTCCTGAAGTACTAACGCAATTTATAATAAGGATGAAAACAATTCCAAGAAATACTTTAAATGAGTATGGAATAGTTGTTTACAGTGTTGAGACAACGTCAACAAAACACTAAAAGGGGAAACTATGAAAGGGATATTAATATTTACAATTTTGTTATTAAGCCTAAGCAACTCTGCTTTTGCAAGAGACATTAAATACAAAAATCATGAAGTTAACATTTACGTTACTGCAAACGAACCCACACAAGTTAAATTCCCTGGACTTATTCAAGGAGGATTTAAGAAAAATCAATCTTCTCTTCATTTAGATAGAAAAGATGAAGATCTCATTGTTTTTGCCTCAGAAGGCTTAAGAGAAACGGGCGAAGCAATTATTGTTCGTCTTAAAGATGGAAGATCTTTTTCAATTAGAATTAAACCAACTGAGGAAGATCAAAACAGAGATGCTATTGTTGAAATTTTAGATGAGAAAAAAGACTTTACTTCAGAAGAAGAAAAAAAACCTTGGAAGGAAAGAAATAATAGCTATGCTCCAACAACAACAGTTAGTGGATTTATGAGAGATTTAGTCTTAGCTGCTGAATTTGGCAAAGCTGGAGTGCAAGGTTATAGAAAAAGTTCACGATACAAAGGCGAAACCGTTTTGAGCGACGGCACAATGGTTGCAACAATTGATGAAATTTATATTGGTTCTAACTACTGGGGATACGTCATCAGTGCTAGTAATTTGCTAGATCAAGGTCAAAAACTAAATCCAGCAAGCTTTAGAATTGACGGAACTCGAGCAATTTCTGCAACAAATTGGGAACTTTCTCCGAGGCCAATAAATGTAGAACAACAAATAACAAATAAACACAAAACAAAAGTGTATGTAATTACAAAGGCTAAAAAATATTAATTAGGGGTAATTTTTATGAGCATAAGCGTAAGACAAAGATTTGAAGATATTCTTCTCTTGCTAAAGCAAGACAGGAAATTTCAGATCATTACAGTTGTAGTGCTAATTTTCTTTATGTGGGGAATGTTTGGATCTAATCCTCCAAGAAGATACGGACAAACTCAGCAAGTTGTTGACGCTGGATCTTCCGGAATGGGCGAGCACGAGGCATATGAAGATTTAGTAAGAAGTATTGGAACTGATATTAATGAACTAAGGTTAGATGTGCAAAAGAATAGAGAAATTATTCAGTACAACCAGGAAAACTTACAAAGCTATGAAAAGAAAACTGCTGAAATATTTAAAAAAGTAATTGAAAGAATCGGTGATATTGAAGCTGGGATTCAAAATACTAGTGCTGGAGTTGGAACTGAAATCGTCGACATTGATGGAGATAGCCTAGATGGCATTGATGAACCTGGTCTTGAACCTTGGGGAGATATTAAAACTGCAGAAGTTGCACCACCTGAAGAATTAGAGAGAGATAGAATTGCAATCATTGGCGCTGGAGATTCAGTTGGTGTTAAACTTCTTGCAGGAGTAAATGCACCAACAGACGGAACTCCATATCCAGTTGTTTTTAGATTGGATGGCAATGTTGAAGGCCCAGATGGTTCCGCACTTCCCCTTGGAGAAGCAAGATTAATCGCAGCTGCACAAGGCTCACTTTCCGATCAACGAGCACTCTTTAGACTAACAAGCTTAAACATTAGATATCCAAATGGAGCAAAAAAAGTTCTTGATGTTGATGGTTGGATAGTTGGAGAAGATGGAATAAGAGGTATGGAAGGAATCTTAGTTGATCCATTAGGTAAAGTTTTACTTGGCTCTTTAGTGTCTGGAGCTATTCAAGGAGCTGGTCAAGGATTCGCACAAGGACAGGTAAGAACCCAATTTCAAAACGGCGGAGGAGTGTTCTCTCAAGTTGAAGGAGATCAACTTGCAGGCTTTGCTCTAGGCAGAGGATTGGGGAGAGCTGGTCAAGATTGGAGTAAAATCATTCAAGAACGTTCAAAGCAACTTGTTCCTCATGTAAAAGTTTTATCTGGAAGAAATGGAACTGCAATATTTTCTAAAAATATTGAAATTCCAGGTTTATTTGAATCATTAGAGGGAGGCGAATTTGCTTTCGTTTCTTTGGATTAATGGGGGAGATTATGAGTAAGTTTTACAAGATTTTTTTAATATTTAGCTTAGCGATTAGCTTTTCTGCTTGTGGGATTGTAAGTAATGCAATGAACCCTTTTTATGAGCCACCAACAGCTGCAGCACTTAAGGGAGAAATAAACGACCATGCTTTGGCAGGCGGCTCAAAAGCGAGAGATGCAAGAAAAGCTCTAGACTCTTTAGCAACTTACGAGAGAACACACACTCCTAGCCCTAACAAGCCTGTGATGAAACCAGCAGTTGTAAGATTAATGTGGGTTCCTGATCATTTAAATCGTTTTGGAGATTTAATTCCAGCTCATTATTATTACTTAAAAGTAAAAAGTGATGATTTTAACGTAACAGATGCTTTTGAAATTGAAGCTCAATTACAAGGACCACGCGGAAGAGCTAGCTCGAGTAGCATTCCTTTTGTTTATGGTGATTAAAAAATGAAATTTATATTTATTACTACATTTTTAATTTTTTCTGCTTGCGCATCAAACTCAGCTTTCTACACAGAAGATGAGAAGCCAGAAATTTATAACGTTGCTACCAGACAACTTGCCCCTGAGCCAATTTACCATCCTGTAAGATGGGTTCGTCCACCACAAATGATGCCTAAAAGAGGAATTGCTACTAACAGAGCACCTCTAATTTTACCAATTATTCATTTTAATGTTAAAGACACAACAATTGAACAAGCTGCTTTAGTTTTAGCAGGTTCTGCAAGATATAAAAGCTTTGTTGCAAGCTCTATTGCAGAAAAAACAATCTCTCTTGAAATGCTTGGAAATATTCAAGAGATTGCAGATGAGATTTCGATAAGAGAAGGAATTAAAGTACGTGTTGATCATATCAGCAAGAGTGTTAGGTTTCTTTCTTATTATTAGGTTTTAATCTCCTTAGTTTAAGGAGGATCTGTCGACGCTTCCCCTGTCGCTAAAGATGGGGGAATAAAAAAGCTACGGCGGATTATATAAGTGTTACCTCTGAGAAGTGGCAGCACATATAAAGGTAAAAATATGTCGACAATAAATAGGTTAACAAGAGATAGGTTATTTCAAGACGAAGAACTTTTTAACAAACTTCTCCCTTATGCTAAATGGGATGAAAAATTACAAATCTTTGTACATTCTGATGCATCTCTTTGGTCTCTTTGGGAACTAGAGCCTAAGTGGATTTGCACTATTTCTGATGGCGAGGCTTATCAAATTTGTGAAAATTTACAGGAAATGATGGATTCTCTTGAACACAGAATAAGCGCTCAGTGGGTTTGGTTAAATACTTTTGATGTTGAAGATATTATACAAAACTCATTAAATGACTACCCTACAAGTGGAGCTGCAGGATGGATGGCAAGACGTTGGGCAAGGCATCTTAAAAAATCTTCAAAAAGTGCAAATATCAATGCAAGACCTAGAAAAATGAGGCTTGTAGTAGGATTTAGATTTGACCCAGATTGGAGAGAGTCAGGATTTTTTAATCAAATCAAGAGAACTATATCACTCCTTTTTACTGGTAAAGTTGGTGTTAGTTTCGCAGAAAGAAGGACTGAATATCTTGAAATTGCAAATAAGTTCAGAGGACTTATTGATGGATCTGCAAGTAAACTTAGAGATTTAGGTTTTGCTCCAAGGAGAGTTGATGGACAAGGTTTAATTAACTTACTCTACCCTATTCTTAACAGAAGAAGTGTTAAGTCAGGAAAATTTAAAAGAGGAAGAACTACTGCAGTTCCTGTTCCAATTTATGATTCTAGCGATTTTCTATCAAATCAAATTTCAGAAACACATATGGAACATCCTGAAAATGGAATTATTAAAAAAGATGGTAAATATTTTAGAACTGTCTCGATGGTTAAACCTCCAAAACAGTGCTTACCGTTGATGATAACACCACTGCAATCTGCTCCCTATGAGCACATCTTAAGTGTTACTTATTCAAAAGACACTCAAATGAAGCAACTAAAAAGACTAGATGCTCTTGATGCAACACTTGGATTTAGAGAAAGAACTTACTTAGGACGTGGCAACCAAAAAGTACAACATCAAATTGGTGCAATTAGAGCGGCAAGAAACGAACTTTATAATGCAAGTGCTCAAATTGTGAGAGTGGGAGTTCATCAAACATTTATATGCCAAACAAGAGAAGAAGCCATAAGAGCTTCTTCTGAAGCGGCAGCAGCTTTTCCTCAGTTACACGGGGCAAGAGGAATGGAGCACAAAATTTCTGATTTAGGTGTAATGGTTAATTCGCTACCAGGTGCATACGACCCTGCAACGGATGGACCTGGTTGGACAACTGTTATGCGCTCTTCAAGAGCAGTGCGAATGTTCCCAGTCTGGGGAAACTGGCAAGGAAGCCAAGGTGCTCTTTTAACATTGCCTAGTCTTTGGAATAGAGAGTTAGTTGGATTCGATCTATATGATTCAAACCTTGCGCCAAACGTTTTAGTTAGTGGAGTATCAGGTGCCGGTAAATCTTATCTTCTTTGTTATTTAATTATCATGATGAATCGTGGACATTACTCAACAAAACCTGATGGTAAAGTTGTAGAAAGGCCTCCTATTACATTTATCTTTGATAAAGGTATGGCTGGTCAACCTTGTGGTTTTGAAAAAGTCGCTAAACTCTTTGGTGGAAGAATTTATGAAGCAACTCCATCAAAAGCTCCTGCCATGAATTTTTTAGCACGATTAGGTGAAACGCCTCCTGATTTTCAAAATGAAGATTACAAAGATTTAATAGACATGGGAACTGATGTAATCATGGATATGGCAATTGATGATAGAACAACATTAGATAGACTTGATAGAGCTGCTATATCTCAATGTGTTATTGAAGCACACAGGATATACAGAAACGGACCTATGAGAAGGGAGTTTATTTTAAGCGATGTTGTGGCAACACTTAGAGCTCCTAAAAGAGTTGATGAGAACGAGCCTGACGCTTTAAGAAGACAAAAAGTCTCTGTCTTAATTTCTGACTATTACGGAGAAGGAACGTATGCAAGATTTTTTGACAGACCTGGCTCTTTAAAACTAAAAGAAAGATTTATTGTTTTCGATCTAAAAGCTTTAAGCAGAAATCCAGATTTACAAAGAGTGTTTTTAAAAATAGCAATGCTATGGGCCGACACTGTAATGAACGATCCAAATGAAATTGATACTAGAAAAATTCTAGTATTTGATGAAGCTCACGATCTAATTGGGAAAACCTCTTCTAACACTATAGAAACTGCATTTAGACTATACAGAAAAAGAAAAGGAATGGTTATTGCAGCTTCTCAAAGTGGTGAAGATTTTTATGCTGGAAATGGCGGACAAGCAATTGTTCAAAATAGTGCGCATAAGATTTTCTTAAAACAAGATCCTAGTAAATTTCATTACACTGCTGAGGCTTTTAACTTAACAGATCAACAAAGCAATGTTATCTTAAGATTGAAAACAGTAGTTGGTGTTGAATCACAATTTTACTTTTTGTCAGATATCGGAGAAGGAGCTTTAGTACTTCCTCTTGAGCCGGCATTTTATTGGGCAAGTACTAATAATGGTGACGACAATCAATTATTTGCAGAACTTAACAATAAACATGATGGAGAATTTCTTGAAGCATTTGCAGAAGCAGTTGCAGTTGCACCAAATGGAGCAAAAGCAATGAGACACTTTCAAATGGCACAAATGGGAAGTCAGTACGCAAATGAGTCTGAAGAAGTTGGTAATATGGTTTCTAATTTAGTTGAAGATGCAACTAATTTACAATAAAAGGAGAATTAATATGAATATGAAATATCGTTATGTTAAACTAAGTATGCTTTTTATGTTAAGCTTTACGCTATTTTCCTGCTATAGTGCAGCTCCCATAGCCCCTGTAGTGCCTGAAATTGTTATTGAACAAAGTTATGTTATTCCTGACCCAGGTGCGGTAGAATATGTTTGGGAGCCACCTATGATTGATGTTGTTAATGTTCCACCAGGACTAGATCCAGAAGGAATTTACTATAGACCTAGCCATCAAGAAGTTGTTGAAATAAGACAAGGTCGTTGGGAATACTACAAACCTGCTAGGGCTAAAACTAGTCCGGACTATTAACTTGTATTCTGTTATAACTTGTATTCTGTTAACATACATTCTGTCTTATAGGATTAAAGGAGATTTTTAAATGAGTTTAATTAGTACTAAGAATTTTTTAGCACCTCTTAACAACAAGGTTCATCTTGTAACTATCATCCTTGCTACTTTTGCTTTTGCCACACTACGTCTTTCAGGCTGCTCTGTTAATTCTGTAAGTTCTGGAACGCACTTAAAGAAAAAAATTTATAGCACAAAAAAGGACAAAGGCTTAAGAGTTCAAAAAGATAAAAAAATCTATAAATTTAAGCCTACTAAAAATGTTAAAAACGCACCAAGTAAAAATACAACTGGCGAAAGTGGTGCTTTAGATGATATAGAAAAGATTATGGGAATGCGCTAAATGGTAAGAAGCGAACTTGTAATTCCAAAAGTCTGGCGTTCAGAAATTGAAGGCATTGCTCTATTCTTACTCTTTTCTATTGTATCAATAGTTCTTTCGAGACAATTTGAAGCGACTATTTTTACAGGCCCTTTATTTACTATCGGTTCTAGCACTTACTACTTATCTTTCCCTCTCCTATCTATAATCCCATTATTTTTCTTAGCGACCTCAATATTTAGGATATATAATGTTAGATACTCAGTTGATAAAGGTGGAGTAAGAGCGAGATTAGGTGTTATTTCAGTTAAAGAAATTGATTATTCCGTCCGATATGAAGATATCAGAGCAATTAATATTGGCAGAACAATTATAGAAAAAATGCTTGATATTGGAAAAGTAGAAATTAGTTCTGCAGCAAGTAGCGATGTGGAGTTGACGCTAGAAGGTGTTGCTTATCCTGATGATATTAAAAGGATGTTAGAAAGAGAGCGTGATAAGAGACAAAAAAATATGACAAGAAATTACAATAAAGAAACGGCTGAAGAAATGCGTAAAGCAGGAGTAATTTAATGAAGTTTTTTAAGTTAGCCTTTTTTTGCATTTTATTGCTTGATCAAAATTGTTTTTCTCAAGATGATTATGTGGATAGCATTCTTGGCTTAAAAAGGGAGACTATTTACGATGACTCTATTCCTGCCGTTGAAGAAGAAGCCTTTGAAGAAGAAATTGAAGCTCAAGTAATCACTAAAAAACCAACAAGAGAAACAGTTTCAAATAAGATTGATACTTTTGACGAAGGAATTATCGATGAATTGACTCACAATCCTAATAAGAAAAAAATCATGAAAAAAGCTGTTAAGCTTCCTTCAAATGGACAAGTTAATGTTAGAACAGTAGATGAAGATACTTATAACGAAACCGTTGAAGCTGAAGAGGAAGAAATCAGAAGAGAGCTTTTTCGAAAAGGAGTAATTAAGAAAAAAAATCTTTCAGTAAAATCTAGAACTTCTGATGATCAAAAGCTTACAAATAAAATTAAAACATTAATTTCTGAACTAAAAGAAGCAAGAAACAGATTAATGCTTGCTGAGTCTGAAGTAGAAAGACTTTCAGGCATTCTTGAAGCTAGACATGAAAATTCTCTAGGAGGAAAGAACACTTTTGTTGATAAACCTAAAGAAAAGGTGCCTGATTTTGATAATAAAACTTCTGAAGAAATGTCTATTGCTACTGTAATTGTTGAAAAAGCAAATATTAGAACAGGACCTGGTGTTAATAATTCGCCATTAATGACAGTATCTAAGAATACACGACTAACTGTCGAAACAAGGCATGGTAAATGGTTTAGGATAATTACCCCGACAGGAGCTAGAGCTTGGATATCTAAAGACGTTGTAAGATTTGGGAAAAACAGTAATTCGAGCCCTTCCAAAACTGTACAAATAGAGGGTTACGACCCCGAAGTTGAGGCAGAAGCCTTAGAGCTATTTCGTAAAAGAAATAAAAAGTAGAGAACGAAAGATAAATCCTTAAGTCACATAGCATTAAAACTAGGAATAACATTTGTATAGCTTATTAATAGCTTTTCTGGGGATAAGTAGTAGCAAACAAAAAAAAGGGGTTTTTTATGTTACGGTTAGTTATTTTGGTTTTCATAGTGCCAAGCTTTGTATTTGCAAGCGATCAGGCAATTGTATATCCACTACTTGCTACAAAACTCACAAGCAATTTTGGTAAAAGAACGCATCCGATATATAAATATATCAAACATCATACAGGTATCGATTTAAAAGCACCACATGACGCAAAAATTAGAGCGATTAGAAAAGGAACTGTTGTCTTTGCGGGCATTCATGGTGGCTATGGAAAGTTAATAACTGTTGAACATGAAGATGGGCTTGTTAGTCTATATGGCCATTGTAATAAAATAAACGTTTCTTTAGGTGATAAAATTAGAGACGGACAAATCATTGGAGAAGTAGGCTCAACTGGTAATTCAACCGGACCTCATTTACATCTTGAAATTAGAAAATCTGGGAAAGCTATTAATCCTAGAACTTATTTAAAGGGGATAAATGTTAAGGCTAAGGGCTAAAACTAAAGGTCAATGTCTTTAAACATCCAAACTCTTCTTGGGTCATGTTTCATTTTGTAAACTATATTATCTCTTTTATATTTAAGATATAAGAATCCAGCCCACCAGGTAGCAGTAGTAGATAGAGCACCTACTATTAGTGACAAACCATTACTAAGACCTAAGCACTCTGAACAAATATGAGCTGTCATGCTATGTATAGGTTTAGAGATAAAATAACAGGACGAGAAGGCAAGTAAAAGATCGCTCTTTTCTTCCCAAAACCATTTTTTAAGTTTATTTGCAATAAAATTTTGCTCTTGAGCTAACTCTGCCTTAGGTCCTTTATCTGTAGACGGTTTTGTTTGAATAAAATAATTTTTTAGAGTTTTAGATAAGTCGAACGCAGGGGTAATCAAGAATGTATGAATAACAACACTAAATGAATGTGACATATTGGCAGTTACGCTAGGCTTTGTATCAAACTTAGAATCAAGAAAAAGAGACATACACGTTACTATTGCATTCCAGGAGAGCTCTAGCATAATCATTGCCATACTTAGCGTTAAGGGATCTGCTTTTAAATAAGCTAGAAAAGTATCTGCTGGTTTATCTTCGGGAATTGATATACCTGTTTCTACATATTTTGTATCTCGTGAAGGTACTACCTGCAGTTCTGATTTTCTTTCCATTTTAGGAGTCAGATCAGCCGAAGCCCCTTTTGACTCATCTCTAGCATTATTACTTTGCCCTAAATTCATGCAACAATTATAACACTTAATTTATTCTTAATTTAAATTATCAAAATAACATGTATTTTCAGTAAGTTAGCCTTCTTTTATTGTAAAAAAAGTAATATATTTAAATCACATTTCTTCTTAAAAAGTGTATAACATTATTAAAGAAAGGGATCGTAAGATTATTCTTACGTTCGATAAAAAATTATATGTTTTTAGGGGTTTTAAATATGAACACTTTAAAAAAAATATCATCTACGTTTGTAGATTTTAGTAGAAAGGGACTGGCAATTATTTCAGCTCCAACACCTTTGCAAGGTCAAATTGCTTTATTTACACTGGGAATTGTGATTCTTTCTTCAGGTCTTACACTTGGAGTTGAGGCGCAAATTGCAGGTGGAGGAAGAGGTGATGTAGGTACACCTAGCCAAATTACTTATAACGATGCAAGACTTGCGGAAGCTTTAGGTGCAATCTTTAGGTACATCGAAGGAACATTTGGTGCAATGGTTATGGTAGCAGCAGGAATTGCAGCTATTTTTAGTGCGGCATTTGGACAGTACAAAGCAGCACTAGGCCTTTTAGTTGTTGCTGTTGGATCGTTTATTCTTAGATCGTTAGTTGATACGTTCTTTGATACTGCTGCGGTTCAGTAGAAATCAAACTAAAATATAAACAAAAAAAGCACTCTTTATGGGTGCTTTTTTTTTGGCAATCTATCTTTATTTTTCTTACTGCAACTTTAATATAAAAATAGTTTTAAAATAAGCTTAACTATAGGAAAATCAATAAAATATTTACTCAATTTTATTAAAAACTAAAAACTTGCTATTGTTTCGTAAGTGGCGATTGTAAATAGAAATGGAAGAAATACGAGAATAGCTGAAGAAGCCATAAATACTACTTCGCCTGACGTCAAGCCCATGTTAAGTGCCTGTTATCATTTAAAATGTAGAACTATCGCGAGAATAGATAGGCAATCATCAAGTGAGAATATCCTAACAGATGTTAACAGACATCCTCTTTATCACGCCAACAGATTTAGTGAGCTATTTTTAAAATCTAAAGTTGCCGAAGAAAATGAAGCAACACTAAGAAATGCAGGAGAAGTTGCTCTTGACCTTTATATAAATTTAGCATTAAGAGCTATGGCTAGAGGAGAGTATGACGAAGCTGCTCAATTATTTTTAAAAGCTGAAAAGCTATCTGACACTTTATATGAAGAATATTCTGATGATATTTTGAAAGATAAATTTCTAGAACTTAACTTCTCAGCTGATTTAGACTCTCCTCCTGACAATCTAAACTATCCCTACTATTTATTCTGTAAAATGTTTCTAGCTGTTAAAATGCTTGAAACACCTACTGAAAATGTATCAAACTTTGTTACTTTACAATCTATACTCACAGAAGCTAAAAAATTCGAAGTTAACTTAAAAAATGGATCTCTTGAACTAAAACCTGATATTGCTGAAAGCATTCCTGAGTTACTTGTTAAATGTTTTCAGCTCCATGCTGTAAGCGCATTTGCTTCAGGTATTTTATCGAACTGCGAAAATTCTTGTAAATTAGCTTTTAGATCGATGCTTTTTCTTCCTAATCAAGAAATCTTTTTTAGAAAAACTGCTGCGCTTTTTTGTAGATTAATTGATATATCTACTGAACAAGATCCTCACAGAGCGAATAAACTTATTAGAGAAATGAGATTAATTGCTCAAAAATTCTACTCCGTGCATGATTTACCGGATTTAAAACAAGATATTTTAAAAATACTAGTAACTCTTGCTCTTAAAAATAACCAGGCAAATTTAGCCTTAGAATTTTTTCAAGTACTTGCAAATGATGACGTTGAAACTTTTTTAAATGAAAACACTCAAGAATTTCAAAAATTATATGAAAAAATAGAAAGCGCTCTAAGTAAAATTGAAAATTATATAAAAGAATATCGCCCTAGCGAAGAATCAGTTGCTAGGACAAAGGAAAGGGAGTTTCTTGATAAGTTACTCACTCAAATTAAGGAAAAATCTGAAAAAAAACAAAGTCAAACCGCTATTGTTAATAATGGCTTGCGCGTTCTTCGAGCTATCTTACGTCTCTTTGATGCAGACCCTAAGAGTATAAATGAAAAAAAACTTAAGCGATTATTTAAAAGAACGGAAAGAACCGTTCAGAATGGTTTGAAAAAGCCTGAACTTAGAAATAGTACTAAGTTTCAAGAACTTCATAGAAAATTAAAATCTGAATTCAGAAATCTTAATACAAACTAACTTTTCTTATGATTAGCGAGATCAGCAAACAAACTAATAGCTCTTGAATTAAATTTTCTCTGTTGGCTTATAAAGTCTTTAAGAAAATATCTAATAAGTGGGAAAAGTGCTTTTTTAAAAGCAACAATAATAGGACCTATAAACTTTCGATGTGAGGTAATTTTTCTAGGAATTAAATCAACATACCAAAGCTGACAAAGCTGTCTTAACATATCAAGTCTATCATCTGAAATCTCAAGCCCTTCTTTTGCAAGACTTAAATCTAACTTCTTTATGTAATAAACATTATCTTCTGAAAATTCATTTTCTTTAATTTTATTTTGAACATTTGACGAAAGTTCATTTTCTAAGGCCTGATCATGAGCACCACAGATTTGTAACCAATTAGAAGTATTTGTCATAAAGCTAAGCTTAGCAAAAAATAAGTTTTTGGCAAAATTTTACATAATTTTGCTTATTATATTAGAATACAATAATTATGATAAACAAACTCAGGTGTATAATATTAGCTTTAGTACTTATTGTAAGCATTGCTCCAATTTGCAACTCTGAGGTTAATGATAAAGTAAAGATAGGAGTTTCTACTCCTCTATCTGGCGATCTTTCTGCTGTCGGAACTGATATAAAAAATGCCATTGTTTTTGCTAATAAAAAACTTCTAAATAATAAATATGACTTGATCATTGAAGACGATCGTTGTGATAAAAGAGAAGCTCTATCTATTGCTCACCGTTTTAGTTCTATTCATAAAATAAAATATGTTTTAGGCATGCTTTGTAATGGAGTACTACTTTCTTCTGCTCCACAGTATGTAAAATCTAAAACTTTAGTTTTATCTGCTGGCGCAACAAGCGGTGATGTAGAAGATATAGGTGAAGGTATTTTTAGACCATACCCTGCTGATAACCTTGCTATTAATGCAATGATTCCTCATATGTTAAAAAATGTTAAGAGTCTGGGAGTCATAAGGGAAGTTGATGAGTATGCGATGTTAATGGAGAGATCTCTTGTTCGAGAAAATAAAAAATTACCTAAAATTAATAAACTCACACTTTATCTAGAACAAGTTGCGGCGGATAATAAAGATTTTAAAACTACTTTAATTAAACTTAAGAGCAAAGGAGTAGAGGGGATTTTCTATAATGCTAGATCTGAAGCTGGTTATATTGACATGATTAAACAGAGCGAAGCACTGGGGTTAAAGGTAATTCGATATGCTAATATGTTTCCGAGTGCCGAAGTAGTTAAAAAAGCTTTAGGTAAGTTAGATGAAGGAACCATTTTTACTAACGTTCCATTTGATCTTAATTCTTTGTCAAAAGTTAATAAAACAATATACAAGGACTTTGTTAATGAATACGGAATGCCTCCTAACGCAACTCCAATTTTCTTTTCTTTAGGAATTGATACTATGCTATTGCGGATAAAGCTTTAAGTAGCGATAAATTACCTAGTGAATATATAGAAACCGCTAATTATAAAGGAATTTCTGGGAAAATTAAATTTAACAAATATGGTGCAGGCATTGGGGTTAAGTATTTTTTACAAACTGTTAAAGATGGAGGTAAAATTGAATCACTTACCTCTGAAGTATATTAAAATACTAGCAAATTAATATGACGAACACAGATCAAAGACAATAACAGTTTGTAAAAAATACTTAACCCCGTATGAGTAATACGTGCAACTAATAGATCCCTAATAAAGAGAAGAATTAAATGGTTTTAGTGATAGATTTACAAACAGAGATAAGGGTTGATGGATGGTATTATATGATTTTTAGGAGAGGAATTATGGAAAAGTTGAATTCAAGACATAGGCGTGATAAAGCTTTGAGCTTATGAAAACGATTTTTAACATTTTTTTCTTTATATTAAGCTGCAGCACCTTAGCTGAAGATAGCATAAAGATTGGCGTCTCTATCCCACTTTCTGGACCATTAGCTGAGTACGGTAATGCCATTAGAAATGGTTACTTACTTGCTAAAAAAAACCACCCTGACAAGTTCAAAAAACTTGAGTTTGTCTTTGAAGATGATCAGTATAAATCTTCACTTGCTGTCACTACTTTTAATAAACTAATAAGCCGAGACAAAGTAAAAGTAGTCTTTGGCTGGGGAAACGACACTGTTTTAGCTGTTGGCCCAATTGCTGAACGTAAAGAAATTCCCTATCTTTTTCTATGCACACACCCAAAGTGTTATGAAGGAAAAAAATATTCGATTGGTTTTATCAATCCTGCAGGCGATTATTCAAAATTGTTGGTCAAACAACTAAAAAAACAAGGCAAGAAAAATATTGCTGTCATAAAAAGTGAAACATCCTTCTTTAATGCTATGGTTGAAACTCTAGAAAAAGAACTATCAGCGGATCAAAAATTTACCTTAATTGATAACTATTTTATAGGGGACAGCGATTTCAAACCCTCCATACTTAAACTTAAAGACAAAGGCTATGATGCTTTAGGCTTGTATGTTTTAGCAGCTCAAAACTTACAGTTTGTGAAACAAACGCGACAGCTTAACGTCAAGCTCCCTCTATTTGGAGTCGCTCCTTTTGAAAGTTACGACATGTATAAAGAAGTCTATGACAACATGATTGGAACTTTTTACGCTCACATACATGTAGAACCAGCCTTCCGTAAAAAATATGTAAATGAGTTCAAAAGTGACGCTCAAGTATCCTACGCCGCCAATTTTTATGACATCTGCATACTTACGGCTGACCTATTAAAAAACACTATAAGCAAGATTACTGACGAAGAGATTCTTACCTTGTTTTCTAAAAAGGCAGAGTATCAAGGTGAAGCTACAGGAAAATTTGAGTTTAAAGACGATGGACAGGATGGCAGGTATTTTAGTTTTAACCTTGTTCTAAAGGAATATTTTACGAATGGTGTTCGAGAGATCGATGGATAAATTTTAAAAAACTTAAGCCTTTTGCTTTCTGCAATTTTCTCAGAGAGTTTGTGGTTTTAGATATGAATTAAGAGAGCAACCCCTCTCAACTATTATACAATAATCTAAAAAATATTATTCTTTTAACTCAAAGTAATCAATTATTGTTCCAGACTTCAACTCTGAGGGAGCATGGTAATAAATAGCATTATCTTTTAACAGCAATTCAACATACTCTACATTTTCACTCTTGTTGTGTAAGTAAACTTTAATAATCCCCTTCTCTTTACCCACACCTTTCGTTAGCTTTTTTCTAAATATTTCTATTTTATTTCGCTTCTTTTTCAAGAATTCATCTTTTATAATAACTGAACCCATTGAACCACCATCACGATTGACTATTACGTTATCATTTATTTTAACTTTAGTAGCAAAGTGGCCAGAAAAGTCATAATGAAATAAGAATGCTGTTTTCGCTAAATCCTCTTTTTGCTTTGTTGGGGTTGCTTGATTTTTACTTGACTTAAGATCTTTCCCCTTGTTTCTAATCTGCTTCAATCGAATCATTAACACTTTAAAATAATCTGACGTTAAATCATTCTTTTTTTGTTCTTTCATTTCTGTACTTTTACTCTCAGTTATTTCCTTCAAGCCATCTTTAAAGAATTGAAAAATTGGATTTTTAGGAAAAAGTGCTAATGCTGAATTGTTGTAATTCAGAGCAAAATCATAATCTTCCATTTCAATATATTTAATTATTGCTGTATACCAACCTGCCTCAAAAAACATACATTCGGATGTTAGTTTCTGTATTATTTTTTTCTTCTCAACTAAATCTGTCACTTTGGATATCAATCTTTCAGTTTTATAACATTTGTTTTTTTCAGTTTTAGTCATTCTATTAAATGCTTTATTATCAATATAATTTGAAAAACGATATTTTTTATCTAATTCAACTTTCCTTTCTTCACCTTTAAGTTTAGTTTCTTCAAGAAATGATTCTGTCGTAATATTTTTTAAATTATCAGCTACTTCCCCTAAATCCTTAAACATTTTAGATGTACAGTCAGTTAAAATTTCTTTTTTCTTCGAATTATCAGAAACATTGATTAGCTTGATAGCACATTCTTTAAGTGAATTTGCCGCAGGATAATTTTTATACAGCTCATCAACCTTATTTAAAGTATCAACAGTTTTATTATATTTTCCATTCTCGAAATAGTATTGAGCTAATTGAAAATGAGCTTTCGCTGAATTCGGATCTTTTTTGATTTCTTCTTTAAGAGCTCTTAATTCAAGTCCATCTAGATTGACCTCGTTTTTACATCCAAAAAATGTAAAAAACAACGCTAGTAAAATAATCAATCTAAAAAAATCATGATTTTTTTTCATAGCCACCACCATAACTATAGTAAATTCAAAACTTTTAGATGCTAAAAGCAACCTCTCAGTTTCAGAAAAATACTCATACCGAGAACCCTGGTGCCACCAACATTAAAAAACACATTAAATTAAAAATATTCTTAATATATCACTATTAATAGAAACTTTTACAAAAGATTGTCGATAAGTTTTTTTACAAAAAATATAGCAAAATTGATTTGTAAATATTGGTGGCAGTTGGTGAAAATTATATTTATAAAAAAGTATGATTTAAAAAACGGAGAATTTGGAATTGTAAAAAGTATTAACTTAAAAAAATCTGAATTAACAATTAATAAAGAGAGAAGCAAAACTATTAAAATTAAAGTTTCTGATTATTCAAATATAGAACTAGGATACGCAACAACTACGCATAAAGCTCAAGGAATTACTATTAAAAATTCATTTGTGCTTATGAGTGGAGCGATGCAGAATAAAGAAATGAGCTATGTTCAGCTTAGTCGAGCTATGCAAAATTGTGAGATTTTTACTACCGAGCTTGATTTGGGGGAATCAATGCTCGAATTACTTAGGAAAGTAGAGTTAAGTAGAAGAAAGGAAATGATTAGAACTTTAAAACTTTCTCGTTGACTTAAATATAATGTTTAAATTATAAATTTTTAAATAATAGAAATGAACAAAAACAAACATAAGTTAACTTTTATTTTTGGAGCAGGAACATCTCTAGCATACGGATTTCCTTTAGGGAAAGGATTAAAAAAACAAATACTAGATCTTAATTCAGAGGAAATTCTCGAGACGTTTTTAGCAGATCAAGATACTCCATTCTCAAAGAGCACAATTGATAAAATGAAAAAAGCTATTAGTAAATTCTCAACAGTAGATGAAGCGTACCAAAGCACTAATCACAAAGATACAAAAAAGCTACTTGAACAATTAGTAATTTGGGAAATTTCAGATAAAGAAAATGAAGAAACCCTACTGAATCCATCAAAAGAAGAAAAACCTTGCTATGAAGAGCTATGGTCATTTATCAAAAACTACCTAAAAATCACACCAACAACACCATTCTTAAATGAACTGATAAACATCTCCATGTTCAATTACGAAAGAAGTCTAGCTAAATTTTTTCAGTTTAAACTTATGGATTTTTTTGATAAAAAAGTTGAAACTGGAGAGATGAGCTCCGAAGAGCGGAATAAAGAAATTGAAAAAATAATTAAAACTTTTGGATTTTATCATTTACATGGAACTTGGGCTGGACTTCGAAATGTATACAAAACGAACAATACTACCGTATATGGCAAAAGACCAAACCCTAGGTCTTTTTATTCTTTAAATTTCTCTCTTTTCCCTGTAGACGATCTTAATGAAGATTTCAAAGCATGTTTAAAAAATTTAGAAACTATAGATAGAGTCATCTTACTGGGATGTGGAGCACATGAAAGAAATTTTAGAAATTTGAAACTCATAGACTCTAACATAAAAGTTGATTTATTTATTCAAAACAGTTCTGAAAAAGAAAAATATGAGATATTGCTAGCGAAAAACAAAAACGTAAACTATATTATAAATTCAACAATCAAAAAATATCTTAAAGACCTTCTTGCAGAGCTCGCGTAGCATAGTTTTCCAATAAATGACAATTGAAGACTAACTAAACTTGTGATTTAAAACATTCAAAGCCTCTTCCAAATGCCCAGTATTTAAATGTGAATAACGCATAGCCATTGCAATAGTTTGATGCCCTATAGTTAAGACAGAAAGTAATTTCCGAAAGAATCTTTCTTGAAAAGCCTTTGGCTTTCTATCAATACTTGAATGTCTTAACTATATTGGCGGGGCATAGTAATAACAAAACTACTTTCCTATCGGAAATTACTTTCTGTTATTACTATAGTATCTCAGCTATCGTTCTTGTGTTAACCCCACTCATAGCCAAATATGAAGCACAAGTATGCCTTAAATCATGAAATCTAAAATTCTCAATCTCTAACTTATTTAATAATCTCTTCCAAGGATTTCTGACTTCAAAAGGTTTACCTAAACAATGCAGAACTCTGATATGCCTATGCTGAAAAGAAATTGGGAAGAAACCTGCACCTATTCGAGCTAAAGCACTAAAAAAATTACTTCTCCTATAACAAAAATAGTAAAAATCACAACTCCATATTAAAAAAAATTAGAAGAGCAGAAGAGCACGCCAGGAGGGACTTGAACCCCCAACCCTCGGATTTGGAAGAGTTTTTAAGTGCCAGTTAATTCAGGTATTTAGAATTTATTCAAATGTTTATCTTGTTTATACTTGTTGTAGCTTTTTGTCACTTGCTTAAGTTGTTGTCACTTATTTGTCACCTGAGTTGAAACAGTTACTTTTTTTTTCGTGTTTATTTAAGATTTGCTTACGTTTGTCCACAATTTTGAAAATGATTTTAGATTGTATTCAGTCATTTTATTTAATTTTTCATATAGCTGACAAAGGAATATGGAGAATTTTATCGCTTAGCCAAAAACAAGTTTCATGCGTACTAACAATAAGCGCTAATTTTGCTTTTTCAGGGTATTTTTCTATAAAAAACTGCAAACCCTGACAATCACTCAGGTTAGGTTTGGAAGTTAGTTTTATTTCTACAGGTAAAATCTGTATGCTAGATAATTCAATAACTAAATCAACTTCATATTTATTTTCATAGCGCCAATGAAATATTTTATCTTCTTGTCCAAAGCTACTACAAATTAAACTTTTTAAAGCACTTGCGGCAGAAGTCTCAGCAACTAGTCCTAAAAGTGGATTTTTACTGAGCGATTCAGAAGAACTAACACCAAGTAAGTTGCAGAGAATGCCTGTGTCTATGAGGAAATTTTTAGGTCTTTTCTTTTCTCTTTTTCCGTAATTACTATGAAAAGATTGAGCTTCCCACACAATATAGCTAGATTTAAGGATAGAGTGCCAACTTATTACTGTAGTTCTTGGTATGCCAGACAGGCTACTCAAATCAGAGTAATCTTGTATTCTACTAGAAGACGTTGCAAGGACACGTAAAAACTTTTCAAACATTCCTAAACTTTGAATGCTTGAGATGTCTCTTAAATCTTTTTTAAGATAAGTTTGAATATAATCATTTATTCTTTGACAAGCTGTTTCAATATCTAATGAACCTTCTTTCAGCGCCATCATAGGTAGACCACCTCTCATTAAGAATTCAAATGGAGGAATCTGCCAAAGATACTTTTCTCCAATTGGTGGATTGTTAATCCAGTCCCTAAAAGTCTTAGGTGTTTTTTTAATTTCAAAAATTTCACTAGCCGTCATAGGATACAGTTCCGCTATGCCTATGCGACCTGTGAGTGATTCACTCGCATTTTGCATTAACGGCAGAGGTTGAGAACCTGTTAATATGAAGTCACCCATCTCGCCTTTTTTGGAATCAATTAAGTTCTTTATTTCTAGAAATAGATTAGGAGCTCTTTGAATTTCATCTATTATGATAGGAGTCGGGTTGTTTTTCAGAAAGAGTTGTGGGTCTTCATTAGCCTGCGTCGCAAGTAGAGAGTCATCAAGCAAAACCCACTTATGATCTGGAAATAAGTGTTTTGAAAGCGCTGTTTTACCAGTTTGCCTGGCTCCCACAATTAGTACTACAGGATATATATTTGCTAGTTTTAATATTTTTTCTTCAATTTTTCTTTTCTTAAATTCCATGCTTATATCATACTATGGAAAAATGACATTGACAATGTCATTTTTCCCCCAATTTCTTTAACTCTATGTATTTATTGAAGTTTAGTGCCTGAAAAATTCTCTCTATCTTTACTGAACTAACTGGGGTAACTGGTGCCACCAACATTTAAAAACACATTAAATTAAAAATTTTCTCAATACATCACTAAAAATAGAAACTTTTACAAAAGATTGTCGATAAGTGTTTTTGCAAAAAATATGGCAAAAATTGATTTGTAAATGTTGATGGCACCAGTTGGTCGACTGTATAGTTAATCTCTGCATTTCTTTCAGGAATTAAAGAAAGCGACGATGCTTCCATTCTGATTACAAAATTAACCCAAGGGCTAAAATTTATATTTTCAATTCTAAGTGTATTGTTGTTGTCTTGTGATTGTTGTGCACCACTCATACTTTGTAAATTAACATAATTTGAAATCTTTTTCTATAAAGACCAAAATTGTTTTTCATATTTTTCTTTAGATACAATCTTTTCAATATGACTTAGTATTACACTCATATCAGAATCGTTTAAAGGCTCATATTCATGCCAAAAATTAGTTCCTTTGTCTGGAATATAAAGAGCCTCTCCCCTTTTTTGATTTTTAGATTCTCTTGATCTTCCAAAAAGATGTAGATGAAACCAAGGGGTTTTATCAGTTCCAATAGCCCAGTTTCCATTATCCTGAAAATTAATTCGCTCAATTGGTATTAGAAGGTGAAAAAAGAGATTTTGCTAAAAAAGTTGATGAACTTAGACGTGGCAATCCAATCTTATCTAGAAAAGAGGTAAAAGCTTTGAAAAAGGCTCTAGATTCAAGTTCTGAACTAAATAAAGAAATGAAGCACACAAGCAAAATAGCTCTTGTAGGATGGCTAAACACACTTTCTTAAAGCGTTTTTTGCTACCAAAAAAATCGCAGTTTTAATTTAATTGCAATACTATCTCATATATCGTATTTTCTATCATATGGTACATGTAGATAATAAAAAATCAGGTCACTTAAATTTGTTCGCCCGGGTTGTACTTCCTGCTGTTCCAAGCAATCAAGAAGTAGTCGAGCTTAGAAGCCAAATAAAAGCTTACTATAAAAATTCAGATACCGAATTAAGAACTTTTGGAGTTCATCGAGAATCCTGTATTGAAAACAATCTTCCTGCTCAAAAACGGTTTTTAAGTATGTGTTTTTCAACCTCAGGTGAGGATCTTAATAATGTAACAGCTCATGTTACTCAAATATTGGTAGAAACTGGAGGTGAAGAAGAAACTATTCAAATTTCATCCTTTTCAAACCCGTTTGATAGATCTACCAGAGCAAATTTAGCTGTAGCCGGACCGACTGAAGTTGTGACCTCTGGCCCTGAGTGGTTAAGGTAGTTAATTCATCTTATTTAGTTGAACTAAACTAAACTAAACTAAACTAAACTATTTCTTCATCCTTCGATAAGGATATTTCATCAAGTCGCTGTGCAATCCACATTTTTAACAGAGATTGCCTAGATATACCTATGCGCTTAGCTTCTAAATCTAAGTTATTTATTACCCAAATAGGAAAATCCACGTTTACTCTCTTTACTTCCGTATTAATACGTTTCGCAGTAGATAGATCGAGAAATTCAGTAATATCTTCCCCATCA
>CALJRW010000132.1 GCA_937976335.1 uncultured bacterium | reverse complement strand
TTAAATTTATAGAGTACTTTTTTACCTCATTTCTCTCATATTTGGGGTGGCGGGAGATTCTTCAATCGCATGGCGGGAGATTCTGTTACTGGGTGGCGGGAGTTTCTGTTAGAGGGTGGCGTTTATTTCAAGCGTATGCATTTGCCAGTTTTCAGTTTGGTGTGTCAATAAAATCAAGCAGTTCCAATTCTTTTATAGCTTTCGGTAGCTCTTTAACATTAACTACGTGCAAGGAGGGCGTGTTACTTCTTGGAATTCTATCTAAAATTAGACCTTTTGGTGATACTTGGCAGCCTTTTAGATAAGACTTTATTCCGCATAATTCAAGTTGAGCCTTTGCAGTTGCTAAGTGATCTAGATTGTCACTAGCAAGCACTAAATTGGTAGACGGGAAACCGAAAGCAAAGAATAAAACAAGAAGTAAAATTACTATAATTACAATCCACATATTTAATTGATCAAGCAGCCTGTCAAAGTAACGGGGAGGTTAGCAGATTTCGAGCCGATAGGCGAGAAATTCTGCTAAACCGCATTGTTATCCCAGTAGCCATTAAACATCGCCAGCGTTTTTATCAAAAACTAGAATTCGCTTCGACAGCTTCTTCGCAACTTTCTGCAGTTCAGGCACTCTGCTGGAACTGACGAGGGCAATTGGATAAGAGTCTGAATCAATGTCAAACCAAATGAGCGAAAGCCCTTTAGGTGTAGTTACTGCCTCTGCGAGATCTGCATATTCAGCTGTCGGCTTGTAGTCGTCTCCCAGCGCTTCAATCTTGCTCCAATCTAGGGAATGCTTTTTACTGAGCGCTAGCTCACCTAGAAGCCATCCAAAATTACTGCCTTGATCTTTCCAGTCAGCAATAACGACAAATTTCTGGTTTTCAAAAGCAAGAACAAGGGCATGCCAAGCACTAAGCTCTGATTCGTCTTCGATTCCAGCAGTCTCGAAAATCTCATCTTCGTATTTCTTGAAGTATGCACTGAGATCTGAGGCAATAAGTTTGGCTCTGCTCATAGCTTCTTTGGAGTCTGGGCAAACAAGAGCAGCTATTTTCTCGTAAGCACTCTTGCTCTTTGTGATATCAGCTCGAGACGAAGTGGAAAACGTGAAAATTCCTACTAACAAAACTGCAGCGATACCAATGATGAGGATATAGTTCATTTTTTCTCTACTGGGATAACATATAGGGATATGCGAGCCAAAAGCCAACAGGAATCCCTTAATTTCTAAGAAATATAGTACTAAAAAGGAAAAAGTTAATCAAAGGCAAAATATTTGGCTAGTATATCCCGCTGTTGAGCCGAAGCTGGTGTTGCTTGGTATAAAAGTATCAATAGCTATGGGGAATAAGCAGCCAATATTTGGAACTGATTATTTTTATTGAAGGGGTTATTTTTGAGGAGTGAAGAGGCAGGAAAAATTAAGGGTTTAAGCTCACAAAGATGAGTTAATGAGTCAGTGTTACAGTGAGTACAAAGCAAGTTAGCTTGAGGAGCTTGGTAAGTTAAAGTAGTATGTTTTGGTAAAGAATCAGCTAGTTTATTAAATATATTTCTATTACTAGGAGCTAAGAATCCATAATATCTAATTCTAACAAAATCCCTAGGAAGAGCATGAAGAAAAAAGCGTCTTAAAAATTCTTTAGCGGGAAGAGTTAAAGTTTTTTTCTTATATCTGTTTTTATAATCTTTATAAGTAAAAGTAACATTATTGTTGTTAAAAGAGTTAATTCTAGAATTAGAGATAGCAATTCTATGAGTATATCGAGCAAGGTACTTTAGGACGACTTTGGGGTTAGCAAAAGGTTTTTTAGCATAAACGATCCATTCTTTACATTTAATTTTATTAATAATTTGATAGAATTCAATTTCTGGATATGTGAATTTAGAATTGTTAAATTCTTGCACTAATATTTTAAGGAAAACAGCTCTAAAAACAGTAGATAAGACTTTTTTTGGTAGAAAAAACTTATTAGAAGAAACGACAGTTTTTGAGTTTTTTAAGTAAACACCAGGAACAACGGTATGAATATGAGGATGAAAATTAAGCTTCTGTCCCCAAGTATGAAGAACAGAAAAATAAGCTATTTTACCTAGTCTTTTTTTTGAAACATCTTCTAAAGTCTTTGCCTGAGCCTTAAAGAGTAAGCTTAATAATAACTTCTTGTTTTTTATAATAATAGGATTTAACTCATGTGGGATAGTAAAAACAAGATGAAAGTACGGTACAGGCAGCAATTCCTCTGCTCTAGCTTTTAACCATTTTGCAGTTTGAGAGCCTTGACACTTAGGGCAATGCCGATTTCTACAAGAATTGTATCTTGGTTCTGATTTTTTACATGAACTACAAGCATATAAATGTCCTCCTAAAACTCTGGTTCTACAATTTAGTATGGCATTTACTATCTTCCAATTACTAAGACTTAACTTTAGACCTTTTGTGTTAACCCTAAGTATATCTGCAAACTCTACTCCTTTCACTTTAAATACTCAAAAGGACTTTTGGTTTTTTGTAGCTTTTGAGGAGTTACGTGAGTATAAATTTCAGTTGTTGATACGTAATTATGTCCAAGCAAGCTTGCTATTGTGATTAAACTCTCTCCTTGTTCATGAAGAGTAGTTGCAAAAGAATGTCTCAAAGTTCTAGGCGTTATAGTTATCCCTAATCCACAAAGTTTACTTGCTCTTTGACAAGCTTTTTGAGGAACAGTTTGACAGCAATGTCCGTGCTTGCCTTCAAACAGCCATTCTTTAGGACGATACTCTAGCCAGTATTTTCTTAATTTATTTAGTAACTTTCTTGGCAAAAGAGTATGACGAGTTTTGTTACCTTTACCTTTTCTTACTTTTATTACTTTTCTGCTAGAATCAATATCGCTTACTTGAGACTTACTTAAAACCTCTAAAATCTGATAGATAAAATTTAAAACTTTGAATTTAAAGTATTGAAGCAATTATTTTTCAGTTTTTGAGATAATTTAGAGTTAAATTTCTCAAAAACCTCAGCAAAAGATACAACTTCC
>CALJRW010000131.1 GCA_937976335.1 uncultured bacterium | reverse complement strand
GATCTGGATCGCTTCATTAAACCAAGAGAACTATTTGAGGCAAAAAACTTAGCTCGGGTTGTCAACTATATTGATAAAAAAGCAAAAGAATCTGAATTAACAATTGATATATTACTGCTTCTTCATAAAATGCTTTTATCTAACATAAATGATGACATTGCAGGAAGATATAGAAAAGAGGGGGAATGGGTTAAAGTTGGTTTTCACATCGCACCAGATCCTCGAGAAGTTGAACTCTCTGTCTTACAAACTCTTGCAACATACTACGCCAACCCTAGCGATCATATCATTAAGAGAATTGCCCTGTTTCACTTAAACTTTGAAAACATTCATCCCTTTGTTGACGGAAACGGACGAATTGGAAGAGTCTTAAACAATTATTTATTAATACGAGAAGGGTATGTTCCTATTAATATTCGATTCAAAAATCGAGAAACATATTATTCAGCTTTTCGTGAATATGATAATTTTCGAGAAACTCATATTATGGAAGAAGTCGTTGGGAAAGCACTAACAAATAGCTACCATAAGCGACTTGCTTACCTTGAAAATAAAAATATAGTAACCCTAAAAGAATACGCAAAGGCAATTAAAGCATCTCACGCAAATGTAATTAACAAAGCAAATAGACAAACAATCGAAGCCTTCATAGATAAGGGAATCTGGAAAATAGGCTTATGAAAAATTTTCAAAGAAAATGTACTAGCATATTAAAAAAAAGTTGCTTTTATGCTTGCAATAGTGTAAAATATATTTTACACTAAACTTAATGGAAATTAAGCCTAGAAAGACTGTCAAATTTTGCCTAAATTGTGGTAAATGTCCGTTTGATGAATGGTTCGAAGGCTTAAAAGATAAAAAATTTAAGCAAGTAGTGGATGCAAGGTTAGCTCGAATAAGAAATGGTAATTTTGGAGACCACAAAAACTTAGGCAATGGCATTTTTGAGCTAAGAATTAATATTGGTGGTGGACTTAGAGTTTATTATGGAATTGACGGAAAAGAACTTGTAATTTTATTAGCCGGTGGAATTAAAAGAAGTCAAAACAGAGATATTAATAATGCAAAAAATTATTGGAAGGAGTATTTAGATGAAACTAAAAGACTATAGAGAAGATTTGTTAAAAAGACTAAAAGATTCTGAATATGCAGTTGGATATTTACAAGAAGTTTTAGCTAATGAGACAGAAGCTACTTTTTTAATTGCTCTAAAAGACGTGATTGATGCACGAGAAGAAAATGTAAGCGAATTAGCTAAAGAATCAGGAATTACAAGACAAGCTCTTTATCATGCACTTTCAGAAGAAGGTAATCCTCGTTTTTCTACAATCAATCAAATACTAGCTTCCCTTGGGCTAAAACTTTCAGTGATTGAATCAGAAGCAGCTTAATCAAGCTCTCCCTCCTAAATTCTGCTCTAAAACCTAACTAGCTCACTCCTTTAATACTCCCTAGCATATCGAAAAATCAAGGAGCACTTTTTTCAAAAAGAGACCATACAAGGTTAGTCATAGAAACCTTTAAAAAACGACAAAAAACAGGGGGAAAGATATATAACCTTTCCCTATTTTTTGAATGGAGAAAGTATGCCCAAAATTAAATACAAGACTAAATACGACGAGGAAGTTATCGGTCAAAATAGAGTTATTAAGCTAACAATTTCTTGCGATAAAAAAAATTTTTTTATCTACGATCTTTTCTCTAAAAATAATAAAAAACATAAAAACTCTCTTGAAAAAATACTAAAAAAGAATAACACCAATCTGCTAGATAAGTTCTTCGCTAATTATAAAGAAAAGTTAAAAATGATTTCGGAGAGCTAGATGAGTATTTTTAAAGTTAAGAAGAAAGCATCTTCAAATTTTATTTACATTGATTGGGATGATAACTTAGCTCTTTATTTAAAGCACACAAGGTACTTAAATTTTGAAAACCAATATTTATATTGGCATTATTCTTTTACAATCGTTTGTTATTTATTTTCGGACATATGTATTTTTGATAAAACCGAAAGAAAAATTTTAATTAAAGGAATTTTTAGGCAAAATTTTTCCCAAAAATACTTATTTAAAATTTATCATGAACTAAAAGAACTTCCAAACTTCAAAAACTATTTTTTCAAAAATATAGAGCTTAATAACTGTAACAAATCAGTCTTAATTTATCTTTTTAATCGACTTAAAACTCATGCTAAATTGCTTGATGAATTTACGAATTTTTTAAATTTACTTAAAACTTTTGAAAGTAGGGTAGTAACTATCGAAGATAGTAATAGTTCGATTACAACCCCGAAAATATTAAAAGTAGAAGAAAACAGACGCTCAGGGGCACTTTTTGATTTTAATAGCACAGAATATCACTAAGTGTCCCATTTTTTTTATGAAGTTGATTTTATGTATTTACTATATTCTTCAATAGCTTTTCTCAATTCTGCCTTCTCTTTTTTAGCTTTCTCGTTAGCTATATACTTTCTCATCTCAGCTACTAATTTTTCCCTTTCTTCTCTATGTGTAGTTTTTATAATTTTTTCTTTTAGTGTCATATTTTTTCTCCTAATTAATATTATATTTAAACAAAGAGATAAATTTTCTCTCTGTTTTTGTTTTCAAAACTCTTTGAGACAAAAACAGAGAGAAAATTTATTTAATTTTAATTTTATTTTTAGTAGTAAAATTAAACTTTTATTGATTAATATATTTCATTTTCGCTTTCTTATATCTAAAAAAAATTTTTAGATTATTAATTTTTATTTGCAATATGAATATTTGAAAATGATAAATGATAATAAGCAAGATAAAAGAAGATGCACATTAGCGATTTTTTGTTGTGTATTTTCAAGTTTTTATCTGTTGTTTTTATGCACATTTTACATTTTCGATGTGCATAAAAATCGTTAAGTTACTGATTTAGTTGTCAATCAATCGTGCATCTAAATTTTAGGTTTTTTAAGTATTTGTTTTTATTAGGGATTTGTTTTGAGTGAATTGAAAAGACTTATTTTTGAATATTACAAAAAAGGGGACATAAATCCACGTTCTAAAGCCATTTCTAGTAAGCGTTTATGGTACTTAAATCGCGAGCATAATAACAAAAAATATAGACTAAAATTAACTAACAAACCAAAATATTCTAGAACTCAAAACGGAACAGTTGTAAGTGTTTCTTCATTTTTTCAACAAGCTACTTTTAAGGCAAGGTTCTTTAAACATAACGCTAGAACTAAAGATCATCTTATTATGCAAGCTCTTTACCTAACCAAAGAAGGGAAGGGGAAGGAAGGCAAAAAAGCAAAAATTTTTTCTTCTTTTGGCTCAAGATCTGAGGAAAAATTTAAGGAAAATATCAAATCTTGGTTCTCAGATAGACACCATTTTAGATTCGTTCTATCACCAGAAAATTCCGATGGCATTAGCGTTGAAAATTTCGGTAAGAAGTTTTTCAAGAACCTAGAAAAAGATCTAAAAACTAAACTTCAAGGCTATTTTACAGTACATTATGATACTGGAATTCCACATATACATTATCTAATAAGAGGGATAAAAGATGACGGTACTGACCTAGTAATTGACCGCTATTACCTCTCGCACGGCGCTCGTAATAGAGCAAGAGAAATGCTTACTAAACTTCGTGGGCTCAGATCTAAAGAGGATGTTAATCGAGAAAAAATAAGAGCAATAAGAGCAGAAAGGCTTACTCGACTTGATATGATTTTACTTAAAATTGCTGATAAAAAAAACCATGTCGACCTTTGGAAAATACCTAAAGAATTTACTAAAATAGTTAACAAAGAACGTAAATTTTTAAACGATCGCATCAAGTTTTTAACCTCACTAGGCCTAATTTCTAAACTATCTTTTAACGTTTACGTTCTCAATAAAGAATTCACTTATAAGCTAAAAGCTCTTTCATATAAAAATGATGTATATAAGAAATTAAGCAAAAAATTTCCAAATAAATCATCTGATAAATATAAGATTTACGACTATAAAGATACAAAAGCGACACCTATTACAGGTAAAATTATAGATAAAGGAGTCGATGAAGAGTTAGGTGATAAATTCTTCTTAACAATCGACGCCTCTGATGGAAACATCTACCATACACCCATAGGTAAACTTTCCAAAGAAAGAATTTTATCATACAAAATCGATTCAATAGTAACAGTTTTTCCAAAAAATAAAAGCATAAATCTCACTTCTCTAAATCCTACTATTTTAAAGTTAAAAAATTTACATAGCGAAACTTACAATCCAAATTTCAATTCTTTAAATTTATCAGTTTCTGAAAATTTTTCCCTTCATAAAGCCTTATCTGAACTTAATAACAGTTTACTTGCCAAGCTAAATGACGACGGTACTTGGAAAATTGGAAGATATTTAATAGAACGTATTAAATCAGATGAATATGATTTAAAACTTAGACCAGTTCAAATCATAAAGCACAATTCTAATGCTTTATCTGAAGAATTAATCTCATCACAGCATTCAAATTATCTTGATTTTATTTTAGCTACAGAAAATCTTATTCCTGATTTCAGTTCAAATAAAACGTTTAAATCTGAACTAGATTCGATGTTAAAAAAACGTATGTTTTTTAAAACTAAACACAAGTTAATTAACAAAGAAGTATTAAAAACTTTCAGGTTGAACTTATCAAATAAAAATACTGCTAAATTTATAGATTTAGAAAAAGAACCAGAAAAATTTAAACAATCTCTTGGCTTAATTTTATACAGTGGAAACTTTACAAGTGATGGAAAAACATTTGGTTTAGTTTTTGAAAACGAACATGGCGAAGTAGTAAAAGCTCGTATTTTCGACAAGAAGATAGTTGAAAAAACTCGGGTAGGGGATTTTATAGATTTTAACCTATATTCGGATTCTTATAAACCAATAAAAATTGATTTCATTATAAATTCCATCGCTAAAAAATCAAAGTTTAAAGTTACAAACTCTTCAATTATAAATTACGTAAAAGAACACTATTTCTACGAAATAAATTCAATAGAAAAAATTATCATAAAAAGACTCGAAAAACTCCATAAACTAGGAATAATCATTAAAGACACTTCTACCTACTTCATACCTGAAAACTTTCTCGATACTATCGAAACTAAAAAAAGCTACAATATTTACTCAGTATCCAAACTAAACTCTAAAAACATCGACATTCCTAGTAAGCAATCCTTCATTGATAGGTATCTTATTAATAAGAATTTACCTCAAGGAAATAATAAAATTACTCAATACCTTAATGAACTATTCAATGCTAGAAAAAGGTTTATAACTAACAACCATAAACCAGATTGCGCTCTGCATCACGCACTTAAAAATCAATTACATTTTAGTGAATTATCTTTTTCAGAAGATATTAGGGTATTTGGTAGAATTCTTTATCGTGATGATGAGTCTAAACTGATATTCTTACAATCATTCAATGAAGGCGTTTTTAAGGTGCATTTAAACCGTTTTTCAGAGAAAGAAGGGCAGAAAGCTCAAATTGGTGATTATATTGATTTAAGTATTTCGAAGAACTCAGTAGTAAGACAATCTGACTATACAATTAAAGAATTCGTAGAAAAAAAAGGTTCTTACTCTCCTAATAATTACAGAAACTATTTAAAGGCATTAAATGTTAAAAACAAAAAATTTGATAAAAATACAATTGATTTTATAGTAAAACGTCATGTAACTAGATTAGAATCATTAATCAGACTAGGATTAGCTACAAAAACAAGTCTCGATTCATACACTGTAAAGCCTAACTTTATTGATACACTTGAACGAGATCATAGAGTGAAAGAGAGATACATAAGCTCTATCATAAAACTTCCTTCATTTAGTAAGAGCTCTATAGAACTTACTGAACCAACAATTTTTGAAAAACCTCTTATTTATAAAACTTTAAAGAGTATAAAAAATACTAAAGACTCGTTTTCTAAAGAACTCCTATCGGCTTTTCATAAACGACAAAAGTTTCTTAAGCAAAAACATATTATTAACGAACTCGATCTTAACTCGAGCGGAGTAGAAAAACTCTTTAATACCCTTCGTAAACGCACACTTGAAAATAAGATTAAAGATTACGAGAGTAAATATGGATCTTTCAATAATATTCAATCAAAAGATATTTTTAATGGCACCATAAAAGAATTCTTTACTTTAGCTGACGAAAAATTTGTAGTCATTAAAACAGGAAAGTTCTTTACAATAAAACATGCAATTCCAGAAATGGATATAAATACTAGCTATAAATTCTCTCGTAAACTTTCTGCTAAATACAAAATTAAAATTATTGATTACTCAGAATCTATAGAAAAGGGCAAATCAAGATGAAAAAAGAATTATTCGTAAACGTATTATCAATTTTAGCCTTTATAATCGGTTTATATATTTCCACCTACCTAATTTATTTCTTATTTAATCCCGACGATAACATTTACATTTTGGGATATTTCGCTCAAATTCCAATTCTAAATCCCTGCAACTGTTTTGCTTGGATTATTTTTGACGGACTGTTAGTTGGTACCGACTTTATTTACTTTTTCTACTTACCTATTTTTTTGTCATTCATTTTTATTCAACTCATTAAAGGTGACATTGTTCAACATTTTTATGCACCTAAAAAAAATGGTATATTTCTCGAAGGCAAACGAAAACAAAAAAAACTTAAAAGCTTTTTAAATAAACCAAACTCAGTCGTCCTAGGGAGTATTGGGCCAGGTAAATATTTTTGTGATGATGGTGATAACCATACTCTTGTTCATGCACCAACAAGAGCAGGGAAGGGGAAGAGTATCGTTATACCGACAATGCTCAACTTTCCAGATAGTTCAATTATTGTTGTTGATATCAAGCGAGAGATTTTTGAATTAACTTCAGGTAGAAGATCACTAACAAGTGATGTTATCTACTTCAATCCCTCTGACCCTAACTCACATAGATACAACCCACTGGATAATCTGTACTACAGCAACAACTTAGTTATAGATGCATACAACCTTTCTGAAATTCTTCTTCAAAAAGCACTTAATAGAAATGATGCATACTGGTTCAATATGTCAGTTGCCTGGCTAACTTTTCTTATTCTCTACGTATTTCTTTTTGAACAAGAAAAAAACCTTAGACAAGTCGCAACACTCTATGTGGATCCAAACAGAACTATTAACCAATTCCTAAACCAAATAGTTAATGGTAGCAATTTAAATATACCAGATCATTTAATTGCAGAAGCTAAAAAAATTAGTAGCCTTTCTGATGGAAATAGGACTAGTATTATAGGTTCCGTAGATGCTGCTCTACATTTATTCCGTGCCCCCATTGTTGGTGAGGTTACTTCTGAATCTCATTTTAATATGCTAGATTTAATCGAAGCAGAGAAACCTCTTACAATATACCTATGCATCGACGTAAACGATCTTGATACTTTCAGCCAACTCTTTAACTTAATGGTCACTAATGCAGTTAGCTCCTTAACGGGAAAGCTGAAAAATCCTAACAAAAAGAGGAATGTTTTACTGTTAGCAGATGAATTTCCAACACTTGATAGAATTCCTATTTTCGTTAAAGCTCTAAACCTTTCTGCTGGTTATGGTCTTAAAGCCCTTTTGATAGCACAATCAGAAAATCAAGTAAGAGAGCTATACAAATCATCTCTTAATGAAAACTCTAATGTTAAAGTATATTTTCCAGGATCAGACGTCTCTCATTCAAAGCATATTTCCCCTCTTCTAGGTAACGTCACTAAGAGCAAAACCTCTCACAACTCTAGAACTGAAGCTAATGGATTCCTAAACTCCAAAACTTCATTAATTACTGAATCAAAATCTTCACCCGCAATGACTCCTGAAGAGATCCAAAATTTAGCTGATCCTAGTTACATTTGCACAAATAAAAAAAGAATTATCTACAGCCTATGCTACTCTCTACTCAAATCGATATCTTACTTTATAAAACAACCCAGTAAACTAAACAACGCTTTAAACTTACTAATAGAGAAGTTTGGATACTACTTGAGGAAATACTCACCATATATCATAGTTACTCGCACCAAAGGCTCATTTCTAGTAAATGATATTTCATTTTACAAAGACCCATATTTTGCTCAACTCCTTCTCCCTTCAATCGATCCAAGTTCTTACACACCAAATGTAATAAACAAATGTAAGCTGATTGTGAACAAGCCCTATTCCTGTAATGAAAATCTTACTGCCCCAGATGATATTGATAGCGAATGTAAAATTGTAATCGATGTGGATACCGAAGTGAAAAACGAAGAGGAGTTTATCGAAAATAATCCTGACATAATTCTATCAAACCGAAGCTTAACAGAAGTAGAAAATTCAGAGAAAAAAAGAGTTAGATCATTAAAGAAAGATGTCGATTCAAATTTCACACATTTTGATGGCGATCATCATGAAATTGGCATGTCCGGACTAGATAATGAGAAAAAAGAAAAAAATAAAGACAATCATGATTTAAAAAGGTAACTATTTGGAGGTACAAATATGTCTAAGAAAGTTAAATTTAAAACAGTTGAGAATCCAAGAAAAAGGATTTCTGGATTTATCGATAGCGACTTAGCAGATGCATTAAAAGCTTACACACTCACAAGAAGAATCACACAAAGGCAAGTTCTTGAAGGTGCTATCCGTAAATTTATATTCCCTAATGATACTTGGGAGGCTACTATTGCTCAGGAAAACCGAAAAATTACAAATAAGTTAAATAAATATAACCATAAGCTTGAACTTCTCTTCGAACTACTTACCCAATTTTCATTTACTTTCTTTACACACAACCCTCCACTACCTTTAAACCAAAAAGAAAGCTCTATGAGCTCAGCCAGAGTTAGAACAGAGCAACTTATCAAACTTATCTACAAGAAAGTTTCTTCAACTGTGGTAAACATTGAAAATGAGCCTAACTACACATTTGAAGCAGGGGAGGACGCTTTTTCTCATGATTAAAAAACAAACACTCTAATGACAAGATTTTAGAAACTAAAACTTATTTTTCTTTCTAAAATCTCGATAAATCGTGTTATATCTTTTCCTAGTCAGTGTCTTATCAAAACATTTTAAAATATTAAACAATGAAATTGTTAACTTATTCGCTATAAAAAAAAGCTCTAAATCTTCAAAAGGATCTAAATTCCGTGCGTTATAATAATCTACATATATCTTTCTTACTTTCTTGATTTCCATTATATTTAAAACTTCAACCATTGTACGTTTTATACTAAAAACATTTAGAACCCAATTCCCATAGTCAATTTCTATTTTCTCAAATTCACAGTCTTTAAACCTACGAAATATAAAGCCTCGCCTATTTTGTATAATCTTTGTAGAAGCAAGGGTATAAGGAGGTTTTTGAGTCTTTAAGATACCATGTACTTCTAACGCAGTTCTTCCATAAAAAACTGCACAAGGATAATTTGGTAGATACCCCATTGCAACCTCACCCCATTCTCCATTTAATTTTGGCGCGTTTTTACCTCTATAAATACCTTTAGAAACCCTATCTACATCCCTAAATGGAGGTTTATCTAAAAACTTCTTTATATCTACTCCAATCTTTTTTAAATCATTTGTTCCAAAATAAGGCTGCTCCAACAAATTTAACAACTGGGCTTTTTTCGTTTCGTCACCTAACGCAAAACGCTCAATCCTTCGATAAAGTCGTCTGGCAGAATACATTTTATCACGTGTTATGTTCTTACTAGAATAATCTTCTATCTTACTATTTAGATTCTTACCTCTATCTTGAACAGGGAATAATTTTGTAAATTTGTTTGGAACATAAGCTTTGCCAGTGTATTTAGCTATAATTTCATCTAAATTATCTATTTCTATATTCAACAATTTTTCATACGCCTTAACTTTTTTTAGCCACCTCCTCCTGGACCAAGGCCTTGTTCTTAAAAAACTTGCTTTTAGAATTTTCTTTCTATCTTTCAGAGATAAATATGGATAAACCTCTACAAGACATCTCTCTTCTTCATACGCATAAAAACTACAACTTGAATGAGACGATAATCGTAAATTTATCAAACCAAACTGAGGATAGGGGATTGGACTGCGAGAAACTTTAAAACCTTCCTTAGACTGTAGTAAATAATAGCACCAAGCAAGTAATTTTCCATGTATTGGGCGCTCCATACTATTTTTAAATTTAGATATCATGATGTACTTTTTTAATCTTTTTGGAAGTACATCAAAACATTTTTTAATTATTACAAAACTATTTATCTTAACCAGAAAGCGTGTTTGATAAAAAAAATCTAACTGCTTTTGGTTAAAACCAAACAAGATGAGATCCTTCTCTTCAACAAAACCAAAATTACCCTTTCTTTTTATCGAAAGTATAGCTCTTCTAATCTCTTTTTTTTCTATCACATTCTCTACCGAGGAGCAGTACACTTAGCTCCTTATCAGTCAATTTTCTCTTAATTTTTCAATTGAATTCTTTTTAGAAGACTACAATAACACAAAATATATATGAGACGGAACATTATTTTGTCAGGTATTGCACTTAGCTTTGGGAACTCTCTTTAATATATCTATATACAGTACTCACACTTATTTCTTTTTTAAATCTTTTCTTAGCAAGCTTAACCACAACCTCCGGATCTATTTTAGACCTTACCCACCTTCGTTTCTTTCTAAAATCGTTACTATCCAAAATAGCCGAAGAGAGTATGGTACTCCACTCCTTATCTGTCAATTTTTTCTTCCTACCAGTTTTAGAATGATTATTACTGAACTCTCTCTCTCCATGTAGATCATATTTTTCTAACCACCTGTAAATAGTTCTAACACTTACATCGTAATATTCTGCTTCATCAAAAGGGGAGCTCTTACCAGCAATAACATTGCGAACAGATCTGAGCTTAGATGTGTTTAGTATTTTTAAATCTTTAGCTTTATTCTTCTTCACTAACTAACATTAACACAAACATTTTTTAGAGTCTCTATACAATTTAATTAAGTTGCTTTTTATTTTAAAAGAAAAGCTGGAAGGGGTAAGTTCTCATAATTATGTCATTTATTCTCAAAACTATGTCACTAAGTTATCAAAACGCTGTCTTAGCATTGAATATGCTATATGCACTAAAAGTTTATATCTTGCCAGAACAGAAACCTAATACTATGTTTAGTTTAATATGATTAAAGTAAACACAAGCCAAGATAACGACCCTTTATGGGCGTCGCAAACGACCCTTTATGGGCAATCAAACGACCCCTTATGGTTCTCAAACGACCCTTTATGGGCAATCAAACGACCCCTTATGGGCTTTTTGTTGCGTAACAGGCTAATTTTATTGTCTTTTTTGATTCTCTACATAAACACTATGTTACTTAAACTAACATGTTTGTTTTTAATAAGGATTAAAAATTAATGTCTACTGGGATACACTTATTAAATCTAGTAAATCTTCCAATTTCATCTATCTCGAACTCTGCTATAAATAAAACAGCTACAGAACTATTATTTTCTAAAGGTAGTTCTAAAACACTTAAAATTATCCCCTCAAGTCTTCATGGCGCGCCTTATTTTAACGATGATAAAGTCTTTTCTGCTTTGCTGAAGCTTAGCTATGATTTAAATTACATGACCGAAACTTATTTAGAATTTTCTAAATCTGATCTTCTTGATGTTTTAAAAATGTCTAGGAAAGGAGACAACTATACAAAAATTATAAAATCTTTACAAAGATGGAGTTACACAAGCTTAGAATTTAATTATTCACTATACGAACATAACAAAAAAAAATGGATTTCAGATACAATATCTCCGATAGAACCTACCTTGTTACATAATTTATCTCGTTCTAAAACAAAACTTGCTATTCGTTGGAGCCAACGTCTCATAAGTGAAGTGGAACAAAAGTATTATAGAAGAATTAATTTTGATGAATATATTTCAATTAAATCGCCTATCGCTAGAAGAATTTACTCTTTTGTTGGATCTCAATTTTACAACAAGAATATTTTTGAAATGCCTTTGTATGACTTTGCTGTTTACAGAGTTGGTATTAGGATTAAGAACCCAAATAGAGACACTAAGCTCATTCAATCCTTAATAAATCCTCTTAAAGAATTACGGAAAATTGGATTTATTGAATTTGATGATATCAATGAATTATTTCCACCAAACGAAACTACCGCAAAAACAATCAGACTAATTAGTACAGGTGTGGGAGTCTCTCCTAAAAATGCAACCCCACGTAGTACAGTCGATGATACTAAAGATGCAGAAATAGAAGAGATAGAAGCCCTTAAAAAACATGGCATTAAAGGACCTAATTTAGAAAAATTAATAACTAAAATAAAATCTGACTCAAATCAGAGAAATTGGGTAAGACAATGTGTTTTAAGCTATATGTGGGTCAAAAACAAAACTCCTGAACTTATAAAGAAAAATAATGCTGGTTATTTGTATTCAATGATCGAAAAAGTAACACCTTTGTCAGAAGACTATCTTGAAGATCGTAAGATTAGAATTAGACATGCAAAAAAAGCGCAAAAGACTAAAGAAATGATCAAAAAGATGGAGGCTAGTTAAGATAGTGTTCGTGATGTCATTTATAAAAAAATATGTAATGACAATATTGTTGCAGATATTAATAATAATTCTTTTACTTCCTTTATTTGATACTTTTTTTGCTGAAAGGGAAGTGATTTATGATATTAACAGATGCGACACTGCTCCTACACTAACAAAAAAAGAAATAATTCATATCTTAGAAAATAAAAATATAGATGATTCAATCTTACACTTTTTTGAAAATTACTATTCTAAAATAGTTGTAAATTCTCTCTAATTCGGTCTTTTTAAGCGTCGACTAATTAGAATTCTTTTTATGTTAGTTTTAGAAATTTTCATTACCTTTCCTTATCTTTTTGAAAGCTTAATTTTTGGACCTCTTTTTCTTGAAATACCTAAGTGATCAATTTCAGTTTTATACTTCTCCACACCTTTTTTCTTACTTCTCTTTGTGCGCTTTAATCTAAGTTTCCTTTTATATGTTGTGATATTACCATTAGTTTGAGCTGGTTTAAGCGTTATTACTCTCCTTTTTTTGTTTTTATTAGATGTAAATATAACTCTAACTTGATTTTCTCTTGGATGCTCAATATCAACGATAATTTTAACTTTTCCTCCTCTAACCTTTAACTTTCTAGGAGTTATTCTTATTTTTTTTATTTTCGTATTGGTGTTAGGAGGAAGTGCTATTTCAGGATTTTTAGCGTTATTTAACGCTTGAACTGCATCTATAATTCCTGGAGCTTTAATTTTGCCGTTAAGATCGCCTAAAGGAGTATAACTTCTAAGCAACAGATCTTTAGTTTGTGGTGGTGTTAATCTTGGATTAACACTATACATTAACGCTAAGACACCAGATACATGAGGCGTGGCCATAGAGGTGCCATTCAATACATCAAACTGTCCATTCGGTGTTACGCTTAAAATGCTAGAGCCTGGTGCGCCAATATGAACTTTGCCTACGCCATAGTTCGAACTACTCGCAAGTACCCCTCGATTAGTTACATTTGCTACCGAAATTACATTTGGACTTAGGCAGTTTGCAGGAGTATATGAAATGACATCGTTATTATCACCTATACCGTCGTTACCACCATTTCCAGCAGCAATAACCACACTTATTCCTTTACTATTTAAAACATTAAACGCATCAATATAAGGTTGAGGACAAGCACCTGCAGCACCTAGAGACATATTTACCACACGTATATTTACGCCAGCATCTTTCATTTTCGATACGTAATCTAAACCTCCTAATATTTGTTCATGAGTGCCGCCAAATGCACCTAAAACCTTAACTGCCATAATTTTTACATTAGGAGCTACTCCTACTATACCAATATTATTATCTCCTGTTGCTGCTATTGTTCCAGCAACGTGCGTACCATGATTGCCAGCATCAAACGGGTCACCACTTCTTTCAATTAAATTTGTACCAAAAACATCATCTACATAACCATTAGCATCATCATCTCTAGCATTTCCTGGAATCTCCCTTGGATTTACCCACATATTATTTCGTATGTCTGGATGCTCAGCATTGATACCAGTATCCAGTACAGCAACGACCAAATTTGGATCTCCTTTTGTAGTTCTCCAAGCCTCTAAAGCGTTAATATCCGCAGATTGATTAATATTATTATGAAGACCCCATAAGTAACCAAAACCTGGATCATTTGTTGAGCCTGTTGGTCTTACGTAATTCGGAATAGGAGGGAGAGTCATTAAAGCCTCAAGGCGTACATTGGTGTCTCTTGAAATATCAATCGTTCCATTAAACCCATCTAGTATTTCAAACCTGTTATGATAACCTTTGATTGAATACCGACCTGAAGGTATTTCCGAAAAATCAAACTCCCCGTTTTTATCCGTGATCGAATAAAAGGTACCACTAGAACTTTTTAACTCAACGACTACATCTATTAAAGCATTTGCATCAACAGCATCTATAGAAAGTACTTCTTGAGCACCTGTATCACCAAAATTTATCTCTTGAAAAACTAGACTTCCACTTTGTACAGACAACTCACCTATATGTAGCTCATTCTCTGCTCCAATTAAAATATCTTTGTCACCATCTCCATCTATATCTTCTATATTAAGCTCTGATATACAATTACCTTCGCTAAGCACTTGAGGATTAACGAGATCTCCGTTGTCATTTTTAAATACAACAACAGCCGAACTTGAACATTGATCATCTACATTAAAGATTAATTCTGGTTGACCATCATTATCTAAATCATTAAAAATAACTTTATCCAGTGGTATGTAACCTGTACTACCCTGTATATCTATAAATCCTCCATAGGTACTCTGAAAACTCCCATCATTGATATACATCCCAATTCGAGATCTATGAATGTTACTTTGTAAAGAAATATCCCATCTAAGATCATTTACAATATCTAAATCACCATCATCATCTAAATCCACTAATTGTGTAGTAACATCTTGCCCTCCAAAATAGTCTGCTTCCGGATTTGTTATTCTATTTAAACTGAATCCACGATTCCCGTTTCCATAGTGCGTATAGAATTGAATCATTCTTTCATTCTGAAGATAACGATGAGCGGAGAGTATATCGATAAAACCATCATTGTTTAGATCTTTAAGAGCAAGGATAGGGTAGGGAGTTTGAAATACCAATATTCGCCCCCCTTGTGTTATTTCGTATAATCTATTTTGTTCATATTGTAGAAGTTTTGTTTGTAGCGAATCATCCAACAAGCCTGTTTCAATTCTTTCAAAACCTTCAATGCCATTGAATAATTGACTGTCAAATACCCCAAAATTTCCTGAACCATCGTTAGCTATATTCACTAACTTATTTTTCGTAATTGGATTTTGTCCTTGATACCAAACTGCTCCTTGACTTCTTCCAGTAAAATCTACAAAACCATCTTGATTAACATCCCACGCTTTTAGACCTCTAGGTGCAAATAGTTCACCTGTATTATTTCCATAGTCGTAATGTAAATTTGTTATTGTAGGAGACTTGCCATTTAAGGGAATCGAAAAAGCTTTCCCAAAGGCACCAACTACTAAAGTTTTAGGATTTGGAGCAGATAAACTACCAACAGGTCTTACAGTTCCTTTAACTTTATTATTAAGTGGACATACAGAAACTCTATCTTGAATTACAGACTCAAGCTCACCTGAATCGAGAGCTTCTTGAAGTTTCTGAGGTATTCCTTCAGAAAAATAGTTTGACATATATACCACTTCATAATTTTCATTGATATTTGATAAATCAGATTTTTTCACTAAACCGAGCGAATCTCTTATTGAATTTTTAATCGATTCTTTTCTTTGAGGACTTAGTGCATTGTGATGATTTCTATTAGAATATTTTATAATGTACGTTCCAGGAGTTGGATCGCCAACTTTACATATATCTTTTTTGATGTCCGCATGTAATGTAAAATTTACTGCAAAAAATATTATAATCAAAAAAAAGTTTTTCATTTTCAGACCTCCATATATACACATATGTATGGTCTCGTTTTATAGAAAAATGTAACTCGATTTTTTTAAGTTTTCACAAGCGAAAAGGCTGTTGCTCTAGATATTTTTAACGACCTAGCGGCTTCTTCTATATCTCCGTTATTTTGCTCTATTGCCTTTCTAACACATGCTCTTTTAAAGTTTCTTGTTTTTTCTTGCAGAGACGTGACAGCATCTAAAACGTCTTTCATTACCATAAAATCTCTTAGTTCAAGCTCTTGTCTCTTTTGCATTATTGCTCTAGATACGGCTCTCTCAACGCCTATTTTTATATCCCTAGCGTTACCTCTCCACTCTAAGCCTATCAACTTCTTGTATGTTTTATTGCTAATTTTAAGATCGTACATTTGCAACTTCTCTTCTAAGATTCTTAATTCAGTTTCTATTATCAATCTGATATCCTCAGGCCTATTCCTCAGTGGGGGGATATCAATTATCTCGCCAGCTATTCTATAATAAAAATCTTCTCTAAAACGACCCTCTTTTATTTCCTCACTTAATTGTTTGTTAGTTGCAGTTATAAGCCTGAAGTTACTAAACTCTATATCATTTGATCCTACTGCTCTATATTCTTTACTTTCAATAGTAGTCAAAAGTGAAATTTGCACATCTAATGGCATATCACCAATTTCATCAATAAACAGAAGCCCATCATTAGCCTCCTTTAAAAGACCGTTTTTATCATTTTCAGCTCCTGTAAAAGCTCCTCTCTTATGACCATACAAGTCACCTGCAAAAATATCGCTACCACTTTGATATGGTGCATATGTAACAAATTTTCCACTCATCTTTTCCGACAATTCGAAAATTATCCTAGCGCAAGTTGTTTTTCCAGTACCAGATTCTCCGGTAATTAAGAAGGGCAGATCACTTTTAGATGCATATACCAATTGCTCCCTAATACGTTTTGCTTCATCGCTAGTACCAATAAACTGGTTTAATATTTCAACCTCTCTTTCCTTAGTAATATTTAGGGCTTTTTGCCTATATTTAGCACTTTCTAAACCATCCTTAATTCTAATTTCCATCTCAACGATTTCTGCTGGCCTCTTAATAAATCCATTTGCACCATTCTTGTACGCCTTTATTCCGTTTTTGTCAGTATCATGACCTGTTAACACATATATAGTTACAGATTTGTTCGTTGCTCTTATAGATCTAAGAACCCGAAAACCTGATTCTACACCTTCTGTGTCATCTAATGAGAGATCTAATATAACTACAGATGGTTTAATTTCTTCCACCATTTTTAATCCCATTACTTCATTGAACGCAATTCCTACATGTACGCCAGTTAGTTTTATACTCAGGGCTGCTTGCAAAACCTTCGCTTCTTCTACAGCATCATCTATAATTAATACATTTTCAGCCATCTCATCTAAACCTCAAAGCCAACCCGCTTGTCTTATATGCTATTTCAATATCATTTTCTCTCAAAGCTAACTCTATTATTAATATCCTTCTATTTTTATATTGAAAGTTTTTAAGAAAATAATCAGTTAGATTTTGAGATTCTTTTAGTTCTTTATCTTTTATATGTATATTTACTTCTCTAGTAACTTTATTTGCTTTTATATTTATATGGTTACATTTAAATTTTAGGGCTTTAATTAAGTCTGTTAATGCTTGCTTAACCTTGCTTTTTTGCACTTTTAGGGTAATGTCTTCTTCATTGTTTTCGATACTTATAATCTCGCTGAGTTTTACCTCCGATAGGTTGTCACTACTTAACAAGAGAGTATCTATATCCCGTAGATTATTTGCTAACTTTTCTGTAACAGTTACTAGATCTCGAAATAAACTTTGATAATTCTCGTTTGCAATTTCCTTACTAATCTCTAAACCCACCTCGGATCCTATCATAAAACCAGATAAGCTCTTTCTAAACATATGAGCTAAATCTTCATAAAATATTTTTATTTCATCACCATCCACGTTCTATATTCTCCTAATTTTCCTTCCTACTAATGGAAGCTTGTTAATTATATCATTCACTAGCGAGCCATAACTCGGTGCAAAAACAAAATCCAACTCTATATTTTTAATATTACTTAATGACTGTTCGTCAAATAAATATTTTAGAACATCTGCTTCTTTTGTAAATTTCTTACAAGGCATTTGTCCATAATTTAATGCAGTGAAAGGTCTACACTTTTCGCCTATATCCCACGGCGACAGAGCATTATAGTTACCCTGATGCCTCAATATAACAGTTACTATTTGCACCTTTATTCCTCTTTCATTTGCAATATTATTTAAATCTTCTAACTGTAACTTAATTATTTTTTTTACTTTTTTGTTAGCTTTAGGCTCTTCTAGATTTGCGTCATAATCTTTTTTGAACATCCTTATAAGACCTTGATCTGAGTCTTCTACATGTGGCATATCTCCTAAAAAGATCACACCTAAATAATTATTAATTGCACTTGGTGGGTCTTCAATACTGGCTGCTAACAACGACTTTACAACACTCTCTAATACTTCATCATATCTAACAACCTTATCTTCTGAATTTAATTGTCTTTGTACAGCCTTAGTCCAAACAACCTCTCTAGTTGTTAAATTATTAGCCTTACTTTTCTTTAGATAATGCTTGTTAGTAAATTCTATTCGATTACTTAGGTTAGAGCTTACCTCTCTTATCTTTTTAGAGATTTCTGGAATTTTAAATCTTATATTGTTTTCTTCACTAGCTATCTTTAAACAATAGTCATCTGCAACATTTTGATTCCTATAAAAGTCAAATTTAGCTGATTCTTCTTCAGGATCAAAAAGATCGCTTACATCCATAGGTTTCAATTCAAGAGGCTTAAACGAACTAGAACTTGATCCTGATAATACACTCACCTTAGTCGTTTTACTTGCTGATACAAAGTCATAATATCTTATAAGAGCTTCCTTCATAGCGTTGAAAGATGGATTGTAACATTGTTGCGTTAAGTTCTGCTTCTCTTCGTATCTTGTGTTTTTTGGATTAAACTCATCTTGCTTAAAAAGATTTGCTTCTGCCCATGCTACCGCTTGTGTATATTGATCAACTTGCCCCCCCCAAACACTATCCCCAAGCGGAGGCCCCATATATGAACTAGTATCTAAAAAGAGTGCAACCCTGCTAGAACTTATTCCAACTGTAGATGATACTCTATACTGAGCTCTTTCCTTTTTTGTAAAATATTTAGAAAAAAATAGACTACTTCCAGAAGAAATATTTATTTTAACTTTATCCTCTTCAATTTCTATATTTGCTTCGCTAAAACCGTTTTCATTAAGGTACCTGAGCATCTTCTGTTCTGCATCTTCTTTATAGGGCAAAGAACTTGCTCCAATTTTTGCAGTTTCAAATGCTATCTTCTTTGCCTGTTCTCTTTCTATAAATATCTTCGAGAAATCAAACACCAAAGCCATTCCTAACATAATTATGGGGAAGTATACAGTTAAAAACAGTACTACTGAGCCTCTCTCCTTACTCATCAAAACCTCCTCTCACAAAGGTTGTATTTCCTCCATTATATTTACTCTCTAATTTGATTTTTTTCGCTATCTTTATGTTTAGCGGCTCACGATTTAGTACAATCACGGGAAGCTTATAAGAAGCTTCTATGATCAAGTTTTCATTATCCTCATCGAGATACGCAGCTAGATCCGCACAATTTGCTAACTTAGCTGTACAGTCAAATTTTGATTTTGGTAATAAAGTTTGAAGAAATTTTTCACCAACTATACTAGCAGCTTCCTCTAAATTAAAATCTTCACCTAAATATTTTTCCTTATTTATCGATACTAATTTTTTATCACAAAATTCCCCACTAGATAGGCTTTGACACTTAGAAGGTTTTTCAGTTGATCTACTAATAAATTGTCGAACTCTTTTTTTACTGTTTAAATTGTCTGTTTTATTAATATACCAGTTATAGGTTGCTTCAAAGATGTCAGTTTTATTATAGATGCTTTCAGTTGACATGTTAGTTAAAGCTTGACCACTACTTGCTACTACTTCTGTTAATGCAGATTTTACCTGAAATATTTTAGTCAGATCAAAAGAAAGAAGACTCACAGACGTTAGAACTATGAAACCTAAGACAAATTCCATGATATAGACTCCTTCATCATTTCTCCTCATAATACCTCTCTCGTTCCAGTAATTTGATATGCTCTAATTGAGAATTTATCTTCATCATCTCTTTGAATCTTATTAAATATATTTGCTAATAAGTTCTCACTTAAATCAGCCTCGATAAGGAGTCCATAAATTACAGAAGATCTGAGATAATTTCTTTCTTTATTGTGCACATCAGCGCTTGAGTAGTAATCAGCTACATCTACACCCCTAAGACCCGCTGGGAGTGCAAATTCAAATGGAGTTGGAGATTTATCTAAATATTCAATCATCTTCTCTCTTAAAAAACCGCTATAATAGGGTGGTATACTATCTTGATAAGCATAGGGCACGTTATACTCTTTTTTATTTACAAAGTTACCTCTAACTTTAACGTATGGGTTACTAGTATCATCTTCGTATTGTATTAACTGTCCGAAAGGACACCCTTTGATTGAACCATTAGTATAACCTTCCCATTCTGTAAAACGAGGGTTCTCACATGATGCAATTCGTTCTGCACGACCTGTCTCTTTATTAATTCTTATAAAAGCAGCCCTAAATTCAATTCTATATTTTTCCTTACAATTCGTTGAACATTCTAAGCTATTTATTACAGCACTCTCTACTTCATCGAGGTAAGCTCTTACTTCTTTTTCCCATTCACTTCGTGGGGAGTTTTTGCACTCTTTTGTACTCTCGTTTTCACAACCATATCTTGCCTTAGAAGAAAGAAAGTACCCAATATAACCGGTATTCATAGAAAAAGGCTTAATGTTTAACGATCTAGTTTTTTCTTCAATAATTTTTATTACCTTCTGGTATCTTGTGGCATACTGCATTGCTCCTGAAGCGCTTAAAACCATTGGTATAAGTATAGTAATAACTAAAATTACTTCAATCAAAGCAACACCTTTTTGTTTTTTTTTAATTTTCATTGAATTAAATCTCTTCTTCTCCCTCTGCATTGAAACATTTTTTGTTTCAAGTTTATTTTTTCATCTCATGTAAATTTTACAAATTATTTTCACTTTTTGCTGAAGCATTCTTTGCCTTCTTGCAGAACAAGCTATGAATGTTTGGATTAATATATGTTAAATATTGCTATTGCAGATACTAACTTCGAGATTAGAAGTAATATCGAAAATACACTTAGAGAAATCATGAGTGCACGTTGTTTGCAAGGTATCGATCTTCCGGAAATGCATTTTTTCCCCTTCGATCCTAACTCAACAAGCTTTGCAGGAATGCCAGATTTGTTTATTGTTGGCCCAACTCTATGTAACTCTGATATAAGTAGGTTAAACACACTCATAAACAGATATAGTAATGTGCCTTTTATCGCTTATCTTGATTCTAATGAATTTCAATTAACGAATCTTACAAAATTAAAAAACGTAGGTGTAGTTGATACAATTACTTCTAAAGTAGATGCTGAAGAACTAGCTAATCGCATACTTTTTCGTTACACAACAAAGAAGAGACAAGGAAACTCATCTCTAATAGTTGTCGACAGTGGGAAAGGTGGCTCAGGGGTTACATCCTTTGCTGGGGGATTAGCAGATAACCTTTCTCAGTCAGGTTTTAAAACCCTACTTATCGATCTTGACTACCGTTACCAAAGTCTTAGTAGGTTTTTTCGCATTTCTTACCCAAAGAATGAAAAACTAACATCACTACTTGAAGGCCAAGAGGTTATTAACATTGTTTCAGTCAATGAATCTATAAGAAAATTGTATGACAACGTAGAAAATCTTTTTATTCTTACACCATTTTACAAATCTCAATCTTATTTTTTACACTCCACAGATACACAAAAACGTCTTAGTCAAATTCTTTCCGTTCTAGATAACCAGTTTGACTACATCGTTGTAGACATGGCGCATATAGATGGGGTTTTTGCAGAAACTTTTTACATGGCGTCTAATTACCTATTATTGCTCTCGCAACTAGAAAAATCTTCCATTCTTAACACTATAACAAAGATCAAAGATATTCGTTCAATTACTTCAAACGATCAGGTTTTAGAGGTAATTGCCACTAACTATCCTTCCTCTTCATACTCATTTGGACGATTGAAGAAAGATTTAGTTGATTGCTTAGATCCATCCTCTTTTAATGTTTACAAAACACAACTAAGTTACCAAAAAGGAAACTCTAAATGGCCAGCTACAGGTGTAAGCTTTTTCGGTTTTGGCAACTCTTCCTTAAGAGAGTTTTTTAACGGAATTGTTAGTCATATTGTCAAGCCTAATGAAAAAAAAGAGCAACTAACCTTACCTACGATTCTCAAGCTACCAGATCTTAGGCTTAAAGATGCTTTAGCAAAAATAGTTCATGCATCGAATAACATTATTAATTTATTACGTAAAAAAGATAAGTCTAGAGAAACTACCGTTAGTAATATCTTAGAAACAAATGTACTGAAACAGAGACTAATAAAAGGGCCAAATTTAAAAAAGACAGATGGTACCGTTACGTCTGCTGAAGTATTTAAATTTAATGGAGTAAAAAAAATGAATACTAATAAAATAAAGAGAAAAATGAGAAGAGAACGAGGCATAACTATCATGGAAACTATAGTTACCATGGCTTTTTCGTTTGGAGTGGGCTTAGCCATTCTTTACAATATATCTGACAAATTTCAATCAATTGCAGATAAAACAATAGGATGGTTAGATGATGCTGAACAAAGACTAGATGAAGATTTAGCTAGTAGATAAAGAATATTCCCATGAGTAGAATTATACCTCAACGTCCAAGGAGAAGACCTAGTTGGTTTGATATACATCTTTTCCCAGCTTTCTCAATACTTATGTTAGTTGTATTTATAGGGTTCGTTTTTAATTCATCTAACTCTAATGAAAAATCTGATTTTATAAGAATACCAGTTCCTACTCAAAACTATAATACAGGTACGTTAATTTCTGATATGGACTTTAAATTCTTAACTTTTCCTCGAGAAAGCATAAGTAAAGATGTAGTTATCAACTGGGATGAAGTCATTAACTCCAAAACTCTATCAAAGGTTAATAAAGGACTGCCACTTCTTATGACATCATTAACTTCTTTCGACAAATCCATATCAGCTAAAATTCCTTCAGGTATGAGAGGCATTACCGTGAAAGTTGATAAATCTGCAATTCTTGACGGAGAAGTCAAAACTGGCTCAAGGGTTGATGTTTTTTTAATTACAAACAAAAAATCACGTATTGTTAGTGAAGATATTGAAGTTGCAAGCCTTAGCGAAGCAAAAGAAAGAGGTAGAGATACAGTATTAGTTACTTTACTAGCTCGCAATGAAGATATATTTTCACTTCTTGACGCCCAAAGTACAGACGGAAGAATTACTTTCTTGTTAAGAAATCAAAATGATACTTCGAATATAACAAAGGCAAAACCTATAGATATTTCTAAGAAAAAATATTACAAACCTAACGGTTTTATTAAAGTTGAAGGAGGTACAAACTATACACTACTAGATGAAACTTGGGTTAAAACAGAAGGCGGAACACCAAAAGGTATTTTGTTAGGGGAGTAGTATGAGAATCGATCGACTCAACTCTAAAATTTCTAAAAAAAACAAACCATCTCTCCTTTCTCAAGAAGAAACACACTCTGGCGTAAAAAGTTTACCAAAAACGACACAAACCCCTCAACTTAACCCCCTACTTCAGGACTTACTTGAGAAAATCAAACTTGAGATTGTAAAGCGTGAAGGCAATCTTTCAAATAGTGAGATCAAGGAGTTAATAAACTTAATAGCTGATTCAGAGGAGATTGAACTGAGCGTTTCTGAGTTTGATAACCTACTCAGCATTATCGTTTCCGATAAAGCTCCCTTTGGAATATTACAACCTCTTGTTGACGATCCAACTATTTCTGATATTCTAGTATACGGCTCTCAAACAGTTCAATTTCAGAGAGCTCGTTCTAACTTTACTTCTAATATTAAATTCCCATCTCGTAAAACTTACCTTATGTTTATAGATAGGCTTTTGTACAAAGCTGGAATTTCTTATTCTTCTAAAACCCCTGTTGCTGATGGAGTAATTGATGAATTTGCACGAATTAATGTGGTTCATAGTACCATGACAGGCGGAGAACCATACTTAACTATACGTCTTTCCAGATTACTTAAAGTGAACTTACCAATCTTAGCTGAAACTGGAATGGCACCACTTCCCATATTAAACTATCTTGCTGCTAATATTGAGTCTGGAAATTCAGTGTTAATAGTTGGAGAAGTTGCTACAGGAAAAACAACTCTTGCTCGTGCTTTAGCCGCATCCATACCTTCCAACGAATGTATGGTTGTAATAGAAGATACTCCCGAACTTGTTATTGACCATCCACGTGTTAGGCCTATGCGTACCAAAAATGCAAATGAAGAAGGAGCTGGTGAGATTAGCGCAGCTCAAGCAATTAAGACAGGTATGAGAATGGCCATGAATAGAATTATTTTTGGAGAAATTAGAGATGGCGTAGCTGCAGAAGCTTTTCTTGATGCTTGCGCTTCTGGTCATCCTGGCCTCTCTACAACACATGCAAAAGGTGCTGATGAAGTCTTTACTAGGATGGAGCTTTTCTTAGGTCGTGTTCAACCAGGTGTAGATCCATATATCTTAAAGCAACAACTCGCAACAGCAGTGCAAATTGTTGTATATGTTGATATATGCCGAGTTACTGAAAAGAGACGTATTATGCTCGTTCGAGAACTTGGCAATGTAAGAGATGGTAAAATCGCTACTCAGAATGTTTTTCGCTATAATTCATTAGTTTCAGGTTGTAATTGGGAGACATGCATACCTTCTTCATTACATAACGAAGCCATAGTGAATAGCTCTTTCAATATTAACCTTACTTCATATCCGAAAGTTTTTGAGGTTAAATAAATGTTTCGTTACTTTAGAACCTATGGCAGTTCAAATAGATTAATTTCTCACTTAAGACGACCTAAATTTACAAAAGAGCTCTCAATTCCTGAAAAATTACTTTCTCTTAAAATTATTCAATACTCAGGCCTTGATAAAATAACATTATCAAAAAGAATAAGAAGGGTTATCTTCCTTACTATAATTGTCACCACTTTATCTTTTTTTACATACAGATTAATAGGACTATTTCTCCTACCTTACTTTTTGCTTGAGTTATTTTTACTAAAACTATTATGTATTCATAGGACGAAATCTTTTGATAAAGACTATCCCACATTTCTGAGAGCTTTTGCGCAGTGCCTTAGGTCAGGCTCAATCCGTTTGGAAGCACTTAAAAAATCAGTTGAGCTCATTGAAGATGCTTCTCTTTTAAAAAAGGAAGTTTTAAACATTTTTGAAGATATTAGCAACGGAATTCCAGAAGACCAGGCTATATTTAATTTTGGTAAATCAATTAACAATAACGAAATCAATCTTTTTAGATCTATTTTTTTACTTTCTAAAGCAAAAGGAAGCTCTCTTTACGAATGCCTTCAAAAGCTAGCGGCTCTTTCTAGTAAAAGAAAGTCTATTCGCAAACGTATTTCTAACGCGCTTGCCCTACAAAGATTAACAGGAGTTTTGATCATTTTTGCTGCAATTATTTGCAACTTCATGCTTATTGCAACAGGTCAGTTTAATTTTAACGAATTATTTTCAGATCCTTTCTATAGCAAGCTTCTTATTTTAGGCTTTAGTTTAATTCTATTTTGTCCATTATGTCTTTTTTTCATGGGGAGTAATAAAAGATGACAATAATGTACTGCTATTTTTTGATATTTCTCTCTTTTGTCTACGCTTGTCGATTATACATAATTAATAGATCTTCAAACGAACTGCTTTACAACTATAAAGTAGAAAATAATCTTATAGTTGAAAATAAACTTGAAGAAAAAATCAACATAAACCTTCTTAAATGTGGTTTTTTTACTTTAAAAGATCAAAAAAAGTTTAAAAACTTTTTGCTATCCCTTTACCTAATCATACCTTTTATAGCCTTTGTATTTTGTTTTTTTCTTGGATTTGATTTGATTTTATCACTTCTTTTTTCTTGTCAAGGCATCGTTGTAGCTTACTTCTTAACTAAAACAATACCTGATATAGTAAAGAGCAACTTTCTTTTTGAAATTACTTACTCTTTACCATTATTTATAGAACGCCTTTCAATAGCTTTAGCCTCTGGCGAGACAATACTCTCAGCCGTGCTAGGAGTTGTTAATTTAGAGAAAGAAATATGTATAAAAAACAAAGTTAAGCTAAAACCCTTATTTGTTATCTTTGATAAAGTGATTTCTCTCGTTGAAAACGGGTTGCCTTTCGATGAAGCCCTTAATGAAATAGCAAAACAAACAGATTCCACACCTCTTAAGCATGCTTTTTTGTTTTTAGGCAATACTTATAGAGATGGTGGAGAGGTTCAATCTACTTTGAGAGATTTAGCTGAAGATTGCATCAGAGACTATGATGATGAAGTCTCAAATTATATTGCTACCTTACCTGGTAAGGCAATGTTGCCATTAGCTATAACACTAGGTGGTTTTTTAATTAATATATTTGTCCCAACTCTTTATCGTATTTTCAACCTCTTGGAGAGCATGTGATGAACAGCAAAACTATTCAAGCTAGTTATCTCATTTTTGCGCTTATCTTAGGTGTGAACTCCTATGTGCTAGGTTCAACAGATGGACTCTTACTCGCTCTTTTTTTACTTACTCTAGGCACTTTAATCCTCATTTTCGATTTACATTCACTTACCCTCCACATAAAGAATTATTCTGACTTTGACAAACAGCCATTTCTTTTCTTACCTCTTTCAAAAGACTTATTCTCTTATCTTTCTTTTATCCAACTTAACCAATCTATTAATGATGAAAGGTTACTAAAAGATAAAGATAGAGAATTATTTCTCAAAAATAGCTTATTAAAAGACTTCTCTCTTAAAGATTTTGGTAAGAACTCTAGCTCAACCGATCCTGTAGAACATTTGTTAAAAACTCTAAGTAGTCATTTTCGTGCTAATGTTTCGTCTATAGTTTTTCTTTCGCCCGATAAATCTTCCTTTAAAAAGCTTTCCATTGGACTTAATAGTTCTAAATTTATCTCTAAACTAACTAGATTTTTAAAAAATTACTTTAACTATAACGATAAATCCATGATGGGAATTATAGATTTAGTTAATGATTATAGTGTGAACCCATTTATTCAATTTGATATATCTTCCTACTTAGCCTTGCCTATCACTTGGAGAAGCACCACAAATACCATGGAAGGTGTTTTATTTTTAGGTGCTAGATCTCGAAATCACTTTAATCGAGAAGACAAACTCCTTCTTCGTGAATTTATAAGAAAAGTCGAAGTTGAATTTGAAGCTATTGAAGAGAGCAGGGCACTTAACTCCGAACTTGAAATCAAAAATAACTATCTTTCGTCCATATCTCATGATTACAGGACGCCTTTGAATAATTTAAACTTACTGCTTTCAGATCTTGATAAAGCTATAGAAAATAAAGATAAACAAACCTGCAAAGATATTCTAAATACGGCTTCAGAGAGTTGCGAAATTATTACACGATACTCCCAAAATGCTATGGACTTCTTGTTGTCACAATCAAATGCACTTAAACCTAACAAAAAAAGCTTTCCAATAGTAGAAAGAACTAGGAGCATTGCTAAACAGTTTAATTCTTTTGTAAATAAAAAAGAACTCTTTATTCGTATCGATAATAATCAAAACTTAGATGGTTTGATGGTTAATTCAGACCTTATTCATTTTGATAGGATTATTAGCAACATTCTTTCTAATGCAGTTAAGTATACCTCTACAGGAGGCATCTCTATAACCTTTCAAGCCACAGAAAACTCAGTTACCGTTCATATTTCAGATACCGGTTCCGGCTTATTGCCTGAACAAATAAAAAATCTTTTTACTCCTTTTCGAAGATTTTCTAAAGAAGTAGAAGGCGTTGGTCTAGGTCTTGTAGTATCTAAAAAATTAATCAATTTAAATAATGGTTGTCTAAACGTTCGATCGCTTGAAGGGCAGGGGAGCACGTTCTCTCTTACCTTTGAGCGATCCTTTTATTCAAACACACCTCAATCAGAGTTTGAAAAAAGAAGCATACTTATTGTAGATGACGATTATATTTCAGTAAAAAGCACCGCAACTATCCTAAGAGAAAGAAACTTCGACGTCAGAACTTCCTACTCACTTAAAGATGCGCTTAACAAAATAAAAAATTCTGCCCCCCATATAATTCTCTCAGATTTTCATCTTGGTGACGGTAATGTTGAAACTATCTCGAACTACCTTAAATCAGAGAAGATTAAATCTAAACTTATTGTAATCTCCGGGAGCTTCACTGCCCTTAGTAACAAACTGTTTGATGTTGTGCTACAAAAACCAGTTAGTAAAAACACTCTTCTTGATCATTTGAAAAAATTCGAATAAAAAAAATATATTGTCATTAGTTGCGTGAAGGCTGATTTATGAAAAATAATATTAAACCCGTACATCCAGGACAAGTTTTGCTAGACGAGTTAGACGAGCTTGAGATATCTCAAACTTCCCTTGCAAAATTGTTGGGAGCTCAGTCAAGTGAAGATTAAAAACAAAAAAATTAAGTTAATTGCCGCTTAGAAGAGTGCTCTAAAACAAGGTTTGTAGTGCTTATTTCTGGTCTAGGCTGTTTTCTTGCTGACCAGACTCATCAAGATTAAAGAGAAATCTTTTGCTTCCTAAGCAAAACAGAGTTTTAAGACAACTGTTTAAAAGCCCCTTAATTTGATTAAAAAGGTAATAAATCAATTATTTTAGAAGCAAAACAATTTATTATGCAGATTTTAATTAGGAGATGTATTATGTTATACTGCTGCATAAACATAGAGCAGACTATGATTTACACAAGGATTATTATGAAAAACTTACTCTTACTAACATTATTAATACCATGCATTGCTTTTTCACAGAGTTCAGCTGATGGAGATGGTAGCTGTAGTGTTGACGTCAGAGATTTTAACGCTTGGAATGAAAATGCTTTTACTGTTCTAAGTCCAGAAGATCATCCTATGAGAAATGGTGATTATAATTTAGATGGCCTTGTTGATGGTTCTGACTTTAATATTTGGAATGCAAATAAGTTTGAGAATATTACAACCAATAAAATTCAGATTGATGTAATTGGAACTAATCTAGAAACAGATATCCCAGTTAGAATAATGAGTAAACTTAATGGAACTACTCCTGTTGAGTTTCCATTTGCAAATACTTTACATCTCGCTAGCTCCCCTTCTTCAGATATAACAGCTGAAGTAACTACTGGAAACTCATACTTCACATGCCTAGATGGCCAAAATGGTTCTCTAATCTTAAAAGCTCAAGCTAGTGATGATTTTGATAATCCAACAGTTATGTACGAAGCAATGTCA
>CALJRW010000130.1 GCA_937976335.1 uncultured bacterium | reverse complement strand
GCTTGAATAATCGGCGAAGACTTTAAAAACTCCACAATTAAAAGTTCCTCTTTCGAGAAATATGTAACCCCCTTCATCCAACTGCTAAACATTGTATCAATATACTCCCCTTTTTTTGAACTTAAATATTTAAGAATAATTTCCTGTTTCTTTTCATACTCTAATCTCTTTTGAGTGTTGTCGTCGGGAATGCTTGGATGAAATTTATGACAATGTTTTAGATTTTCTTTTCTGTTAAAATGACATTTTTCACTATCCAAGCCTCCGGGGTGAGCTTTTTATAGGATACCCACTTCTTAAAAATTGAATTCGTTTTTTAAATCAGTAGTAATTACTGGTGTTTAGAAAAAACAAAAATGGGCGTTCTAAATTTTTCCTTTTTTTAAAATAATTAAGCTAAACCTACTGTATTACAAAATATTTAAATTGATTGGCTGAGCTTAAACGTGTTCGAATCTCAGATGCTAAAGTTCTCCAGTGTAAACTACTCGAACATAAAATATTATTAAAATGTCGCTTTTGAAAGGCACTGAAAAATAACTTTAGAATCAAAACATTCAGTCCAGCTTCTTTCGGATTGCTGACTTTCTTCTATTACCCATTCTCTTTTCAGTGACTCCAGTTTGCGCTCGCTTTCAGCATCAAAAATACCAACATCAGAATATGTCAAAAATAATCTTGCTTTGTCTGTAATTGCCGAAGCAGTAAACTTAATTCCACTATTACTTGATTGAGATTTTACGAATCCTAATGTCCATCTGTCATTTTCAACACTTAGAAACTCAGCTACTGTATCTAGGTCTAAATTATTATCACCAAAAACTTCCTGTCTAATTTCAGTTTCATCAACAACACTTAAATCATCTAGTATTTCTTTACTTTCTAAAAGCTTAGTTGGCGAACAAAGTGGTTGGGGGTTGCCGTCTGTGTTTAAAACTTCTGCGCCAAAATATGTATAAAAAATCTCTTTTGGGACACCAAGCTCAACTAAATCACTAATTTGCTCTTCTACTGTCTTGGTAGCTATTCCTTCATTTTTAGCAATTTTTATGATTTCTAAGTATCTTTCAACCTTTAAAAGAGAAGAATAAACCTCTGATACTTCTAAGTTTCTTAATGTGGGAAAAACCACCAAGCCCCAATTAGCTAGTCCTTCATTACTGGAAGGTAAGAAAGATCCTTTACTAATTAAAGGGTGATCAATTCCCGCAACATATTCCAAAGCTATATTTTCCAAACCTAATACGTCTTTTGGAGATCTAACAACCTCTTCTTTTGTTTCATCTAAAGAAGCTTCCTCTAAATTTGTTTCTCCTGAAGATGCTTCCTCTGAAACATCGTAAAATACTTTAGAAGGGGCACCTAAGTTTATTAAAAATTGCACCTGTTGATTTACGGATAAATCTAATTCAGGAGAAGAAATAATTTGCTCTACCCTTCTTATTATCCCAACAACTTTAAGAATCTCTCTTGGTGACAAAGGGGTTTCTGGATTAGCCTCTTTAAATTGTTTTTCAATATAGTTAAAAAAAGCATTTTGTTGATACTCTGAAGTAAATTTATTCACTTCAACATCATATTTATATGTTCCATCATCTTCAAAATTAATAGGCCAAGGCGAATAAAAAGGCTCCCCAAATCCGTTATCAGCAATATCAGGAATCTCAGGGCGATCTACGGGATAAATCTCTTTGTAAGATGTATACTCTAAAACAGTAAAACAACCACAGTACCTTCCATAATTTTTAAACTCTTCAGCTTGAAATTCTTCACTAAGCTCTACATTTTTTTTATCTTCATCATACCTCACAACATAGTCATATAGTTCATCAGGACAATCTAATTCCTCTGAGTTAATTAGTTCACTTAGTTCCTTAATCCAAACGTCATAAGATGCGATTAAAGCTGATTTAAATACATTCGCTCGAACAAATTTAACATTATGAGCATCTGCATCAGTTTCTTCTGGCTCAAAAATATTTCTCTCACCGTTTTTCCAATGATACTCATCAAAAACTAGAATATCTGAATCACCTACTGCAAAAAATTTTTTTTTCATTGTTTCAACATCTGATTGAAATAGATCGTTTATTTCCTTTACTAGCTGAACGTGAAGAATATCTCTCATAATTTCATTTCGAATTTCAGGACCTTCATAGGAAAAAACAGTACTTGATATTCTTTCAAATTCCCTTACTATTGCATCTGAATCTAAGACCTCAAAACCACCTTCTTCTTGTGAAACAACTGTATCTGCCATAATCTACTTACCTTAAAAACTAGTCTAATATTGATGGAGAACCGTTGTCTTATTAGTAAATTCTCCCAACAAACCTGTTATTAGAACTATTGCTGTTGTTGTAGCATTATTTTAGCAAATTTTCTGTAAAATACACACTAGATACACACTTAAAGAGAACAAACCAGAACTCCAAGTATCACCCCGTATCAACAAATTCCTTGAATCTCAACAACTTAGTTGATACACTCTACTACGCAGTGTGCTAGAGACTACCCCACTAACCGGCTCATAACCGATTGGTCGGAGGTTCAAGTCCTCCCGGGGCCACCATTTATTTCAGCGAAGCTGATAAAAAATTGATGTCAGGAACTCAATGCAAGCTTCAATATTAAATGCTTATGTGAGCATTATTTAATTGTCTTTATTTCCTCCTTCAGAGAAATTCAAAAATTTTCTAAAAAGACTTATTTAGAAATTACTTTTTGAGATAACTATAGTAGAATACAAAAATGAAAAGAAGAAATGTTAGTTTCTCAATACCAGCAAAATTAAAAAAGAGCGTTCCTTTAAGATGGGGCAACCTTGGAGAAGAATGGTTAGCTTCCTTACCTGAAATCGTTAACGAAGCATGTACAAGGTTTGATCTTATTCTTGGAAATCCATTTGAAAATGCTTATGCAAATTATGTGGCTACTGCTAAAAATAGTGACGGCATTGAAGTTGTGCTTAAAGTTGGATTTCCATCTGAAGAAGCAAAAAACGAACAAGAAACCTTAAAAGCCTATAATGGAAATTATTCTGTAAAAGCTTTAGATCAATCTGACGATTTAGTTGCCATACTTCTTGAAAAAATTAATCCAGGAGAAATGCTTGAAACACTAGTAGATGATGAAGAGGCTACAAACATAGCAGCTGAATTAATGAAAAACTTACATATAGAAGCTCCTTCAAACCACATATTTCTAACTATAAAAGATGTTGTTATGGTACTTGATAGAATCAAAGATAAACATCCCTTTCCTAAACCCTTTTTCAGTAAAGCCTTAGATCTATATGAAAAATTAGAAGCAACAAAAACTGAGGAAAAACTTCTACATGGAGATTTACATCACTATAACATTTTATTTGATCAAAAAAGAGGTTGGATATCGATAGATCCTATAGGAGTTATTGGAGATCCAGTTTATGAAGTTGGTCAGTATTATCATAACCCCTACTTTGTTAGTAAAGTTAAACAACCTGTAGAACAATCTAAAAAGAGAGCTTTAATTTTTTCTAAAGCTTTTGAATGTACACCTAAGCGAGTTTTAGATTGGGCTTATGTTCAATGCATGGTTTCAGCTTCTTGGTCAGTTGAGGATAATGAGGATTGGAAAGGATCTTTTGAATGGGTTGAAATAATCAATAAAGCTATGAAAAGTTTTTGATGATAACAGTCTTTCAATAATACACTTCTAAGGACAAAACAAACCATCACTAGTATCAAGATTAACAGTAAGCATACTATGATAACCTGTATTATCTCCATATCTCGGATCTTGATCTTGCTCTTTCATAACTCTGTTAATGTCATTTAAGTAATACGGAATAGAAGGACCAGCTCCACCAGGAGACCAATGAGAAGACATAAAAACAAATTCATCATTAAGCACCAAATGTAATGGATGACCACTATCTCCGCCTATTAGAGTATCAAAACGATTGTATCTGCGTGTAGAATGCAAAGATTCAAAATTAGGATATGTTGAGTAACTAGTAGACGTTGAATTTGATGTAAATGAACTTCTAAATGCACCTAAAAACGCTCTTTCATCTTTATCTGCATAAACTACAGGGGCTCCTCCAATATCAAAGTAATCTGAAAAGTTTGAAGGTAGAGTGCGATGTATGGCAACAGTATCAGGCAAATCTTCATCAAGATAAAGAAGTCTAATATCCGATGCCACATTAGTTGCTATTTCAACTCTACGAGTTACTCTCACACCATCATCACCAATGAAGTAAAGTTCGCGCCCCCTACCATATGGAAAATGTTCAGCTTGCAATAAATGCCTAGGGCTTATGGCAGTTCCAGCTCGATTAAATTCATCCCAACTTGGCCTATGATTATATGTTCCAGAAAAATCAAAAGCTTTTCCTTGAGGCGTTTGATTCCACCAGCCACTATCATTATGAATAAAAGTATTTGTTGCTGGATTAAAAGTAGAATACATTTCAAACCAATCATTATTTAAATTACTCATATTAAGACTATTTAGAGTTAACTCGATTTCATCTTTTAGATATTGACCAATTGTAAATCCAGGCGCACTTGCATCAACACAACCTTCAGGAATGTCACAAGCATCGCCAATTCCATTCGAATCTCTATCTTCTTGAGATGTATTAGGAACATTAGGACAGTTATCTGTTAAATCAAAAACACCATCAGCATCTGAATCTAAATTAAGTAATGAATCACACGCATCACCAATCCCATCTCCATCCGTATCAAGTTGATCTGGATTTACAGTATAAGGGCAATTATCTTCATCGTTTAGTATACCATCATTATCAACATCTAAAATACCACGATTACCAGAATCATCATTTTCGTCACAAAGTTTTTGGTACCTTGCATGCCTTTTCTTCAATCTTCTAAGTTTAGCTTTGCTTTTCAAGAATTGAGGCGAGCTATTTGCTCTCAAAATTTTTAACTGTCTTCTTTTGTATCTAATTATGCCTTTATAAGAAATATATTTTCCTTCTTCTCTTTTAGATATTTTAATTGGCCTATATTTATTTTTGAGTAAAGCACAGGTAAGAGTTTTACCACTTGGAAGACTTACTTCTATTGTATCAATTGTGCCTAAATCTTTAAGATTTAAAGCAAAAGCCGAACTAGAAAAAGTTAATAAACAGGAAATCAGTATTGAAAAAGTAATTTTTTTAATCATTATTAAAACCTCTATAATGTCTTCTACACATAAACAGTGATTACTTCAGGTTTAATCAAAAAAAGACGTCAAAATCTGGATTTTTTAATTGTTTTAGTATTGATTATAGGTAAATTTTACGGCCTTAAGTGCTGATTAAGTATAATTACTAAAAGCAATTTCCGAATAACTATGTCTTCAAAACCTCGCCTTCTCGTGACGAACTATTTTTTTCAATACAACCTTAATTGCAATAACTATTTATTTTAGATTAAAAGAATAATAAAAGTTACGATTATTTAAACATACAAGCCAGTTAAACTTTACGATAATCTCACTAGGCTTTCAGGATGAAACATTATAACTTTCCCACTTTCGCCTAATCTCACTTGATAAACAGAACCATGTGAAATGAGAGAAGAATCTTTTTTCTTCTCATCTTCAGTTGCTAGAAGTAGTTCTTTAAACTCCACAGGAGCTCTAACTGACTGTATAGAATTACCATTAAACTCTACTTTTCTAGCTTTAGAATTGCTTAGTTCAAAAAAAATTTCTACAGGTAGTTTTTCGCTGTCTGCATTAAAATCAGCAAGCAATCTTTGCCCTGTAGTTGGTTTTGCTTTTTCTAAAAATGATAAAACTTTTAAATATGCATCTAAATGACATTTAAGATTTGTAACTGCTTCTAGTTCAATAAAATGTGACAAAGCTTTTAAACAATAAGCTGCTTGGTGACTAGAGATGTTACGACCACTGGTTTGATAAAGTAATAAGTAAATATTCTGAGCAAAACTATAGCTTATGAAATCAACATTCTCTGAATAATATGATACAGCTTCTCGGATTGCAGATTCTTCTTCACTATCAGCAGTAAAATAGCGAAAAACAGGATCATTTTCCAAAGCAGCTTTTACTTCAGGAAAATCACTTACTGCACTTTGACATTTTTCGGCATGCTTCATGATAAAGCTTATATTTGGTAAAATAGGAGCAAGATGGGCAAGATAAGCATATGAAACATTTGTATCAACAATATCTATACTACGAAGTTTCTCTCGCTCAATCTGAGGCAAACTTACAACAGTCAAAAATAATTCTTGAAAATCAACCAATGATGGGTCAATAAAAGCTAAAGTTCCATTGTGCAGGCTGTCTTGATTTAAATTAGAAGGAAGAACTCCAGGTAGAAGCTGCTGAGTACGGATTACCATCTTTAAAACTCCTTAAGGTATTTCATAGTTTGCATAGTTTTTTAATAATTATACCCAACGACATTTGGTTTTTCCGCTTTCAAGCGGTAAAACTAAATGATTTGTTGGGCGAGCAAAACAATGGCGAAGCCATTTTTTGCCGTAATAAGCACATATACTGCTCGAACAAATAAATTTGAATTTATGCTATGCATAAATTGCAAGAAAAAAAAACGGTAAAACCTAATGTCGAGCAGTATATACTATCTGGCCAACCTTTAAGCAAAACAATTGACGTAAGAAAAACTCACTCTATTTGATAAATATCCTCAAATCTATAAAATAGCTAGAAAAACTAAGGAAAAGTATTAATGAAAAACAAAATTATTACGGTATCGCACCCTCTAGTCCAACATAAACTAACAATACTAAGAGATAAATCTACAACTCCAGCAAATTTTAGAAAAGTCCTAGAAGAACTAAGCATACTCCTGACTTATGAAGTAACGAGAGATCTCCCTCTTTCAACAAAAAAAATTAGCACTCCAATCTGCGACATAACTGCCCCAACATTGGCTGAAGAAAATTTAATTTTGATATCAATTCTAAGAGCTGGAAATGGAATACTTGATGGAATGCTTAAAATCTTTCCCACAGCCAAAGTTGGGCATATCGGCTTATATAGAGATCCAGAAACTTTAGAAGCAAAAGAATATTATTTTAAAATACCAAAAGAATCTAAAAATCAAGATATGATTGTTCTTGATCCAATGCTAGCAACTGGACATACAGCAGTTGCGGCAATAAGTAAGTTAAAAGAAAATAAACCTAAATCTTTAAAATTTGTCTGTATACTTGCTTCCCCCGAAGGTGTAGAAGTTATTAATAAATCTCATCCTGATGTTACTATTTATACTGCTTCTATTGACGAAGGCTTAAATGAGCATGCATATATTGTACCTGGCTTGGGAGATGCTGGGGATAGGATTTATGGGACTACTTAGAGAAGAATGACTAAGGTATCAATTCGCTGTATATTATCTATATGCCTTTAGGAAGTTTTCAAAAATTAGGGAAAAATGTATTTGTCTGGGCCCTCTGCATATTGCCGTCAATTCCTGTTTTTGCCGGAGAAGTTAAAGACAGTCAACATAAAAATATTCCAGAAGCAACATCTACATTGAATAATAAAAAAAATAGAGAAATAGAAAAACTGCAATCTGAAGTTGAAATTCTAAGAAACGACAAATTACCGTTTAGCGAAAGAGAGAATGTATTTAAACGTATAATTGAAAGAATGAATTCAAGATTTTTTAGGCTAAGGTCTGCAAGCAAACAAGAACTTAAAAAACATATTCGAGAAAGTACTAGTAAAAATAAATCATATCCTTTTGGATATTTGATAGAAGAAAGACTAGCTACATTTAAAAACAATCGAAGTTCTGAATTACCTCTATCTTTAATCGAATTAAGACAGTTCTTAAAACAGACTGAAGGTTTCTTACCTACAAAAATAAGATTACATAAGCACACATTTACAATCAATGAATTACTAGAAATAGTTCAAGCCCAAGATGGAATGGAGAGAGTAAGCATAAGCCTTGAAGTAGAAAGAAAAACTAAAATAACCTTTCCGAAAGAAACTGTTAAAATAACTCTTTGGGAAGCACTTGATGCAATTGCAGAAGCTTCTAAGTCTTCATGGGAGCTTAAGAAGAAAAATGATCAAAACGAGCTCGGCTTAATATTCACTGAAAAATGCAACGAAAATAATATGCTAACGCTCTATCATGACGGTTTAGCCGTACGATTCGGCCCTATTAATGAGAAAATAGTTGAGAATAAACTTGATAACGAATTTCTCCTAGTTAATTATTGCGTATATCTAGATCCTCGTTTTCAAGATATTAAACTTGGTACATATAATCCTGAATACAAAGATCCAGATACAGCTAGCAATATGGAATGGCATCGCAAAGGAACACAACTACCTGTTAGCACTTTTATAGAATATAATGTAAACATTGCTTTCGGAACAATTGAATTTGAAGTTAATGATGTACCCAATCAAGGCAATAAAGAAAGATCTATCATGATAAAAATGGAAAAAGCTGGCAAATATCCTTTCTCTAGAGAATACGAAATTGAATTTGGTAGAGAATTAAGAAAAATGATACTAACTTACACAAAAACTTAAAATTTTAACTTAAATCAAATCTAAAATATTTTTTTTTCAATAAACCTTTTATTTAATACGAAAAAATTAATGTTTTAAGAATCTTTCTTAAATTACTTTCATCCAAACAAACATGAAAAAGGATCTCCTTTATGAAAATTCAATTATTAATTTTGATATAAATGAATTTAGTCTTGAAAGAGAAGTAAATATAAAAACAAATATTGAGGAAATACTTTCCGAAAAAAATTCAATTATCAACTCACTTAGTGATAATCTTTCAAACTCATTCTTACACGAAATGAATTCAATCATTTATGAGATTGATAAAAATACTAAAAAGCAAAAAAAATCTAAAATTGCAAGCAAAAATACAATATCAAGTAAATCAAAAAAATCTGAGGAACGAAAAAACAAATACGCAAGCTCTTACTACAATGCAAGAAGAGCTCTTAAGAGCAAAATAAGGAATGAAGAGTTAGAGAAAAGCACTAAAGATAAAAAGGAAAGCATAGAGAAAAAAGATTTTAAACTTTTCGATCCAGTATACGAAATAGAAAAAGAACATGAATCAAAAAAAGAGATAGTTAAAATTAAGAAAGCTAAAGTAACATCACCTTTAATAAAAAAAGATTATAAAAATTTAAACAAAATAGATTCTCTTTTAAACAAAACAAGCACTAAATATAAAAAAATCAATAAAGATAAAAATTCAAAATCTATTATGTTCTGGTTTATCTTTCTTGTTTCATTCTTTATTTTTCCTCCAGTCTTTTTTATTATGTTAATTTTTATGCTTTTTAAATCAAAATCTAAAAGCAAAAAAGAATATTACTTCAAGGAAGAGAAAACAAACAAAACAGCTGATAAAAATAATTTTGGATTTATCGATTTTCTTCATTTTTTGTTTACAAAAACAATTGGACTTACACTTTTTGTTCTTTCCCTACCTTTCTTCGGAATTGCATTTTATTACGGCTTTTTAGCTTTTGTAGCTAAAAGTGAAAATTCTGCAGCAGGTATTGCAATTTGTTTTTTATCTTTTATCCTTGCCTTAATAATTTATTCAATCGGCAAATCTTTATCAAATGCTTCTAAAAAAAGATTAAATAAGCGAAAATAGAAAAGTTAGTTAAAAAAATGGATAACTAACAAAAGAAATACAAATAAAAAAACTCTAGAAATGTAGAGTTTCTAGTAAAAAATACGCTCTTTCAATACTCAGGATTATAAACAATCGACTCAACATCTGCTGGCAATTCACATTGAGCTAAGCCAGTAGAGACTGCCTCCTCTCCCACAATCCTTGCAATTTCTATTGAAACTTCGCGAATTGAATTAAGCGGAGGATATAGAGAGCCAGATTGTAAATCCAACTCTGTTACATGAAAAGCAAGAGCTTTAGCGGCCACTAAAAACATTTTTTCAGAAATACTTTTACTTTTAGTAAGAAGCGCTCCAAGCCCCACACCTGGGAAGATATATGCATTATTACCTTGCCCTGGCTTAAATACATGCCCCTCATAATGCACTTCAGAAAAAGGACTCCCACTTGCAAAAACTGCTTTTCCTTTACTCCAAGTATAAGCTTGTTCAGCAGTACACTCTGCCTTGGAGGTTGGATTAGAGAGTGCAAAAATAACTGGCCTTTCGTTTATTTCAGTCATTAGTTCAATAACTTCTTTCGTAAATGTGTTCGGACTTGCAGTAGCTCCAATTAGTATATCAGGTTTATATTCTTTTATAGCTTGAATAAGGTTCATTTCATTTTGATCTTGAGCATATGGTATTTTATTATCAGCAATAGTCTTCCTTGATTTAACAACAAGACCCTTACTATCAATAAGCCATAACTTTTTTTTAGCTTCTTTTTCAGAAAGACCTTCATCCATAAAAGCAGATAACATTAAGTCCGCAATTCCAGTTGCAGCTGACCCTGCACCTAAGAACATTATCTTTAAATCCTTGTATTCTTTTTTCGTAATTCTACAAGATGCAAAAACTCCAGCTAAAACAACACCTGCTGTTCCTTGGATATCATCGTTAAAACAGAGAACTTTATCTTTATATTTATCAAGCAGCTTATAGGCATTTATAGTAGTAAAATCTTCAAATTGAATTAAGGCATCTGGATACTTTTCTTGAACTGCCACCACAAATTCATTTACAAATTCAAAATACTCATCCCCTTCTAACCTTTTCTCTGGATAGCCAAGATACAAAGGATCGTCTAATAGCTCTTGGTTGTTAGTTCCAACATCAAGCATTACAGGCATACAATGCTTTGGGTCAATTCCAGCACATGCTACATATAAATCTAACTTACCTATTGGAATTCCCATTCCATTAGATCCCAAATCTCCTAAACCTAAAATTCTTTCTCCATCAGTTACAACAATCGTACGAACATCCTTTTCAGGCCAATTCCCTAAAACCTCTTTTATCTTTCCCTTAAATTCTCTATGTATATACATGCCTCTAGGAAATCGAAAAATTTGAGCAAACTCCTTGCAAGCTTGCCCTACTGTTGGAGTGTATATAAGAGGCATAATTCTCTGAAGATCACTCATTACTGATGAATAATAAAGTCTTTCATTTCTCTCTTTTAGTGCAGATAAATAAATATATCGCTCAATATCAAAAGCTTTTCTATTTAAATTTTCAAAAACTCTCTTTTTTTGATCTTCTAAAGAACCTTGCTTATGAGGGAGTAAGCCATGAAGGCCATATTCATCTCTTTCGCTTACAGTGAAGGAAGTAGATTTGTTAACCTTAGAATCTTTAAGAATGTCATAGCCTTTTTTCATCAAATCTTCGCTAAAACTAAAATAGGTGGGACGTTATCATAATACCAAAGCACTGCGAAGTGTTCCTTTTACTAGTTTCTCCAAAATATCTCCATATTCTTCAATCTTCCTATAATCTAGCATAATTATAGTAAAGCTTGGGTTACTATTGATAAGGCTATCCTAACATGAACAAAATATAACATATTTGTGATAATAATACTGATTTTAACTCTCAGTATTTACAAAAATAAGCATTTAGTCCATTATCATATCAGATATGATATATAAGGACCTAATCAGCTCAATTGGAAATACCCCACTCGTCAAAGTGCCGTTTTCTAGCCCTGCTAGTATTTACGCTAAACTAGAGTACTTCAACCCGGGAGGTAGTTTAAAAGACAGATCGGCACTCTACATGATTGAGCATGCTGAAAAAACTGGACAACTAAAACCTGGTGGAACAATAATTGAAGCATCTTCAGGAAATCAAGGCATTTCAATTTCAATGATTGGAGCTGCAAAGGGCTACGACGTTATTATTACTGTTAATGAAAAGATAAGTCCTGAAAAAACAGCAACTATGAAATCTTATGGTGCTAAAATTGCCATGTGCCCAGTTACTAAATTTACAGAAGACTATGACAACTATCATACAACAGCCCTTAGAATTCAGGCAGAAACTCCTAATTCTTTTATGCCTAACCAGTTTTTTAGTCCAATAAATGCTGAAGGGCATTATCACATGCTAGGAAAAGAAATATGGGAACAAACTGAAGGCAAAGTCACGCATCTTTTTGCAGCAGCTGGTACTGGAGGAACAATCTCAGGTGCTGGTAAATATTTAAAAGAAAAGAATCCTGCAGTAAAAGTAATTGGTTTAGACTCAGAAAATTCTTTTTACTCTACTAATGGCAACCCAAAGCCTTACGAACTACAGGGATTTGGAATTGATTTTGATAACTCTCCCGTATTGAATCATGATTTTATTGACGAAATAATGGGTGTTGGAGATGAAGAATCCTTTGAGATGCTAAGATGGCTCTCCAAGCATTCTTTTCTTGTTGGCCCAAGCTCTGGTGCGATAGCTCTAGGGGTTAAGAAATATTTAAATAACTTAACTAGTGATGATTTTGTAGTCATGGTTTTTGGCGATTCTGGAAGAGCCTATTTAACCAAAGGATATTACGAAAGCAAAGAAGATAAAAAAAAACAAAATAACATTATCGAACTAAGAAATACTGACGCGAGCCCAAGATATACAATTCAAACTGAAAATAGAGTTTGACGTTGGGAAAATAGTTTTGACATAACGTATTTTACTATAAGCATTTTCTTTTTCTCACATATTTAGACATCTTCATCATTTTATTGTAACTTAACCTTTATGGGATTTTCATGTGGCATAGTAGGCCTACCTAACGTAGGCAAATCAACAATATTTAACGCTCTGACTTCAGCAAAAGCTGCTTCAGAAAACTTTCCTTTCTGTACAATTGAACCAAATACAGGAGCTGTCCCAGTTCCAGATCCAAGACTGAACGTATTAGCTAAACTTGCTGATTCTCAAAAAATTATTCCAACTCAAATGACTTTTGTTGATATTGCAGGCCTTATAAAAGGTGCATCAAAGGGTGAAGGTTTAGGTAACCAATTTTTAAGTCATATTAGGTCAGTTGATGCAATTGCGCACGTTGTTCGTTGTTTTGAAGATTCAGATATTGTGCATGTTGATGGAGAGATAGATCCACTAAGAGACATTGAAACAATAGAAACAGAATTAATGCTTTCCGATCTTGACTCTCTACAAAAGCAAGTATTGAAATATTCAAAACTAGCAAGATCTGGTGATAAGAAAAATCAAAAAATCCATACCGCTCTTAAAAACCTTGAATCTCATTTAGCTGATGGAAAATTAGCCAAAACATGGGAAAATACAGAAATTTTAGAAGAAGAAGTATCTCAAGTTCTAAACTCATTAATAACTTCAAAACCAGTTCTTTTTGTTGCCAACACTAGCGAAGACAATATTTCTACAGTTCCTAATCCTGATGGTGATAGCCCCATTGATAAAGTTGCAAAACACGCCAAAAATACAGGTAGCTCTGTTATCGTAATTTCTGGAAAAATTGAATCTGAAATAAGTGAATTCAGTGCAGAAGAAAGAGAAGAATATTTAACAGAAATAGGAATTACTGAATCTGGACTAGACAGGCTAATTGTTGCTGGATACCAACTTTTAGAATTAATGACATTTTTTACAATAGGTCCTAAAGAAGCTCATGCCTGGACAGTAAAAAAAGATTCAGTCGCTCCTAAATGCGCTGGCAAAATTCATACTGACTTTGAAAAAGGATTCATCAGAGCAGAAGTTATTGCTTACGATGACTACGTAAATGCAGGAAGCGAGTTATTAGCAAAAGAAGCTGGAAAGTTAAGAACTGAAGGAAGAGATTACATCTGCCAAGATGGAGATATCATGCATTTTCGCTTTAATAAGTAATTTTTTATCAATAGTTTGTTTAAAATACTGACAAAAAAACTCAAGACATATAAATAAAATTAGTTGATTTTAGACGTTTTTCTAACTATTTAGCCTAAATCAAGCAACATTTTGAAAAAATATTCGATTATATAGATAGAGGGATTTAGTTGTTTTACTTAAAACACAAATTCGATATTAGAAAGTAAATTTATTATATCGAGCTTATGTTTAACCCTATTTAAATTAATACAGGAGAATAAATTATGTTTAGAAGAATAATGCATAGACCAATACATATACATAGACCTTATACACCACCAACAAGAAATACGAATGCCAATACAACTAACGTTAACGTTGACACTGGCGTTGGAGAAATGTCAAAAACTATGGGCTCAATGGTTAAAGAATTTGGAGGGATGATGAAAGGCATGTTCTCTCAAATGAAAAACATGTTTAGTCAGTTTACTGGATTACTAAGAGGCATTCTTGGTGGCGGAAGTGCTTCAGGAAGAAACGCAGCAGCTAGAGGTGGTAGTAGTGGAATTCTTGGAGGAATAGGAGGCATACTAGGAAGCGTCTTAGGTGGCCCCGTAGGAGGAATTCTTGGCGGAATGGGAGGAGGAATCTTCAAAAGTATTGGAAAAATAGGTGGTAGCATCTTTAAAGGTATCGGAAAGCTATTTGGTTAACAAATATATAGTTTCAAAGCTCTTGACCTTGGGTAGTGGTTGGCTAGTCCTCCACTGCCCTTTTTGGACTTTCTATAAGCCTAATTTACAGTATCTTTCAGCCAAATTCAGACCAATTGACAAGAATCCCAAATAGTTATAAAAATCTACTTCTAAATCGTGGGCCGATAGCTCAGTTGGTAGAGCAACTGGCTTTTAACCAGTGGGTCGAAGGTTCAAGTCCTTCTCGGCTCACCATTTTCCCCTCACTTATTAGTTCTTCTTTTAGAGCTTTTAAATTTAGGCGGCATGTGGTGATACATGTATTTTAGATTCATCTCGTAATAATTCTGGCTGATGAAACTCATTGGTAATAAACTCATTGGTAATAAACTCATTGGTGCCACCAACATTTCAAATATTACAGTTAAGTCAATATATAGAAAAAAAATCTAATAATTGACAAAAATTTTGCAAAGTTTCGTAGTTTAATAAAATTTATTGAAAATTTTGTATTTATACAATGCTGCTGGCACCAGTAACACCCCTTAACTATTCACGCTCAAATATCTCTAAGTTTTCAATACTTAAATTCCTACTTTTACAAACATTAATCAACAACTCAAAGTCTTTTCTAAATAAATTTTTAATACTAACTTTTTTAGATAAGATCTTGTCTTTATCTAATTTTGCTATTCCCTCGTCAAAAAAGGATGCACTCGCAATTTTTAAATCAGAAAAATCAATTTCTACATCACCTTCTGAGCTGTAAATTAACTCTCGCAACTCTTCTCCAGCTTCTCTTGTAATATAATCATCTTTAAATCTCTCACTTATCTTGATAATCATTTATTTCTCCAAAGGAATTTGACCCATACACCATGTACCTCTTAACTTATGCTTTAATTTTGATTCTTCAGCACTTCTCGCAGAAAAATATCTTCTCACTTGAGCAAAACGACTAACTATTACTAGCTTCCCCTTTTCTCTTTTAATATTATTAAACATATGAAACAAACCTAAACCTCCTACTCTTTCTCTTCTTGTGCCTACATCTTTCTTTAAAGCTAATTTTAAAAATCCTATATCATCTTTACAATCATAAACTGTTTCCATTTTAGCAGGTATGCTTACCCCAGAGTCTAAAACCCCAAATTCAAAGCGATCCCTGTTGACTCCAGCATATAAAAAATATCTCTCTGATGTTGAATGATCTACTGCATTTTGCATTAACTCTTTTAGAATTAAATCAACATCCCAAGCCTTATCTTCCCCAAGTAAGTTTTCAAACTTACACGATACCTTTTGTACAAAATCAAATGCTAAAGATGAGACTTTTCCAAAAACTAGAACTTGATCTAGTTCAAATTCAAACTCTTCAATTGCCAAAAACGAAGATTTTCCTTTCTTACCTATTTTTAAAAGATAACTTGGCAATGCTGCTAAACTTGGGCTTCTAACTAATACAATTTCTGTGCCATGTTCGCATATTGCATCACAAAGAATTGCTAAAATTGCATAGCCTGCAGGGCTTATATATTCTGTATTTTCAAAAGAAATTCCAATTTTATCACTAACTCTTAGTACTTCTAGCATTTGTAGAATTAAATCAATTCTTCCACCATCAATAGCTTTAGGCATTTTAAAGGTTCTATATTTGCTTTGAATATTCACACGCAAATTGTAACATAATATAGTAATTACAAGTAGTTATATTTATAATTTTTAACTTTTCTCTATTAAATACCTGATATTATTCATTTTTATTTGCAAGGAATAATCTTACTTTAGATTTATATTTCGAAGATTATCAATTTTTAAATACAGTAATACTAATTAGTGTTTCTTTGAGCAAATGTAACGTAGTTCCAAAATTTTAAAATTTAAAATTTTGTCTTTATACAATGTTGCTGGCACCAGTAACTGGCTGATATACTTAGAAAGTCAATTGAAAAATATATAGCTCAACGAGCTTCTTAATAAGTAAATTTTTTTGTTTTAGGGAGGAGGAAACGATGGAAGTTAAAGTAAATATTCGATGGCTTATTTTTTTTATATTCTTTGTATGTTTTGCGTGTACTTTCTTGCTTCTTTATCTTTTATTTTTTCAAACTATTCCTAAAGGTTTTTTAGGAATTAGTATTGTATTTGGAATTTTCACTCTAATCTTTGCTTATGCAACTTATTATTTTCTACATTATCTTTTTAATCCTGTTTTTTTGCGATTAACAGACGATGAGATAGAAATATTAAGAGGCGTGAATAGAAAAATTAAATATGACGATATTCAAGGTGTAACTAGTTTTGTTAAAACTGCCTCGGAGATGGGTTATGAGGGAATAGCTATACAACTAAAAAACCCCTCTTTTATTAGCCGTAAAGAAAAGAGAAAAAGCCTTAAATTAATGAGTTATTGCACTTTAGACTCAAGTAAAACAAAAAATTTTTTCCCAGATGTTTTAGTTGAATTTGCTTTCTGTAAAACTCCTGCAAATGAGGTTGTAAATTATATACTGTCACGAATATCTCCAGACCCCTTACATAAAAGACAACAACAAACTGATATCGTTCAAGATCGCCTCATAAGTCGTATTTTGACAGAGTCAAAAGGATTTATATTAGGCATGTTAATTATTCTAGTCATGTATTTATTAACTTATTGGAAGTAAACTTCTTTTTTCTTATTTCTCAAATACATTTAAGTATCCACAGTATGAACATTTTTTTTGTAAAACTCTTTTTCTTTTAGGTTGAAAAAATGATAAAATTCTATGTTGAAATGGCTCTAAGGTTCGATAAAGCTCATCCATGGCGAATAAACTCATTGGTGCCACCAACATTTCAAATATTACAGTTAAGTCAATATATAGAAAAAAAATCTAATAATCGACAAAAATTTTGCAAAGTTTCGTAGTTTAATAAATTTTATTGAAGATTTTATATTTATACAATGTTGCTGGCACCAGTAATATATCTCTAATATTTTCCTATTTCCCAACCATTTCTTTCTGAATAAAAAATTCTAATACCAAAAAAATAATATGAATACAAATCATATTCATCGAAAAAAACTTTTTGCTCTTTCTCAGACACGTAAGCATACGGCAAACTAATAGTATAAAACCTAAAAAGCCCCTCTCGTGTATTATGTATTTCCCAAATACAATCTTCGTTTATTTCTGAAAATCTGTTGGAGTTATGCACAAACTCCAGTGACCATATTACTTTGCCAAAAAAACTAGAATCATCAACTCCTTTTTTTTCTAGCATGTTGACAACTTCTTCCTTATTCAACTTAGGGGCAATTACACATTTATCAGGATTGTAATGAACTTCCTTTTTATGTAAGTAAAAAAACACCATAGAAGGTAAAACTAACAGGAGTATTGCTATTAAATTGACTTGATAATTTTTCATAACTAATTTTCTAAAATTTCTAACATATCTAACTTAGTACTTATCTCTCTTGAAGACTGAATCTTACTGTTCCTCTCATATGAAACAATAACTGTATCCTCTGTAAGCTTCCATAGATAAAGTTTCTGAGTTACAATTTCTTCTTCTGAAGGTTGTTT